>JBEAQJ010000126.1:0-62390 GCA_041163945.1 Pseudomonadota bacterium
AAGGCGAATATCGCCATCCAGCAGCATCGCAGTTTGAGGGCTGACTCGGAGCATTACAAGGTGGCAACACTTTCTAAGAACTGTGTTTCGGACACTAACGCCAAACACTATCTTCAGACACCATGATGCAAATACAGTGTTCAACACAGCGATTCTGCCCAAATCACCAGCCCACAGCAGCAGAAAAACTGTGCTACAGGTGTGCTACGCAGAAACTGCGTCAACCAAAATCACATATCATTGATTTTTTTGGGAAACTTGGTAGCGGAGGAGGGACTCGAACCCCCGACACGCGGATTATGATTCCGCTGCTCTAACCAACTGAGCTACTCCGCCGTAAGCGGGCTGGAGGTATGACAAGCGCCCCGCCCCGTCAACTGCAAAAACCGCCTTGGCCTACAGGATGGCAATGACACAACGCAGCGATTTCGACACGGCCCCCGCCACAGCAGCCCCCCGCCACAGCGCCTTGGTGATTTACTGCCATCCCAGGCCGGACAGCATGACCGCCGCGGTTCGTGACGTGGTGCTGCAGCGGCTGGCCGCCGCCGGCGCCGAGGTGCGCCTGCGTGATCTTTACGCCGAAGGCTTTGACCCCGTGCTGTCGGGCGATGAATGGGCACACTACGGCGATTCATCGGTCAACCGCGCCCCGGTGGCGGCTCATGTGGCGGATCTGGCGTGGTGCGATACGCTGATCCTTGTCTATCCGACATGGTGGTATGGGTTGCCCGCCCTGCTGAAAGGCTGGATGGACCGCGTCTTGCTGCCCGGTGTGGCCTTTGAAATCGACGCGGGCAACGGTGCGATCCGGCCCGGCCTGCGTCGTATTGAACGCTTGGGCGTTTTCACAAGCTGCGGGGCCAGCTGGTGGATGATGCAGCTGATGGGCATGCCGGGGCGGCGGATGGTTCTGCGCGGGTTGCGGGCATTGTGCGCGCGGCGTTGCCGAACGGCCTTTGCCGCGCATTACCGCATGGATCAATCGACCCCGGCCAGCCGCGCCGCGCATCTGGCGCGGGTGGCAAGGCGGATGGATCGCTTGCTGCACGGCAAGCGACGGCGCGCACCGCAAGGCCCCGCAGCCTAAGGGCCCGCGTCAGAGCGGCAGCGCCGTGGTCTTGAACACCGTCTTCAGCGCAAAACTTGACTGCATCTGGGCAACCCCCGGCAAGCGCGCCAGATGTTGGCGGTGGATGCGGGCGAAATCCTCGCTGTCTTGTGCCACGACCTTCAGCAGATAATCGGCGGATCCGGCCATCAGGTGACATTCCAGCACATCGGGCACCCGTGCCACCGCCTTTTCAAACGCGTCGAGGATTTCATCGGCCTGCCCCGACAGCCGGATTTCCACGAAAACCGTGGTCACGCGCGCAACGGCCCGCGGGTTCAACAGCGCCACGTAATCGCGGATCACCCCCGCCTGTTCCAGCCGCTGCACCCGCCGGTGACAGGCTGATGGCGACAGGTGAACCCGTTCGCTCAGCTCGGCATGGGTCATGCGCCCGTTGCGCTGCAAGGCCCGCAAAATGGCCAGATCCATCTCGTCCAACGCCGGCGTGTGTGTAATTTCTTTCACATTTTCATGCTTTCATCGAAAAATCTTGCGTATTTTTGTGATAGTGCGGGCAAAAGATCAAAACAATTCCAACGCGTGTGGCGCATCATCCATCCAAGGATGAAAGGAACGCCCATGCTGATCGGATGCCCCAAGGAAATCAAACCGCAAGAATACCGCGTCGGTCTGACGCCGGCTGCTGTGCGTGAAGCGGTTGCGCATGGCCATGACGTGATCGTGGAAACAGGCGCAGGGCTTGGCGCAGGCTTCGACGATGCCGCATATGTCGCCGCTGGCGCCCAGATCATGCCCGATGCGGATACGGTCTTTGCGCGGGCCGAGATGATCGTGAAGGTCAAGGAACCCCAGGCCGCGGAACGCACGCGCTTGCGGCGCGGGCAGATCCTGTTCACCTATCTGCATCTTGCCCCCGACCCGGATCAGACACGCGATCTTTTGGCCAGCGGGGTGACCGCCATCGCCTATGAAACCGTGCGCGATGGTTCCGGGGCGTTGCCGTTGTTGGCCCCGATGTCCGAGGTTGCGGGCCGGCTGGCGCCACAGGTGGGGGCTTGGGCGCTGCAAAAGGCCAACGGCGGGCGGGGCGTGTTGCTGGGCGGTGTGCCGGGCGTGGCACCAGCCGAGGTCGTGGTGATCGGGGGCGGTGTCGTGGGCACGCAAGCGGCACGCATCGCCGCCGGAATGGGGGCCGATGTCACGGTGTTGGACAGTGCCTTGCCGCGCTTGCGCTATCTCGATGACGTCTATCGCGGCACCTTTCGCACCCGTTATGCCAGCGCCGAAGCCACCGCCGAGATGATCGCCCGCGCCGACATGGTGATCGGGGCGGTGTTGATCCCCGGCGCCGCCGCGCCGAAGCTGGTGACGCGCGCGCAGCTTGGCACGATGAAACCCGGCGCGGTGATCGTTGATGTGGCCATCGATCAGGGCGGCTGTTTCGAGACCTCGCGCCCCACCACCCACCACGATCCGATCTATGTGGTGGATGGGATCGTGCATTATTGCGTCGCCAACATGCCCGGCGCGGTGGCGCGCAGCGCGACCTTGGCCTTGGGCAACGCCACGCTGCCCTACCTGCTGGCCTTGGCCGACAAGGGCTGGCAGACAGCCTGCCTGGCCGATGCGGGCCTGCTTGCGGGGCTTCACACCCACGAGGGGGCGCTCACCAATGACGCGGTCGGCCAGGCGTTGAACATCAAGGCCATCGCCCCCGAGATCGCCGCGCGCGGCTGAGGCTTGGCACCACACCGGGCCCGCCCGGGCAAGCCGGCCGGCGGCCGGCCCGATGGCCGTCAGCGCTGTTTCAACGCGTCGCGGATTTCAAGCAAGACCTCGAGCTCGGTCGGGCCGCTGGGGGTGGCGGCCTCTGCTTGCCGGGCCTCGCCCTCGGCCACCTGCTTGATGCGGTTGACCATCTTGACCAACATGAACACGACAAAGGCGATGATCAGGAAATTGATCACGGCCATGACGAATTTTCCGATCGCAAACACCGGCGCGCCCGCATCGATCGCGGCCGTCAGGGATGGATAGCTTTCGCCGTTCAGCGCATAGAACCAGCCCGAAAAATCGATCCCCCCGGTCAGAATCGCGATGACCGGGTTGATCAGATCGCCCACCAGCGACGACACGATGGCGGTAAACGCCGCCCCGATGATAATGCCCACGGCCATGTCCACGACATTGCCGCGCGCGATGAAATTCCGGAATTCGTTTAGCATTTGATGTCTCCACTCTTTACGGCCCGCACGCATCGCACCGCGGCGGGCTTGGACCCTTATCGCAAAATCTACGCAAAGCATTCTTGATCGCAAGAATGGATCAGGCCGGTGCGCCAGATGTCTTGCCGGTCAGCCCCTTGTTCTGCTGGCCTATTGCGGCAACTGCCCCATGGTCACGTACCGCAGGATTTGCGCGACCTGGCCCGGTTGCTCGCAAACGGCCAGGGCTGCGGCGTGCACCTCTTTCAGGGCATGCTGATGCTCGGGCGGGCTGACCACGATGATGGGTTTTCCCAATGCGGCCGCATAGCCTGCATCGAAGGCCGCGTTCCATTGCTTATATTTCTCGCCAAAGCGGATCACGACGATATCGGCGGCCGCGATGCCAAGTCGGGTGCGGATGGCGTTGAGCTTTGCACCCTTGTGATCGTGCCAGACGGGCGTGGGCTCGGCGCCAAGGATGACCACGCCGCAATCATCGCTGGCGGCATGATCGGTCACAGGGCCCGTAAAGGTGACATCAAGGCCAGCCGCGGCGGTGGCGATCTCGTCGCGCCAATCGGTGTGGATCTCGCCTGATAGGTAAACGCTCAGCATATGCATTCCTTCCCAAATGGCGCGGAACCGTATTTTCGTACGAACAATCGCCCTACCCGCGCAACAGGCCGCCTGTGGCCTTTTGCACCTTGTCCACGATCTTGGCCGCAACGGCGTCGATCTCATCCTCGGTCAGGGTGCGATCGCGCGGCTGAAGCCGGACGCTCAGGGCGATGGATTTGCGCCCTTCGCCCAGCGCGCCACCGATGAATTCATCAAACACCCGAACCTCGGCGATCAGCGCCTTGTCGGCGCCAGCAGCCGCATTGACCAAAACGGCGGCCTCGGTCTGGGCGTCGACGACAAAGGCGAAATCGCGTTCGACGGCTTGGAAACCCGCCATTTCGACCGCACCGCGGCTTGCATTTGCGGCCTTGGGCAAGGGGATATCCGCTGGCGTCAGCACAAAGGCCATGGCCTGGCCCTTGACGTCCATCGCCTTGAGCACCTTGGGATGCAATTCGCCGAACACGCCAAGCCGCTTTTGCGGACCAAGGCTGATCACACCATGCCGACCGGGGTGCCACCAGTCCGGCCCACCCCGCAGGATCTGCACCTTCGCCGGTGCGCCCATGGCGGCAAGGATCGCCTCGGCATCGGCCTTGATGTCGAAGACATCGACCGCCCGCCGTGCGCCATGGGGATCGCGCGGACCTGAGTGGCCGACCAAAAGCCCGGCCACCTGCAGATGCTGTTCGCCCGGCTCGCCGCCGTGAAAGGCATGGCCCACTTCGAAGAGCGCCAGATCCATCATGCCGCGCGCCTGGTTGCGGGCGGCAGCGCGCAGCAGGCCCGGCAACAGATCAGGGCGCATGTGGCTGAGATCGGCGGAAATCGGGTTTTCCAGCATCACCGCATCGCTGCCGCCGCCAAACAGGGCCGCCGCCGCGCGATCGATGAAGGAATAGGTGACACATTCATTGTAGCCCAGCGCCGCCGCCGTGCGCCGTGCCATCCGTTCACGCATCTGCATCGGGGTCAGCACCGGCTTGGGCACGCCGGCCGTGGCACGCGGCATCGGCTTTGGCTCCAGCTGGGTCAGCGAGCGGATGCGCGCGACCTCTTCGACCAGATCGGCCTCGCCTTGCACGTCCCGCCGCCACGATGGCACCCAGACCTCGAGCGTGTCGCCCGCCCCGGTCGCCGAAAAGCCCAAGGATGTCAGGATGCGCACCTGTTCGGCCTTGGGAATATCCATCCCCACCAACGAGACCACGCGCCGGGTATCAAGGCTGTAGCTGCGCGCTGTCTTGGGTGCAGCGCCGGCTTCGACCACATCCGACGCCTCGCCGCCGCACAGATCGAGGATCATGCGCGTGGCGGCTTCAAGCCCCGGCAGGGTATAATCCGGGTCCACGCCGCGCTCGAAACGATAGCGCGCATCGGAATGGATCTTCAGATCGCGCCCCGTCAGCGCGGTGTGAACAGGATCCCACCAGGCGCTTTCCAGGAAAACGGTCACGGTGTCATCGGTGCAGCCCGTGTCTTCGCCGCCCATGATGCCAGCCAGGCTTTCGGGGCCGCGCGCATCGGAAATCAGCGTATGGCCCGCGCGCAGGCTGTAGGTCTTGCCATCAAGCGCCAGCAGGGTTTCGCCCCCTTTGGCACGATGCACGCGCAGCCCGCCCTGCATCTTGTCCACATCGAACACATGCAGCGGGCGGTTCATGTCATAGGTGAAGTAGTTTGTCACATCCACGAGCGCCGAAATGGGCCGCAGCCCGATGGCGCGCAGACGGTCTTGCAACCATTTGGGGCTGGGGCCGTTCTTGACGCCCCGGATCACGCGGCCCGCGAAATGGGGGGCGACCTCCAGCGTATCGGCGTCGATGGTGACGGCAACTGGGCAGGGAAAGCGGCCTTGCACCGGCTGGGGGTCATGCGGTTTCAGCGTGCCCAGACCGCGCGCTGCCAGGTCGCGGGCGATGCCATGAATGCCCAGCGCATCCTGACGGTTGGGCGTGATCGCGATCTCGATCACCGGATCGACCTTGGCGGGATCATGCGCGGCCAGCCAGTCGGTGAATTTCTGGCCGACCGTGCCGCTGGGCAATTCGATGATGCCGCCATGTTCGTCCGACAGTTCCAATTCGCGCTCTGATGCCATCATGCCGTGGCTTTCAACGCCCCGGATCTTGCCCACGGCAAGGGTCGTGTCGATGCCCGGAACGTAATCGCCAGGCTTGGCCAGAACCACGGTGATCCCGGCGCGCGCATTGGGGGCGCCGCAGACGATCTGTTTCATCCCGTCGTCGGTTTCGACCATGCACACCCGCAGACGATCGGCATCGGGGTGCTGTTCGGCCGATTGGATGCGCGCGATGGTAAAGGGCGCAAGGCGCGCGGCCGGGTCCTCTACCCCTTCGACCTCGAGGCCCAGATCGGTCAGCGCCTCGGTGATCTCGTCCAGCGTTGCCTCGGTGTCGAGGTGATCCTTGAGCCAAGAGAGGGTGAATTTCATCGGTTCATTCCTAAAATTGCGTCGGCCGGGCCTGTGGGGGGATGCGGGGGCAGGTCACACCCCGCTGTGCACCGCCGGCACCTGCAAGGCGCTGAACCCGTAGTGTCGCAACCAGCGCAAGTCGCTATCGAAGAACGCGCGCAGATCGGGGATGCCGTATTTCAGCATCGCGATGCGGTCGATGCCCATGCCAAAGGCAAACCCCTGCCACAGGTCGGGGTCTACGCCGCCGGCTTGCAGCACCTTGGGGTGCACCATGCCCGACCCCAGCACCTCGAGCCAGTCGTTGCCTTCGCCCACCTTCACGGTGCCGCCTTCCCAGCTGCACTGAATGTCCACCTCGGCCGAAGGCTCGGTAAAGGGGAAATGCGAGGCCCGGAAACGCGTGCGCACAGCGGTGCCAAAGTATGCGGAAAAGAACGATTCCAGCACCCATTTCAGATTGGCCATCGAAATGTCGCGGTCGATCGCCAGCCCTTCGACCTGGTGGAACATGGGCGTGTGGGTCTGATCGTAATCGGCGCGATACACACGGCCGGGCGCAATCACGCGGATGGGCGCGCCATGGGCTTCCATATAGCGGATCTGCACGGGGCTGGTGTGGGTGCGCAGCACATGGGGCGGGCGGTCATCACCCGGCGCCCGATGGGTATAGAAGGTATCCATCTCGGCCCGGGCGGGGTGATGACCGGGGATGTTCAGCGCATCGAAATTGTACCAATCGGTTTCGATCTGCGGGCCTTCGGCGACGGCAAATCCCATATCGGCGAAAATCGCTGTCACCTCTTCGGTCACTTGGCTGACCGGATGAATGGTGCCCTGACGGCGGTGGCGTGCGGGCAGCGTCACATCCAGCCACTCGGCGCGCAGCCGTTCATCCAACGCCGCATCGCCAAGCGCGGCCTTTTTTGCCGCCAGTGCCGCTGTCACCTCGTCTTTCAGCGCGTTCAGGGCCGGGCCCGCGACCTGCCGTTGCTCGGGTGACATGGCGCCCAGATCGCGCATGCGCAGGCTGATGTCACCCTTCTTGCCCAGCGCCCCGACGCGCAGATCCTCGAGCGTGGATTCGTCTTGCGCGGCACCGATGCGCGCCAGCCAGTCCGATTTCAGCTGATCCAACCCGTCCATGATCCGCGCCTTTTGCCCGTCAATTCCGCGCCCTCACCTATCACGCAAGGCCCGGATTGCAAGCCAGAGGGAACGCCGGCGGGCAGGCCGCGATGCCCCCGGCAGCAGGCCGAATCGCAAACGCAAACCCCCGCCGGGCCATCGCCCGACGGGGGTTCGTGTTCCACGATACAAAACGTATCAGAGCGCCGCGCGCGCCTGTGCGACGATGGCACCGAAAGCATCGGGTTCGTGGATGGCCAGATCGGCCAGAACCTTGCGGTCCACCTCGATCCCGGCCAGCGCCAGACCATTGATGAACCGCGAATAGGTCATCGTTTCGTCAAAAGCGCGCACGGCCGCGTTGATGCGCTGGATCCACAGGGCGCGGAACTGCCGCTTGCGAACCTTGCGGTCGCGCGTGGCGTATTGATTGGCCTTGTCGACAGCCTGCGTCGCGGTGCGGAAGCTGCGCGAACGGGCGCCATAATAGCCCTTGGCCGCGTCAAGAACCTTCTTGTGGCGGCGATGGGTGACGGTTCCACCTTTGGTGCGGGACATTGTGCGGCCTCCTCAGCGGTCGTAGGGCATGTAGGTCTTGACGATCTTTGCGTCCTGTTCCGACAAAGTCGTCGTCCCACGCGCGTTGCGGATGAACTTGTTCGTCCGCTTGATCATCCCGTGCCGCTTGCCGGCCTGTCCCGCCACCACCTTGCCGGTGCCGGTCACCTTGAAGCGCTTTTTAGCGCTCGATTTGGTCTTCATCTTCGGCATTTCGATCTCCTGTCTTCTAGAGAGCTTCGGGCGCGACTCGGCATGCCGTTTTGGCCGGCCGCACCGTGGAGCGCGTCGCATACAGTGTCGGGCCCAGCCTGTCCAGAGCTTCTGCACCGGGCCAAGGCCCATCACAGCAGTTTTGCAGCCACGGCCACGAACGCCTCCGGGATGGACCAGATCGTCAGCCCACCCGGACGCACGACCACATGCACATAGGCAAAAACCCCCAGCATCCCCAGCAAGATCAGCAGCGGCATGACGGGTGTGCGCCGATCGGCCCATTCGGCCAGACAGGTCGAAAGCGCGAAAATCGTTACAACAGTTGCAAACACGATGATGACATTGGAATCGATGAACATCAAATTCCCCCGCACACAACACGATCATAGCACAGATGGTGGGCAGGACAGCCGCAAAAAGCCCGTCGCGATCACATCATGGGCATGGCATCGGTGATCACCCGCAGATGATCGCCGGGCGATGAACCCGCCCAATCGACCCAAAGCCGCGCCGGATCGCCCGGATCGATCCAGGCGCGATCACCCGGTTCCAGACCGCGCAGATCATGGCCCAGATACAGCACGCCAACACCGGCCAGCGCATCGGTGGCCGCCAGCGTCGCGTCGGTGGTGGCAAGCCCCAGAATCGGCGCGCCAAAGCGCACCCATCCGCGTTGCCGCCCGCCGGTGCCATCAAAGACCACCGAATGCAGCGCCACGATCCGGCCCGCCGGGATCAGACCGCCCACATCGGGGCGCAGCGCACCGGGCAAAACCACCGCCTGCGCCTCGTCAAAGGCGATCAGATCGGGGCTGTCAAAGATATCCTGACCAACGGCCAAGGGGGGATGGTCCAGCCGCACGAACCGCCCGGAACCGTCCTGTGCCACGATCGCGCCGTCCAGCACCTGCGCCATGGCGGCCGGGGCCGACAGGATCGCAAGCGCCGCCAGCGCGCGAATCATTCCGGGTCGGTGGCGTAGATCAAGCGCTCGGCACAGGGGGCCACGCGCAGGATGTTGGTGGAACCCTGCACGTTGAACGGCACACCGGCGGTGACGATGATCTGATCGGCCTCGGTCGCATGGCCGCCTTGGCGGGCGATGCGCGCTGCGGATACCACGGCTTCCTTGAAGCGGGTCACCATGCCGGTGACATAGCAGTGGCACCCCCATGTCAGGCACATCTGCCGCGCCACATCCACCAGCGGCGTCAGGGCAAGGATCGGCACCTGTGGGCGTTCGCGCGCCACGAGGGCCGCGGTGGTGCCCGATTGCGTGAAGCAACAGATCGCCTTGATATCGACGGTTTCCGCGATCTCGCGGGCGGCCAGAACGATGGCGTCGGCGGTGGTCACCCGGGCCACGCTGCGCGATGCGGCCATGATTGATTGGTAGTTCGGATCATGCTCGACCTCGAGCGCGACGTTGTTCATCGTCTGAACCGCCTCGACCGGGTATGATCCGGCCGCCGATTCCGCGCTCAGCATCACGGCATCTGCCCCTTCATAAAGCGCGGTCGCCACATCCGACACCTCGGCGCGGGTGGGCATCGGGCTGTCGATCATGCTTTCCAGCATCTGCGTGGCCACGATCACGGGCTTTGCTGCGGCCCGGCATTTGCGCACCAGCCGCTTTTGAATGGGTGGCACGTTCTGCACCGGCAGCTCGACCCCCAGATCGCCACGCGCCACCATGATGCCATCCGACGCCGCCAAGATATCGTCAAAGGCCGCCACGGCCGCCGGCTTTTCGATCTTGGACAGGATCGCCGCACGCCCGCGCGCCAGTTCGCGCGCCTCATCCACATCGGCGGCGCGCTGCACGAACGACAGCGCCAGCCAATCGACACCCAGCGCACAGACGAATTCCAGATCGGCGCGGTCCTTTTCGCTCAGCGCTGCCAGCGGCAACACGACATCGGGCACATTCACCCCCTTGCGGTTGGACACAGGCCCACCCGCGATCACCGTGCATTCGGCAAAATCAGGGCCGCAGGCGTCAACGCGCAGGCGCACCTTGCCATCGTTGACCAGCAGCCGCGCGCCCGGTTCGAGGGCTGCGAAAATCTCGGGGTGGGGCAACTGCACGCGCCTGTCGCTGCCGGGCGTGCCATCGAGATCAAAGCGGAAGGATGCGCCGTTTTTCAGCACATGCCCCCCGTCGTCGGCAAAGACGCCACAGCGCAGCTTGGGCCCTTGCAGATCGGCCAGGATCGCGATGGGCCGGCCCACGGCCGCTTCGACCTTGCGGATGGCGGCATGACGGGCGGCGATTTCGGCATGGCCCCCGTGCGACATGTTCAGGCGAAACACATCCGCCCCCGCATCATAAAGCTTGCGGATCATGTGCTCGCCATCGGATGCCGGGCCCAAGGTGGCCACGATCTTGACGTTGCGGTCGCGTTTCATCGGTCGGTCCCTCGCATCTGGCCCTGGGGATGTTAGCGCGAACATTCCCGCCCTCAGGGTTCTATGGCGCAAATCCCGGCAGCCCACAACAGCCGAGCCTTGGCGCCACTGGCCAAGGCATGCAAAAGCGCCTATGTCGCGCGCGTCTTGGGCGAAAGGCGTGACAGGGCCATGACATCACCCTACCACATCGACGGCGAAAACCGGCCCGGGCGCTGGATCGTGACCTGCGATCATGCCACGAACCACGTGCCCGATTGCGTGGCGGGCGGCGATCTGGGCCTGCCGGCGGCCGACATGGCGCGCCACATCGCCTATGATGTGGGGGCAGCCGGCGTGGCCCAAAGCCTTGCGCAGGCGCTCGACAGCCCCGTGATCTGGTCCGCGGTGTCGCGGCTGGTGATCGACCCCAACCGCGGTGAAGATGATCCAACACTGGTGATGAAGCTCTATGACGGGTCGATCATTCCCGCCAACCGCCACGTGGATACAGCCGAAATTTCCCGGCGGCTCGACCTGTTTCACCGCCCCTACCATGCCGCGTTGGCGCGGTTGATCGCAGGGCGTGCCGCACCCGTGATCGTGGCGATCCATTCCTTTACCCCGCAATTGCGCGCCCGCCCCCCGCGCCCCTGGCATGTGGGGGTTCTTTACGCCAGCGACGCGCGGCTGGCGCAGCCGCTGTTGGCGCAACTCAGGGCCCAACCCGACCTGTGCGTGGGCGAAAACGAACCCTATAGCGGCCATCTGCCGGGCGATGCGCTGGACCGCCACGGGGTGCAGCCGGGCCGGCCCCATGTGCTGATCGAGATCCGCAACGATCTGATCGAGACGCCCGACCAACAGCTGGCCTGGGGCCGCAGGCTGGCGCCGCTGCTTGACGCGGCGCTTGCAAAGGCCAAGGTCTGAACAAACAGCGAAAGGAACCGCCATGGACGAAGACACCACCACCGCCCTTGAAGCCGCCGCCTTTCGGCGCCTGTTGCAGCATCTTGATGAACGCGCCGATGTGCAGAACATCGACCTGATGAATTTGGCCGGTTTCTGCCGCAACTGCCTGGCGCGCTGGTATCAGGAAGCCGCCAACGCGCGCGGCATCGACATGGACAAGGACGCCGCCCGCGTGGTCGTGTACGGCATGCCCTACGAGGACTGGAAAGCCGCCCGCCAGACCGAGGCATCCGCGGCCCAACAGGCCGCGTTCGAAAAGTCGAACCCGGGTCATTGAACAACCCGAACCCGCCTTTCGACTATGCCCCGCCCGACGGCCCGCTGGATATTTTGCATGCGGACCCGGCCATGGTGCTGGTCAACAAGCCCGCCGGCCTGTTGTCGGTGCCGGGAAAGCCCGCGCATCTGGCCGATTGCCTGATGGCGCGGGTCAAGGCCGCCTTTCCCACCGCGCTGCTGGTCCATCGTCTGGATCTGGACACATCGGGCGTCATGGTCTTTGCCTTGAGCCCGCACGCCCAGCGGCATCTGAACCTTCAATTCGAAAAGCGGCAGACGAAAAAGGTCTACGTCGCCCGCGTCTGGGGCGAAGTGGCCGATGCCACCGGCAGGATCGATCTGCCGCTTTGCGTGGATTGGCCGAACCGCCCGCTCCAGCATGTCAACTGGGACATCGGCAAGCCCGCGCAGACCGAATGGCGCCGCGTGCGGATCGAGGCGGGCACCACGCGAATGCGGCTATACCCGCTGACCGGGCGATCGCATCAGCTGCGGGTGCACATGCGCGAGATCGGCCACCCGATCTTGGGGGATCCGTTCTACGCGACCGGGGCTGCACGCGATTACCCCCGCCTGATGCTGCATGCCGAAAGCTTGAAGCTGCGCCACCCGGACGGGGGCGAGGCGATGGTGTTTCGCGCGCCTGTGCCGTTCTAGGGCGCGCCGGTCTGGGGCCCGCGGACCCATCACGATCCTCTCGATCGACCGCTAGATCTTGGCCTTTGACCGGCGAAATCGCACGATCCGGTCGGCCATCGCATCCGCGGTTTGCCGCTCGGCCGCGCCATGCGCGGCCAGCCACAGATCGTCAAGATCGCGCAGCGCCCCGGCATCGAAACGGTGTGCCTCGGTCCAATAACGGCCCGAGGGCACGAAATAGCCAAGTTCCGCCTCGCGGGCTTGGGCCCGCGCAAGATGATCGACATCAGCCGTCAGCGGCGACAGCCCGGCAAGATCCGCGATGGCCGCACGGGGAAACACCAGCCGGCTGGGCCCCCAGGACAGGTTCACGCAGGCGCAGCCCTGCGCAGCGGCCAAAAGCTGAAGCCGCGCGGCCTTGGCCTCAAGGCTTTGCAAGGTGATATCGGCGCGCAGCGGATCGGCCGTTCCGGTGCCGTAGAAATGCGTGCGCCCGGAGGCCGCATAAACCATGTCACAGCCGAAAAACGCCATCACCCGCGGACGCAGCGCGCCCAAGGCCCAGTATCCCGCGGTAAAGGCCATGGTGCCGCCTGCATAGACAAAGCCGCCATATGCGTTCTGCACCGGCACGTAATCGGCAGCCTCGATCCGGCGCTGCCCGGGCGCCAGCAGCGGCGGGCGATGTTCAGGCGGAAAATCTTCGGGGTGGATGGACACATCCCAATCAGGGCGCAGGCGCCATGCATTGTTGATCGCCACCACATGATCAAACGCCACGCGATCCCAGTCACGCACCGCCACGGCAGCCGGCCCGCTGCCGAGGATCAAGACCGTCGGCCCCATGCCCCGTTCCTTCTATCCCGGCCCTACAGATAGGCGGGTTGCATGACGCGACCACGACAATTTCCGCGGCGCAGCGATTTTATGCGCCGAACCAGCGATCAATCCCAATCGCTGACGATCTTGACCTCCAGGAATTCATGCAGCCCCCAGACCCCGCCTTCGCGGCCATTGCCCGATTGCTTCATGCCGCCAAAAGGCGAGCCCTTGGAAAAACCCTTGCCGTTGGCCTCGACCATCCCCGAGCGCAACCGCCGTGCGACGCGACGCAGGCGGTTCTTGTCGGTGGTCTGGATATAATTGGTCAGGCCGTATTCCGTATCATTGGCCATGGCGATGGCCTGTTCTTCGGTGTCAAACGGCGCAATCGCCAGAACCGGGCCAAAGATTTCTTCGCGCCAGATCGTCATGTCGGGCGTGACATCGGCAAAGACGGTGGGGCGCACGAAATAGCCCCGGTTCAGGTGACCGGGCCGTCCCGTGCCACCCGCCACCAGCCGCGCGCCTTCGTCGATGCCGGTCTGGATCAGCGCCTGGATCTTGTCGAACTGCCCCTGTGACACCACCGGGCCGATGCCACGCCCCTCTTGGTGGGCCGGGATCACGGGCGTTTCTTCGGCCACGCGTGCGGCGATTTCAACGGCTGCGTCGTAGCGATCGCGGCTGACCAGCATGCGGGTGGGCGCGTTGCACGATTGGCCAGAATTGCTGAAACAGCGCATCGCGCCGCGCTTGACGGCCCGATCATCGGCATCTTCAAAGATGATGTTGGCCCCCTTGCCCCCCAGTTCGAGACTGACACGCTTGATGGTATCGGCCGCCGCCTTGGAAATCAGACGCCCGGCCCGGGTCGAACCGGTAAAGCTGACCATATCCACATCGGGGTGCACCGAAAGCTGGCTGCCCACCCCAGGCCCATCGCCGTTGACCAGGTTGAACACCCCCGGCGGCAGGCCGGCCGCATCCACGATCTCGGCGAACAGCAAGGCCGACAGCGGCGAGATTTCCGAAGGTTTCAAAACCATGGTGCAGCCCGCCAAAAGGGCCGGCGCCACCTTGAGCGCGATCTGGTTCATCGGCCAGTTCCAGGGCGTGATCAGCGCCACGACCCCCACGGGTTCGTGAAAGATCCGTTCGCCCGGCGCCTGCGGGCCCAAGGGATGATCCCAATCCATCGCGCGGGCCGCGGCCAGAAACCCCTCGAAATGCCAATCGCCCGATGTCACCTGCTGCTGGCGCGACCACTCCAGCGGCGCGCCCATTTCGGCGCTGATCGCTTGAGCCATCTCTTCGCTGCGGGTCAGATACACGGCCAAGATCCGTTCCAACGCCGCGATCCGGTCGGCCAAAGGCGTGCCCGCCCAGCCGTCAAACGCCCTGCGGGCCGCGGCGACGGCGGCATCCGTATCGACCTGATCGCCTAAGGAAATCGTGGCGCAGACCTCTTCGGTCGAAGGATCGATCACAGCCAGATCGCGCGGCGTGGCCGGTGCGACCCAGCGGCCATCGATGTAGAATTGGCGATTGTGGTTCATGTCGGGTTCTCCTGGGTGGTGGCGGCAGCCTGTCATTGCCGCGGCCACGCCGCAAGGCGATCGCGCGACGCTCCGATGATCGCAAGCGACGAATGACCCCTGCCGTCAGGATGCGGGATAAAGATAAGCGGTCACGCCAAGATCGACATTTTCGTACAGATCGATGACATGGGCGTTGACCATCCGCACGCAACCTGACGACGCCGAGGTGCCGATCGACCAGGGCTGGGGCGTGCCATGGATGCGCAGATAGGTGTCGCGCGATCCGTCATAGAGATAGAAGGCGCGCGCACCCAGCGGGTTTTCCGGCCCGCCCGGCACACCGGCGGCGAACTGGCCGTAAATCTCGGGCTCACGCGCGATCATGTTCTCGGTCGGCGTCCACGACGGCCATTCCTGCTTGCGCCCGATGCGAAACACGCCCGGCACATACAGGCCCGGCCGCCCGATCGCCACGCCATAGCGCATCGCGGTGCCATCGCTCCCGATGTGGTAGAGATAGCGCGCGCGCGCATCCACATGGATGTCGCCGGGGCGCAGACCGGCCTTGTGCTGCACCCGGATCGGCATGAACCGCGGATGCAGCCCCCATGGGTTGTTGGCGTTCGGGTCCGGATCAGGTCGGGTGACGCCCGCATCAAAGCCCACCGAATCCTGCGACAGGGCGGGTCCGGCCAAAGCGCCGGAAAACAGGGCGCCACTGGTGATGATGAAATGCCGGCGGGTCAGCATGACCGCAGCTCCTTTGTCACAGCCAAGAATCGCGCGGGATTCCAACACTCTTGTGGGGATTGCAAGGCCTGTGGACAAGTCCCCTCAGCGTCACGTTTCGGTCAATGCCCCGGTTCGACACCGCCGGCAAAGACCTGCTTGCCCCTGGATGGCGCGGAAAAAACGGCAATTTCACACAGCCGCAAGAAAACCGTTACACGCGCTGACTAACCGATCCCTGGCCGCCAAGGCCGACTGTCTTTAGCCAGGGAACGCAAGCCATGAACAAGATCGACGAAACCCGCTTGTCCGCCGATGAATGGGACGAGCTGAAATTTCCCCGCCCCGAAGTTCAGGATTTCGACCGCGTTGTCGAACGCGCGATATCGCGCCGCGGCTTTCTGGGCGGCGTATTGGCCTTTGGGTCGGGCGCCGCGGTGATGGGCGCAGGCGTGCTGAAGGGCACGACGGCCTTGGCACAACCCGCCTCGCGCTTCCCCTTTGCCCCGATTGCGGCCCAAACCGACGGCACCGTGCATGTCCCCGAGGGCTACAGCTGGAAAACGCTGGTGCGCTGGGGCGATGCGCTGTTTTCCGACGCCGAGGGTGCGTTTGACCCCAAAAACGGTGTGTCTGTCGCGATGTCGGATCGCGTCTTTGGTGAAAACACCGACGGGATGGAACTGTTCGCGGTCGATGGCCGCGAAATTCTTGTCGTGAACAGCGAATACGTGAACCCCGAGGTCAACCTGCCCCACACCACCGACGGCATGCCGGTCACGATGGATGACGTGCGCATCTTGCAGCATCTGCAAGGCGTGTCGGTCCTGGAAATCGCCGAAGGCGCGGATGGCTGGGCCGTCGTGGTCGACAGCCCCTACAACCGCCGCATCCACCACAACACGCCGATGACCTTTTCCGGCCCCGCCGCCGGTCATGACCTGCTGAAAACCGATGCCGACCCCACCGGCATGGCATCGCTTGGCACCTTCAACAACTGTGGTTCGGGCCGGACACCTTGGGGCACGTACCTGACCTGCGAAGAAAATTTTAACGGCTACTTCGGCGCCACCACCGATGTCGCGGCCAACCGGGCGGTTCTGGATGGGTTCCGCCGCTACGGCGTGTCGACCGCAGTGGAACCGGGGCGTTACAACTACCACGGGTTCGATCCCCGCTTCGACGTGGCCAAGAACCCGAACGAACCGCATCGCGCCGGCTATATCGTGGAAATCGACCCCGCCAAGCCCGACAGCACGCCCGTCAAGCACACGGCGCTGGGCCGCTTCAAACACGAGAACGCCGCCTATGCCATCGCCGCCGACGGGCGTGTCGCGGTCTATATGGGCGACGATGAGCGGGGCGAGTTCATGTATCGCTGGCTCAGCCGCGATGTGTATGTGCCGGGCGGCGACACCTCGACCCTGCTGGTCGAAGGCGAATTGTCGGTCGCCGTCTTCGAAGACGACCAGACCGGGCGCTGGGTGCCGCTGACACCGGCGACGACCGGGATGGATGCGGCCCAGATCGCTGTCTTCACCCGGATGGCCGGCAGCCGCGTGGGCGCCACCACGATGGACCGGCCCGAATGGATTGCCGTGCACCCCAATGCCGCCGAAGCCTATTGCTGCCTGACCAACAATTCACGGCGCGGGGCGCTGACGGATGCAGGCACGGTGCGCACCAATGCCGGCGGTGATCCGATGACGGTCAATGCCGTCAACCCGCGCGAAACCAACAACTACGGCCAGATCGTGCGGTGGCGCCCGGCAAATGGCGATCACGGGGCCGACAGCTTCACCTGGGATCTCTATGTGATGGCGGGCAACCCGACCGTGGCCGATGGGGCCTATGCCGGGTCGGCCAATATCAACGCGGGCAACCTGTTCAATTCGCCCGACGGGATGGTGATCGATCAGACCGGGCTGATCTGGATCCAGACCGATGGCGACGACAGCAACGAAGGCGCCTATGCCGGCATGGGCAACAACCAGATGCTGGCAGGCGACCCGGTGACGGGCCGGATCGAACGTTTCCTGACCGGCCCGAACGGCTGCGAGGTGACGGGGCTGTGCTGGTCATCCGACCGCCGCACCATGTTCGTGGGCATCCAGCACCCCGGCGACAACGGCGGCGACTGGCCCGATCACGGCGGCTCGCTGGCGCGTTCTGCCATCATCGCGGTCAAGCGCGACGATGGCGGATTGGTGGGCTAAAGACCGCCAACGCCACGCGGCCAGCAAAAGCAAGGGGCGCGCCCATGGCCGGGCGCGCCCCATTCTTGTCGGTGCGTGGCCGTGGGCTCAGTTGCCGGCGGCTTCGGCCTGTTCGGCCAGCTCTTTGCCGGTGGCCTGATCGACCATCTTCATGGCCAGGCGCACCTTGCCACGATCGTCAAAGCCCAACAGCTTGACCCAGACCTCTTGCCCTTCCTTCAGAACATCCGAGGGATGGTTCAACCGGCGGGCTTCGATCTGGGATACATGGACCAGACCATCGCGCTTGCCGAAGAAGTTCACGAAGGCGCCGAAATCAACGATCTTGACGACCTTGCCCTTGTAGATGCCACCGATCTCGGGCTCGGCCACGATCGAATAGATCATGTCATAGGCCTTTTGGATGGAATCGGCATTGGGGCTGGCGATCTTGATGATGCCATCGTCGTTGATGTCGACCTTGGCGCCCGACAGCTCGACGATCTCGCGGATCACCTTGCCGCCCGAACCGATCACTTCGCGGATCTTGTCGGTCGGGATCTGCATCGTCTCAATCCGCGGCGCATGGATCGAGAATTCGCCGGGCGCAGTCATCGCCTTGGCCATTTCGCCCAGGATGTGCAGACGACCGGCCTTGGCCTGTGCCAGTGCCTTTTCCATGATCTCGGGCGTGATGCCCGCAACCTTGATGTCCATCTGCAACGAGGTGATGCCCGCTTCGGTGCCGGCAACCTTGAAATCCATGTCGCCGAGATGATCCTCGTCGCCCAGAATATCGGTCAAGATGCCATAGGATCCGTCATCTTCCAGCACCAGACCCATGGCCACACCGGCCACAGGCGCCTTGAGCGGCACGCCGGCATCCATCATCGACAGCGACCCACCGCAGACAGACGCCATCGAGGACGAGCCGTTCGATTCCGTGATCTCGGACACGACGCGGATGGTGTAGGGGAAATCGGTCGATGCCGGCAGAACCGCCTGCAACGCCCGCCATGCCAGCTTGCCATGGCCGATCTCGCGGCGGCCGGGCGACCCGATGCGGCCCACTTCACCCACCGAATAGGGGGGGAAGTTGTAGTGCAGCAGGAAGTTCGATTTGAAATTGCCATGCAGCGCATCGATGAACTGTTCATCGTCGCCGGTGCCCAGCGTCGTCACCACCAGGCCTTGCGTTTCACCGCGGGTGAACAGGGCCGACCCATGGGTGCGGGGCAGAACGCTGGTCTGGCAATCGATCGGGCGCACGGCGTCGAGCGCGCGGCCATCGATCCGGCGGCCATGCTTGACGACATCCGAGCGCATCACCGTCGACTCAAGCTGCTTGAGCGCGCTGTCGAGGTTCGGATCGGCCAGCTGCTCTTCGCTCAGCGTGGCCTTGATCGCGGCCTTGGCGGCCGAAACGGCGGCCACGCGATCTTGCTTGTCAAGGATGGCATAGGCCGCGCGCATGTCGGCTTCGCCTGCGGCTTTCACCACCTCGTACAGCGCCGAATAATCCGGCGGGGTGAAATCGAACGGTTCCTTGGCGGCTTCTTCGGCAAAGTCCACGATCAGATCGATCACCGGCTGGATCTGCTGATGGGCGAAATTCACCGCGCCCAGCATTTCGGCCTCGGTCAGCTCATAGGCTTCGGATTCGACCATCATGACCGCGTTCTTGGTGCCCGCGACAACCAGATCGAGCCGCTGCTCGGGGTTGTTGCGCAGGTCCTGCATGTCATCGACGGTGGGGTTCAAGACATATTCGCCATCGACAAAGCCCACGCGGCAGCCCGCAATCGGCCCCATGAACGGCACGCCCGAAATCGTCAGCGCGGCGCTGGCTGCGATCATCGCCACGATGTCGGGATCATTGACCAGATCGTGGCTCAGCACGGTGCACATCACCAGCACTTCGTTCTTGAAGCCGGGCACGAACAGCGGGCGGATCGGCCGGTCGATCAGGCGCGCGGTCAGCGTTTCCTTTTCGGTCGGGCGCGCCTCGCGCTTGAAAAAGCCGCCGGGAACCTTGCCGGCTGCGTAGTATTTTTCCTGATAATGCACCGTCAGGGGGAAAAAATCCTGTCCGGGCTTGGCAGCCTTGGCAAAGGTCACATTGGCCATGACCGAGGTTTCGCCATAGGTGGCGATCACCGAGCCATCGGCCTGGCGGGCCACACGGCCGGTTTCCAGTGTCAGCGTTTCTTCGCCCCACTGGATGTCTTTCTTCGTGATATTGAACATCTATCGTTCCCTAAAGGGGAGCCCTCCCGGCCCCTGCCGGGTCTCCCATCCATATGGCGGCCCCATTGCCGCCGACCCCCTCATCATCCCATGCGCCGGGGTCAAGGCGTCACGTCTCAGATGCGCGCGCCATAGCGCGTTTCCGACAGGTTGGAAAGCAATTTAAGGGCGATCCCCCGCGCAGGCCCCTGCACCGGTAGGGATCGCCGCGCACGAAAAGGCCCGCGCAGCGATCGCTTCGCGGGCCAAACCGGAATGCCATGCGGCCGATTGGATCAGCGGCGGATACCCAGGCGCGCGATCAGCGCGGTGTAGCGGGCTTCTTCCTTGGCCTTGAGGTAATCCAACAGCTTGCGGCGCTGGGCGACCATCATCAGAAGGCCACGACGCGAATGGTTGTCCTTCTTGTGGGTCTTGAAATGCTCGGTCAGGGTGTTGATGCGGCTTGTCAGAATGGCCACCTGAACCTCGGGCGAACCGGTGTCGCCGGGCTTGGTGGCAAATTCGGTCATCAAGCGCTGCTTTTCTTCGACAGTGATCGACATCGGGGTCTCCTTTTCAGGGTTATGGCGCAGGCCGGGATGTCGTCCAGCAAGGCCCGTGGAGGGATCGCGCGCCCATGCGGCGTGGATGGCGGTCCATAGGCCGCTTCTGCGGACTTGGGAAGGGGGCTGTGGCCGCAATTCCCCCGAATTCGGGCAAAATCGCACCGTTCCGGGCGAAAAAGCGCGAAATTCGTCGTGCAATCGATGTGCATTTTCCCGATTGCGGCCCCCGCGTTTCAGCTTTGGGCAAGATCGCGCGCGCAAGATGGCCACGGTTCCGGGCCCGAATCGTGCGCGTTTGGCATGATCCGGCGATGATCGGCCCCGCGCCGACGCCGAACACCACGTCAGAAGACGCTGCAAGGTGCAGCATGCACCGGCTTGTAACGATCTGCATGTGGAGTGAGGTGTGCGCGATGCTGGTGGCAGGTGGGCTGTTGATCCTGATGGCGATGGGTTTTGCCCTTGGCGGCATGGCCATTGACGCCGGCACGGATCCGCAAGACGACGACGATGACGGCTTTTCCGGCGCCGACCCCGACACGGCGGACATGCCGGCGGAAAACACCGTGATGCTGGACGATCTGATGTTCGAGGCAGGGGCAGACGGCCCGCCCGGCGATGCCGCGCTGCCGGGCCTGGCCTTGGACGCCCTGCTGGACGGGGGCACGGGCGATGATGTGCTGCGCGCACGCTTGGCGATGCAGGATGTTTTCAGTGGCCCCGGCGATGACGCCGTCACCGGCGGGCCGAACGGCGATACCTTGCTGGGCGGCGCCGAAACGGATGCGTTCTTTGGCAACGAAGGCGACGACAACCTGCAAGGCCAGGGCGGCGCCGATGAGCTTTACGGCGATGACGGCAACGACACCCTGCTTGGCGGGGCGGGCCGCGATTTCCTGGTGGGCGGCGACGGGGATGACAGCCTGTCTGGCGGCGATGATGGCGATCTGATGTTCGGCGGCGATGGCGACGATCTTTTGGCCGGCGACGGGGGGGATGATTTCTTGCAAGGCGGTTTCGGCGCCGACCACCTGCTGGGCGGGGCAGGCCATGATTGGCTGGATGGCAGCTTTACCGCCGGTGCATCACTGTTCGCCACCGGCGACCAGGATCAGGGCGATGTTCTGGATGGCGGCGACGGGGACGACACGATCCTGATCGGGGCCGGCGATCTGGCCACGGGTGGCGCCGGGGCCGACATCTTCCGGACGGGAAGCTACATCACCTCGGTCGATCTGGCAGGCCATGTCAGCGATTTCGATCCGGCACAGGACATGATCGAATTGCTGTATGACCCGGAACAAACACCCGACCCCATCGTGACGGTGGTCGATTTCGACGATGGGTCAGGGGCCAGCATCCTGTTCAACGGAACCGTGGTTCTGACCGTGTCGGGGGCGCAAGGGCTGGACCCCGCGGCCATCGAGCTGCGTCTGGCCCATGTGGATCCGGTGTCAGACCCTGTATGATCGGGCGCGTCAGGCGCCGGTGAAATGCGGCAGCATCTGCGCCAGCAGCGCATCGGGGGCTTCTTCCATGGCGAAATGCCCACAGCCGGGAATTTGCGCGCCCGTCACCCGGTCGGCCCAACGCCGCCAGATGCCCAGCGGATCGCCCGTACGCGCCGGAAACCCTTGTGCGGCCCAGACGAAATGCAGCGGCGCTGCGATCCGCCGGCCCGCCGCCAGATCGGCCTCGTCCAGCAGACGGTCGATGCCCGCCCCGGCGCGATAATCGGCACACATCGCCGCCACCCGCGCGCCATCTTTCGCCTGGTCCAGGTAGCTGGCCAACGCCGCTGGGGCAAAAGCCGAAAGATCGCCCGCCAGCGACCAGCTGGCCAATGTGCGCGCAATGTAGCCCGGCCCATCGGCCATGATCAGCGTTTCCGGCAAAGGCGCAGGCTGGGCCAGAAAGGTCCAGTGATAGGCCCGCAACGCCAGTTCCGCGGTCCATGCGCGCCAGAATTCGGCCGTGGGCACCACCTCGACGATGCCCAGACGATCCACGCGCTGGGGATGGTCGAGCGCCAATCGATACGCCACGCGCGCGCCGCGATCATGGCCCATCACATGGGCCCGCGCGATGCCGAGGCCATCCATCATCCCGACGATATCACGCGCCATTTCCCGCTTGGAATAGGCGGTTTGCGCGGCGGTGTCGGGGGGGGCATCGCTGTCGCCATAGCCGCGCAGATCGGGAATGATGACATCGAACTGCCGCGCCAGAACCGGCGCCACACGGTGCCAGGCCATGTGGGTCTGCGGGTAGCCATGCAGCAAGATCAGCGCCGGCCCCGCCCCCCCGCGATGCACGGACAGGCCGATGCCATTGGTGGCGATGCGTTGGCGCGTGAACCCTTCAATGCCCGACAAGATCTGCCTCCCATGGTTGCGGTTGCACGGCATAGCCGATGTAGAGTGGATGCTTGGGGTGGCCATCCTTGCTCAGCCCCAGATGATGCAACCGGCAGCCCGCGGCGCGCAGCATGGCGGCCACCGCAGGACCACGCCCCAGATGCGCCCCATGCGCGCCCCAGGCGCAGATCACACGATCCGCCCATGGCAGGGCCGCAAGGATCGCGGCGTCATTGCCGGGGCCGACAGGATCGGCGGCGCGGCGCATGTCGCGCGGATCGGTGGCGCGATAGGCAAAGATATTGAGCACCCGGAACGCCCCGAAGCCCAGCGCACGGGCGCGGCGCTCGCAGCGTTCGACCGTGGGATCGTTCTGCACCTCGGTCGCGGTCGAGGGGTTGAGCATGATGAACAGCGCCCGCGGACCCGCCGTATCCCACACGCGGGTCAGGCTGTAGCGGTAGCGTTCGCAATCGGAATATTCGGCGACCGAGACCGCTTTGGCATCTTGATGGTGGCGCGTGATCATGGCGCCGTTATGCCGCGATCACCGCCCAAGGCAAATGCCAAAGCGGCGATCACAGGGCCCGGGTCACAGGTTGAACACCCGATCCGGGTGCACTTCGGCCCCGCGCAGACGCCCCACGGCCAAGGGTTGGCCGGCATACGACACCCAGACCAGATCGCCATAGGCTGCCGCGCCGGGCAACACATGGCCCGGGTTGCCGTTTTTCAATCGCACCGCCCCGGCGTCGGTGGCGCGCAGTTCGGGCAAATCGCCCAAGGCCAGGGCAACGGGCCGCAGCAGCGCGTCAAGGCCGGGCGCACGCGCCATGGCCTCGACCTGCGCCAGGGGCACCGCATCCTCGATGTCGAAGGGCCCGACCCAGATCCGGCGCAACCGCAGCACATGACCCAGACACCCCAGCACCTGGCCAAGATCGCGCGCGATCGCCCGCACATAGCCGCCCGCACCGCACACGAAACGCAGATCGGCGTGATCGGCATCCGGCATGCCCAAAAGCGCCAATTCATCGACATGCAGATCGCGCGGGGCAAGATCCATGGCCTGGCCAGCGCGCGCGATGTCATAGGCGCGTTCGCCCTCCACCTTGACGGCCGAAAACTGCGGCGGCACCTGCTGGATGTCGCCGATGAACCGCGGCAGGGCGGCGCGGATCTGCTCGGCATCCGGGCGCAGCTCCGAGGTCGCGATCACGGCCCCTTCGGCATCGTCGGTGCTCGTCGCCGCCCCCCAGCGGATGGTGAAATCATAGCCCTTCAGGGCTTGGGCCAGGTAGGGAATGGTCTTTGTCGCCTCGCCCAGGGCAATGGGCAACATGCCGGTGGCGTCGGGATCCAGCGTGCCGGCATGGCCTGCCTTCTTGGCCTCGAACGCCCAGCGCACCTTGTTGACCACCGCACTCGACGTGATGCCGGCGGGCTTGTCGATCAACAACCAGCCCGAAACCTCACGCCCTTTGCGACTGCGGCCCATCACCGGCTCCTGTGGTTGGAAAGCATGGCCGCCTATCCGCCCGACGGGGTCGCGTCAACCGTTGCATCGACCACGGTGCCAATGATCGGACCAAGGGGCAGGCCGATATCCATCCGCCCCATCGCCGGCGCATACAGCCGTGACACGCGCCCGTCGAAATACAGCGCCTGCGGCACCCCCAGATGATCGCGAAAGAAGCGGGCGAACTGATGGAAATTGACCGCCACATCGGAAATGACCAGATGCACGACCCGGCCATCGGCCGCGACACCGACGCCGTTGCGGATGTTGCGGCTGTCGCCGCCATCGATGAAGCGCGGATGCAACGCGCCGTCGATCACCAGCATCGGCCCCGATTGCGTGGCATAGCGGCAGGCGGGCGGGGCAGCGGCATAGGCGCGGCTTTCGACGATCTGCGCCCGGCCCTCGTTCAGGCACAAGACACCGTTGGGCAAAAGGCCGAAATTGCCCGGCCCGTCGCTGGTGATGACGCGCATCTGCTGCACGCCATCCTCCACATACAGGCCCACGGGGGCCCGGTCGTCGTGAAACATGCCGGCATTCATCGCCACGCCCAGCCGCTTGTCCGGGCCAAGGGATTGGTCGACGCGCCCGAAGCTGCCGTAAACCGCGCCATCCGCACCGCGCAGGAACAACCGCAGATCGGCCTCGGCCAGATCGACGCGGCAACTGGTGAACGCCAAGTCGTCAAACACCACCCGCTCACAGGCCTGCGCCATCGTCGGGCCGATCCAGAATGCGGCCAAAAACGCAAGCGCGCGGATCATTCCTGATCCTCCGCCCCGCCCCCCTCGATGTCGCGACGGACATCGGCGCGGTCAAACAGTGCGCGGGTCTCGTCCATGCGGTCAAAGGTTTCATCGATCACAAAGCGCAGATCGGGGGCGTATTTCAGCGTCATGTCCTGCATCACCGCGCGGCGCAGTTCCCCGCGGTTGCGGCTCAGCGCCTTGATCGCCGCCTCACGCCCGGCACCGCCCAAGGGCATCACATAGACCGTCGCAATCTTGAGATCGGGCGAGGTGCGCACCTCACCCACGGTGATCGACATGGCGTTGAGTTCGGGGTCATGCACGTCGCCACGGGCCAGAACAGACGACAGCGTGCGCCGGATCAGTTCGCCCACGCGAAGCTGCCGCTGCGATGGGCCTGCGCCCTCGGAATGCCGATTCTTTGCCATGCGACCGCCTGTGGGTTGGCCCCTACACCCGCCTGCACTTATGGGATGGCGGGCGGGGTCGCAAGCGAGCGCTTTGCCAAAGCGCCGCCATCGGCTAAGAGCCGCCCCAACAGACGGAGGGCATGGGCATGGCCGACACGGTCGGAATCGCGGTGATGGGCGCCTCGGGGCGCATGGGGCAGATGTTGATCGACGCCGTGCTTGCCGCGGATCAGGCGCACCTGGCGGGCGTCACCGAACGGCCGGGCCACGCGTGGGTCGGCGCCGACCTGGGCGAGGTGCTGGGGCGCGCCCCGATGGGGTTGCGCGTGGCCGACGACCCGCTCGAGGTGATCGTCGGGGCGCAGGCGGTGATCGATTTCACCACGCCCGCGGCCACATGCGCCCATGCAGCGCTTTGCGCACAGGCGCGCTGCGTGCATGTGATCGGCACGACCGGGCTGTCGGACAACGACATCGCGGCCCTCGATGCGGCCGCACGCCACGCCGTGATCGTGCGCGCCGGCAACATGAGCCTTGGGGTGAACCTGTTGACCCGCCTGGCGCAAGAGGTCGCCCAGGCGCTCGATGCCGATTTCGATGTCGAAATCATCGAGGCCCATCACCGCCACAAGGTCGACGCCCCTTCCGGCACGGCGCTGATGCTGGGGGATGCCGTGGCGCGCGGGCGGGGCGTGGATCTGTCCGATGTGTCCGATCGCGGCCGGGATGGCATGACCGGCGAACGCCGGCGCGGCGATATCGGATTTGCCGCGATCCGCGGCGGCGACATCGTGGGCGAACATGATGTCATCTTTGCCGGGGCGGGCGAACGCATCGTCTTGCGCCATGTGGCCACCGACCGCGGCATCTTTGCCCGCGGCGCGCTGAAGGCCGCGCTTTGGGGCCAGGGACAGGCGCCGGGGCATTATTCGATGATGCATGTTCTGGGTCTGGCATGAATCCGCCGATCGCTTGATTTCATGGCGTCTTTCGCTACCTAACGCGGTAGTGAGCCTGGACCGGAGCGTAACCGAAATGACCCGCATGTTGCCCCTATCGCCCTTGGCGTTTGGGCTTGGGCTTTTGACGATGTGCCTGTGGTCGCCGGGGTCGGCGCGCGCCGAAGGGTTTCGGGTGGTCGATGACGGCGCGCGGTTCGTGTCATTGATCGAAGGCCGGGAATTGCGCCGCTTTGGCATCACCCTGAGCGTATCGCCCGAAGGCGAGATCACGGGGCGTGCCTTTGGTGCGCCGGTGCGGGGCGAATGGCGCTGGGAAGGTGGCTATTTTTGCCGCGACCTGTTCTGGAACGATACCGATCTGGGCTACAACTGCCAGCTTGTGCAGGAAAACGGCGACACGCTGCGCTTTACCTCGGATCAGGGCGACGGCATGTTCGCGGACCTGAGGCTGCAATAGGCCCTTGCCCGCAGGCGCTGGGCCAACCGGAACGCGCGCCTAGAAATCGACCGCGATGCCCTTTTTTTCCCAATCGCCGTAGCGCACCGGCTCGGGCCCGTCGCGACCACCCAGTTCCGGCGGCAGAACCAACGCCTTGGCGGCCTTGCGCCGGGCCTCGGCCTCGGCCAGGGCCCGCTGGGCCGCGGGTGGCAGGTGGCTGGTATCGCGCGGGGTGGGATCGTCGGCCATGATCAAAATCCATCGGACATTCTTGTCGTCACCTGCCGGGTGATATACGCCCCTGAACCTCTGGAACAAGGGCGAGACGCATGGGGCTTGAGGCACGACAGGCGGCGCTGCGGGCATTGGACGCGGTTCTGCGCGACCGGCGGATGCTGGCGCATCTGCCCGCCGATCCGCGGCTGGCGCCCGCCGATCAGGCGCGGGCGGCACGGCTGGCATCGTTGACGCTGCGCCATCTCGACCCGCTTGATGCCTGTCTTGCCCCCTATCTGGACCGCAAGCCGCCCGCCGCGGCACATGCAATCTTGCGGCTTGCGGCATGCGAGCTGCTGGTGCTGGGCGAAGACGCCCATGGCGTTGTCGACAGCGCCGTGACGATCGCCAAGCGCCAGAAGGCAACCCAACGCATGGCCGGCCTGATCAATGCCGTTCTGCGCCGACTGGCCGTCGAAGGTGCCGATCGCTTTGCCCAGCAACCGCCCCAACGCCTGCCGGGCTGGATCGGCGGGCCGGTCAAGAAACGCTGGGGCGCGGGCGTGCTGCGCGCGATCGAGGCCGCGCACCTGCCGCTGCCGCCCATCGATCTGACGTTCAAACCGGGCATCACGCCCGATCTGCCCGGCGGGCAGGCGCTGCCCACAGGCAGCCTGCGCATGCCCCCGGGCACGCAGATCAGCGCGCTGCCCGGCTATGAAGCCGGCGCGTTCTGGGTGCAAGATGCCGCCGCGGCCCTTCCGGTGCGGCTGTTGGGGGATGTGGCCGGCGCACGCGTGCTTGACCTGTGCGCCGCGCCGGGTGGCAAGACGCTGCAACTGGCGGCGGCCGGGGCCCGGGTCAGCGCGCTCGACATTTCGGCCCAGCGGATGGGCCGCGTGGCTGAAAACCTGCACCGCACCGCGCTTTCGGCCGAGCTGATCATCGGCGATGCCCGCAGCCATGATGCCGGCGGCTATGATGCGATCTTGCTTGATGCGCCCTGCACGGCATCGGGCACCATCCGACGGCACCCAGATCTGCCGCATGCCAAATCCTGGACCGAGGTCGAGCCCTTGACGCGGCTACAGATGGCGCTGATCGATCACGCGCTGGGGCTTCTGGCCCCCGGCGGGCGGTTGGTGTTCTGCACCTGTTCGCTGTTGCCCGTCGAAGGCGAATACCAGGTGATCGCGGCGCTCAAGCGACACGCGGGTCTGGTCGTGCGTGCGGCCGATGCGCTGTCGCTGGGGGGGGATGCCAGTTGGCACAGCCCCGAAGGCGGGCTGCGCCTGCGGCCGGATTTCTGGCCGGACCAAGGGGGGATCGACGGCTTTTACATGGCCGTCCTGACCCGATCGTGACAGCCCGGACCAAGCCGCCTATCCTGACCGCCCAAAACCAAAGGCCCAGCCCCCGCCGATGACCGCCCGCCCCGACACTGCCGCCACCCCACCACCGCCCATTGGGCGCGTGACCGCGGCCGATCGTTGGGCGGCATGGCGCGCGGGCGCCACAGGGCCGCGGATCACGGGATTTGCCTGGAACCCACCGCCCGCCACGGAGGGGTCGGCGTTGCGGGGCCAGCAATTGCTGGCCGGTGATCTGGTGCTGGGTGGGCAGACCACCCTGGTGGGCGACCGCGATCCATGGGCGATGATCCCCCCCAACATGGCCGTTCAGGACGCGTTGCATGGCTTTGGATGGTTGGATGACCTGGCCAGCCTGCCCCAGAACGCGGGGCGCGCACACGCGCAAGCGTGGCTGCGCGGCTGGTTGGCCCGCCACCGGCGCGGGGGCGGGCCGGGCTGGACCGTGGATCTGGTGGCGCGGCGCCAAATGCACCTGATTGGGCAAGGTGCGTTTGTGCTGCCCGGCCTGTCTGATGTGGATCGCGCCCGGTTGCTGGATCTGCTGGGTCGGCAGGTCGGTTTCCTGCGCGCGCGCTGGCGGCATGCGGACCGCGGCCCGGCCCGGTTCCAGGCGCTATGCAGCGTGGTTACATCGGCCTGTGCGCTGGGTGGGCTGGATGCCACGCTGAAGCCTGCACTGGGCATCTTGGCACAGCACTGCGCCGAAACGATCGACCCCGACGGCGGGATTGCCACGCGAAACCCCACCCATTTGTTGGCGATCTTCGAGATGTTGACCGCGGTTGCGGCCTGTTTGCAGGATAGCGGCAAACCGGCCGATCCCGCGATCGATCTGGCCATCGCGCGCATCGCGCCCACGCTGCGCAGCCTGCGCCACACCGACGGCACCCTGCCCCGCATGCAGGGCGGGGATGGGGGCGGGCCGAAACGGCTGGATGCCGCCTTGGCACGCACCCGGCTGCGACCCGCGCGCCGCAAAGGGCTGGCCATGGGCTTTGCGCGCATGGGCAAGGGGCCCGCTTCCTTGATCGTGGATGCAAGCCCGCCGGCGCTGGGTCCGGGCAGCGATGCCGCGCATGCCGCAAGCCTTGCCTTCGAATTGACATCGGGGCCCGAGGCCGTGGTCGTATCGGCCGGCTGCGGGCAGCGCTTTGGCCCCGCTTGGCAGCGCGCCGCGCGCGCCACCGCCAGCCATTCCACCCTGTCGCTGGCGGGCTATGCCAGCGCCCGGCTGGCGCGCGGCTCGGACCGGGCGGGTGGCGCCGCACAGGATTTCGAAACCGGCCCCAGCCGGATCGAGCTGCAGCAGACCGAATTGAAAACCGCCGAAGGTCTGGCATTGAACCATGACGGCTGGCGCAGGACGCATGGCCTGTTGCACCTGCGATCGCTGGAATTGGAACATGATGGCGCCCTGCTGCGGGGCCAGGATCGGCTGGCGGCCATCACCTCGGACGACCGCGCGCGCTTGGACCGGGTTTTGGCCCGTCTGGCGCAGGGCCAGGGCGATGGCTTGTCCTACGCGGTGCGGTTCCACCTGCATCCTGATGCCGTGGCACAGATCGATCAGGGCGGCACGGCGGTGTCGATCCGGCTGCCCAGCGGGCAGATCTGGGTGTTCCGCCACGCCGGCGAAACCCGGCTGACGCTGGAACCGTCGGTCTATTTCGATGCGTCACAGCCGCGCCCGCGCGCGACAAAACAAATCGTTCTCACCGGGCAGCTGACGGGGTATGGCAGCGCCGTAAGCTGGAGCTTGGCGCGCCCCACGGGCTTTCTGGCCGCACCTGCCGCAGCCGACATCGCCGACACGGAAGACTGAAAAGGACCTTTCCCATGACCGCCCTGCCCCTCAGCCGCGCGCTGATTTCCGTGTCCGACAAAAGCGGGCTGATCGAATTTGCCACGGCGCTGGCCCAGGCGGGCGTGGAATTGCTCTCGACCGGCGGCACCGCCGCGGCCCTGCGCGCCGCGGGGCTGTCGGTGCGCGATGTGGCCGAGATCACAGGCTTTCCCGAAATGATGGATGGGCGGGTGAAAACGCTGCATCCCATGGTGCATGGCGGGCTTTTGGCGCTGCGCGACAACCCGGACCATCAGGCGGCGATGACGCGCCACGGCATCGCGGCGATCGATCTGCTGGTGGTCAATCTTTACCCGTTCGAAGCCACCGTCGCATCGGGTGCCGATTACGACAGCTGCATCGAGAACATCGACATCGGGGGCCCGGCGATGATCCGGGCGGCGGCCAAGAACCACGCCTTTGTCAGCGTGGTCGTCGACCCCGAGGATTATTCCGACCTGCTGGCGGAACTGGCCGCCCATGGGGGCACGACGCTGGCCTTTCGCCAACGGCTGGCGCGCACCGCCTATGCCCGCACCGCAGCCTATGATGCGGCCGTTTCGACCTGGATGGCCGCCGCACAGGGTGACCCCACGCCGCGCCGCAGGGCTTTTGCAGGCGTACTCAAGCAGACCATGCGCTACGGTGAAAACCCGCATCAAGGCGCAGCCTTCTACACCGATGGCTCCGGGCGGCCCGGGGTGGCGACCGCCCGCCAGCACCAAGGCAAAGAGCTCAGTTACAACAATATCAACGACACCGATGCGGCCTTTGAGCTGGTGGCGGAATTCGCCCCCGAAGACGGGGCGGCCTGCGCCATCATCAAGCATGCCAATCCTTGTGGTGTGGCGCGCGCCGAAAGCCTGCTTTCGGCCTATCGCAAGGCTTTCGCGTGCGACAGCACCAGCGCCTTTGGCGGGATCGTGGCCCTGAACCGCACCCTGGATGGGGCAACCGCCGCAGAAATCGTGCAGATCTTTACCGAAGTGGTGATCGCGCCGGACGCCGATGCCGAAGCGCGCGCGATCTTTGCCGCCAAGAAGAACCTGCGCCTGTTGACCACCGGCGCCCTGCCCGATCCGCGCGCGCCTGTCACGGCCTACAAGCAGGTCGCGGGCGGTCTTTTGGTGCAGGACAAGGACACCGGCCATGTCGCGACGTCCGATCTGCGCGTGGTGAGCCGGCGCGCGCCCAGCGCGGCCGAATTGGCGGATCTGCGCTTTGCCTGGACCGTGGCCAAGCATGTGAAATCCAACGCCATCGTCTACGCCAAGGATGGCGCAACCGTGGGGATCGGGGCGGGTCAGATGAGCCGGGTGGACAGCTCGACCATCGCCGCGCTCAAGGCCGCGCGCATGGGCGCGGAACTGGGCCTGTCCGAAACCCCGGCGCGCGGATCGGTCGTGGCCTCGGACGCGTTTTTTCCTTTTGCCGACGGGCTGATGGCCGCGGCCGAGGCCGGCGCCACCGCGATCATCCAGCCGGGCGGGTCCATGCGCGACGATGAGGTGATCGCGGCAGCCGACGCGGCGGGTCTGGCCATGGTCTTTACCGGAATGCGACATTTCCGGCATTGACCAGGCAAGGCATTTGCAAGCGCCTTGCCCGCGCTGGTCAACCGTGGGGGCATGGCCTATTGCGGTCACAACGTTCACGCCGGGAAGCTGTCATGCGTCTTGTCCTGATTTCGGCCGCAATCTGGTTTGCGCTCGACCAAGGGTCCAAATACGCCGTGGTCCACGCCATGGGGCTGATCGAGCGCGGCATCATCGAGGTGGCGCCGCCCTTCCTGACCTTCAAGATGGGCTGGAACACGGGCATCAATTTCGGCCTGTTCTCGGGCGGGCCCGAGGTCATGCGCTGGCTTTTGATCCTCTTGTCGCTGGGCATCAGCGGCTGGTTGGTGTGGTGGGCCCGGCACGGGCTGACACAGCCGATGGCGCTGATCGCGGCCGGGGCGGTGATTGGCGGCGCGCTGGGCAACGGCCTTGATCGGCTGATCTATGGGGCAGTGGCCGATTTTCTGAACATGTCGTGCTGCGGCATCGACAACCCCTTTACCTTCAACCTGGCCGATGTCGGCATTTTCGCCGGGGCGTTTGGCTTGCTGATCTTCGCCAATGACCGCAAGATGGACCGTGACGGGACCTGAGATTTGGTTTAGACCCCGACCCAAGGATGATGAAGGACCCCTGCATGCTGCGCCTGTTTTCCAGCCTGACGCTTGGTGCCGCGTTGATCGCGCTGGCGGCGTGTGGCGGCGGTGACCCGCGGCTGATGAACATTCGCAACACCGAATCCGGGCCTGACGAATTCTCGATCCTGCCGACCGCACCCATCGTCATCCCGGAAAACCGAAGCGATCTGCCGCAACCCACGCCCGGCGGCACAAACCGCACCGATCCCGACCCGCTGGGCGATGCGATCCGCGCCCTGGGTGGCAATCCGGACCGCGGGGTGCAGCAGGCGGGTGGCCTGACCGCCTATGCCGGGCGCTTTGGCGTGTCGTCCGACATCCGCGACGTATTGGCGCGCGAAGACCTGGCGTTTCGCAGCCAGAATTCGGGCCGCCTGTTGGAACGTGTGTTCAACACGAACGTCTATTTCCGGGCCTATGACAGCGTGTCGCTTGACCGCTACGCAGAGCTTGAGCGCCTGCGCCGCGCGGGCGTGCGCACCCCGGCGGCCCCGCCGCAGGATATCGCCCGGCCTTAGACCCGCTCACGGCTTTGTCAGCCGTGGTTGATCCGCCCCCGGTTGCGGTTATCTATCTATCTGTCCCGATGGCACCCCGAGCGGAGCATGTGCATGTTGCGTCACGTTGCGACAAGATTGGCCCTGGGCTTGCTGATGTGCCTGCCGGCGCTTGCGGCACAGGCCGCAGGCAAGGTCACGGAATTCTTCTTGGACAATGGTCTTCAGGTGGTGGTGATCGCCGATGACCGCACCCCGGCTGTCACCCATATGGTGTGGTATCGCGTGGGCGCCGCAGATGAACCGCCCGGCCTGTCAGGGGTGGCCCATTTCGTCGAACACCTGATGTTCAAGGCAACCGATGACCGGCCCACGGGCGAATTCAGCCGCGTGGTCGAGGCCAACGGCGGGGCCGACAATGCCTTCGTGTCTTGGGATTACACGGCCTTTTTCCAGCGCGTGGCCGCCGACCGGCTGGGGCTGATGATGCAGATGGAAGCCGACCGGATGCGCGACCTGGTGTTCGACCCGGCCGAGGTGGACACCGAACGGTCCGTGATCCTTGAAGAACGCGCCCAGCGCACCGACAGTTCGGCCGGGGCGCTGTTCAACGAACAGATGCGCGCGGCGCTGTTTCTGAACCACCCTTACCGCATACCGGTGATCGGCTGGCGCCACGAAATGGAGCGCCTGTCGCTGGAAGATGTGCGCGCCTTCTACGACCGGTGGTATCATCCCAACAATGCGATCTTGGTCGTGGCGGGCGCGGTCAGCCCCGAAACCGTGCGCGCCTTGGCCGAAACCCATTACGGCCCCATCCCGGCCTCGGCCGATCTGCCGGCCCGCAATCGCCCGACCGAACCGCCCCAGATCGCCGACCGGCGCGTGGCCTATGCCGATGCGCGCGTGGCCAACCCCTATGTCACGATCCAGATGCTGGCACCCGTGCGCGAACCCGGCAATCAGACGGAAGCGGCGGCGCTGGTCTATCTTGCCGAATTGCTGGGCGGCGGCAGCCAGTCATCGCTGATGACGCGCCGCCTGCAGGTCGAGGAAGAACGCGCGCTCTATGCTGCGGCCTTTTACGACCCGACGGGGCTTGGTCCGTCGACATTCAGCCTGATCAACGTGCCCGTGCCCGGCGTGTCGCTGCAAGAGGCCGAGGCCGACCTGTGGCGGATGGTCGACACCCTGCTGACCGAAGGGATCGACACCGACCATTTCGCGCGGATCCAGTTCCAGATCCAAGCCGGCACGATCTACGAGCAAGACAATGTTCAATCCCTGGCCCGCGCCTGGGGGATCGAACTGGCCTCGGGGCTTGGTGTCGATGACATTCAGGCCTGGCCGGCCGTGTTGGCCGCCGTCACCCCCGATGACGTGATGGATGCCGCCCGCCGGCTGTTCGACGATCCGGCCACCGTGACAGGGCTTTTGCAACGGCCCGAAACCAGCGAGGTCCGCCCATGATCCGCCGCATCGCCACAGCACTGATCGCGGTCTTGCTGGCCCTTCCCGCCGCGGCCACCACGCTTGAGATCAAGGATGTCACTTCGCCCGGAGGCATCAAGGCATGGCTGGTCGAAGACAGCTCGATCCCCTTCGTGGCGCTGGAATTCTGGTTTGTCGGCGGATCAACGCTGGACCCCGCACAGGCGCGGGGCGCCACCCATCTGATGATGGGCCTTCTCGAAGAAGGATCGGGCGATCTGGATGCACAGGGTTTTGCCGCCGCGCGCGAAAGCCTGGCGGCCAGTTTCGAATTCGACAGCGCGCGCGATGCGGTCACCGTCAGCGCCCGCATGCTGACCGAAAACCGCGATCAGGCCGCGCTTTTGTTGCGGAACGCGCTGACCACCCCGCGGTTTGACGCCGATGCCATCGAACGGGTGCGCGCGCAGGTTCTGGCGATGATCGAGGGCAACGCGCGCGATCCCGATGCCATCGCAAGCACCACCTTCAATCGGTTGGCCTATGGCGATCACCCCTATGGATCGGCACAGGAAGGCACGATTGACAGCGTATCGGCCCTGACACGCGACGATATCGTGGCGGCCCATCGCGCGGCCTTGACGCGCGGGCGCGTCGTGGTGGGCGCGGCGGGCGACATCACCCCCGAAGATCTGGGGCTGCTGATCGACCAGATCCTGGGCGGACTGCCCGCCGATGCGCCGCCCCGCCCCGGTCGTGCCGATTTCGCCCTGGCCGGCGGGGTGACGGTGGTCGAGTTTCCCAGCCCGCAATCGGTCGCCTTTTTCGGCCACGCCGGCATCGAACGTGACGACCCCGACTTTTTCGCCGCCTTCGTGCTGAACCAGATCCTGGGCGGTGGCGGCTTTCGGTCCCGCCTGATGGAGGAGGTGCGCGAAGCCCGCGGCCTGACCTATGGCATCGGCAGCTTCTTGTCGTTGGCCGATCTCTCGCCCGCGCTGCTGGGGCAATTTTCATCCTCGAACGACCTTGTGGGGCAAGCCGTCGCGGTGGTCAAAGATCAATGGGCCGATCTGGCGGAAAACGGTGTCAGCCAAGAAGAACTGGATGATGCGATCCGCTACATGACCGGCGAATACCCGCTGCGCTTCGATGGAAACGGCACCATCGCAAGCATCCTTGCGGCCATGCAGTCCGACGGGCTGCCCATGGAATACATCACCAACCGCAACAGCTATATCGCGGCCGTGACGCGCGACGATGTGCGCCGGGTCGCCGCGCGTCTGCTGCGCCCCGAGGCGCTGCATTTCGTCGTGGTCGGTCGACCTGAGGGCTTATCCCCCGGAAACTGATGCCACGGGCCTTGGCCGAACCCGGCCGGACATGCTAGGTTTTGCGGTATGTCCCTTGACGACCCCAACATAAGCCGCAACCCCATCCGCCAATTGGATGAAGCCGCGATCAACCGGATCGCCGCGGGCGAGGTCGTGGAACGCCCGGCATCCGCGGTCAAGGAGCTGGTGGAAAACGCCCTGGACGCAGGCGCACGCCGCGTGCTGATCGAGGTCGCCCATGGCGGCAAATCCTTGATCCGGGTCAGCGACGATGGCTGCGGCATCAGCCCCGCGGACCTGCCGATGGCCTTGGCCCGCCATGCCACATCCAAGATCGATGGCAGCGATTTGCTGAACATCCGCAGTTTCGGGTTTCGCGGCGAAGCACTGCCATCGCTGGGTGCGGTGGGCCGGCTCAGGATCACAAGCCGCGTGGCCGGGCTTGCCGCCCACGAGATCGCCGTGAACGGCGGCGTGATGGAAGCCGTGCGGCCCGCCGCCTTGTCGCGCGGCACGATCGTCGAACTGCGCGATCTGTTCTATGCCACACCGGCGCGGCTCAAGTTCCTGCGCAGCGATCGGGCCGAGATGCAGGCGATCACCGATGTGGTGCGCCGGCTGGCCATGGCCGAACCCGGCGTCGGCTTCACACTGAAAGACATGACCGAGGACGGGCGCGTGGTGTTGCGCGCCGATGCGCAGACCGGCGATCTGTTCGATGCTTTGGCCGGGCGTCTCATGGGCCTGATGGGGCGCGATTTCACCGACAATGCCCTGCGCATCGATGCGCATCGCGACGGTTTGGGATTGCGCGGCTATGCCGGCCTGCCCACCGCATCGCGTGGGGCAGCCGTGGCGCAGTTCTTTTTCGTCAATGGCCGCCCGGTGCGCGACAAGCAACTGTATGGCGCACTGCGCGCGGGCTACATGGATGTCTTGGCGCGCGACCGCCATCCGGCGGTGGCGCTCTATCTCGATTGTCCGCCCGACCGGGTGGATGTCAATGTGCACCCCGCCAAGGCAGAGGTGCGCTTTCGCGACCCCGATCTGGTGCGTGGGCTGATCGTTTCGGCGCTGCGATCGGCCTTGGCAGGGGCCGTGCTGCAAAGCGCCACCACGATTGGCGACAGCATGCTGGCGGCCTTTCGGCCGGACGCGACCGGCCCGCGCGTCTATCAGATGGACCGCCCCAGCCAGACCAGCCTGTTGCGCGCGCGCGATTGGCAAGCGCCGCAGCTGGCCGAAGACAGCCCACCCTGGCAGGCCGGAGCCTCGGGCCGGGTCGAAACCGTGCCGGCGTCGTCCCCCGAATCCGAAGCGTTGCCCTTGGGCGTTGCCCGCGCGCAGCTGCATGAAACCTATATCATCGCCCAGACCGCGACCGGCATGGTGATCGTCGATGCCCATGCCGCCCATGAACGGCTGGTCTATGAACGGCTGAAGCGGCAGATGGCAGCCAATGGCGTCGCACGACAGGCGCTGTTGATCCCGGAGATCGTGACATTGGGCGACGGCGCGGCGCGGTTGCTCGATCACGCAAACGATCTGGCCGATCTTGGGTTGATCGTGGAACCCTTTGGCCCGGACACGGTCGTGGTGCGCGAAACCCCCGCCCTTTTGGGCCCCGTCGCGGTTGCGCCGCTGCTGCGCGACATTCTGGACCAGATCGACGATCTGGGCCGGTCCGAGGCCCTGCGCGCCCGGCTGGATGCGGTCTTGTCGCGCATCGCCTGTCACGGATCGGTGCGCAGCGGGCGCCGCATGACGGCCGAAGACATGAACGCCCTGCTGCGCGAGATGGAAACGACGCCCAATTCCGGCCAATGCAACCATGGGCGACCCACCTTTGTCACGCTGGCCTTGAGCGACATCGAAAAACTTTTCGGGCGGACATGAGGGATGGAAAACGCGCCAAACACGGCCCTTTCCGATGCGATAGGCGCGGCCTTGCGCGCGGCCTCGCCCTTTGGGGCTGGGGTCGATCCATTGCCCATCTACCTGCTGGTGATGGCGGTGGCGGTTCTGGGGCTGGTGGCCGCGCTGATCTTGCGCGGACGGGACATGCGACAGGCCCGGCGCGGCTTGGCCGAGATCGAAACGCTGCGCCGTGATGTCGCGGTACAGGCCGCGCGCGCCGAACGCGTGCCGCAGCTGGAACAAAGCCTGGCCGCGCTGCGCCAGGAACGCGATGGGCTGCTCGGCGCGCTCAATCAGGCCGAAGCCAAGATCGAAACGATCGAGAAAAGCCATGCCGCGCGGCTCGAGGAATTGCGCGGTCTGAACGAGACCTTGCAGGTCAAGTTCAAGACGCTGGCCAGCGATGTGCTGGAGGGCAATTCGCGGGTCTTTCTGGACCGGGTGAGCGAACGCTTCAGCACCCACGCCGAAACCGCGCGCGCCGAACTCGACGCGCGCCAGAAAGCCATCGATGGCATGGTCAAGCCGCTGAGCGACCGGCTGGGCGCCTTTGACACCATCTTGCGCGAGATGGAAAAGCACCGCACGGACGCCTACGGCGCGATCCGCGAACAGGTGGAACATCTGAAGCTGGGGCAGGCGCAGTTGTCGGGCGAAACCCGTAAGCTGGTGCAAGCCTTGCGCGCGCCCAAGACCCGCGGGCGCTGGGGCGAAATGCAACTGCGCCAGGTGTTTGAACTCAGCGGCATGGCCGAACACATCGATTTCGTGACCGAAGCCAGCCACCGCACCGATGACGGGCTGCAACGCCCCGATGCCATCGTGCGCATGCCGGGGGGCCGATCCCTGGTGATCGACGCCAAGACCTCGCTTGACGGGTATCTGGATGCGCTGGAGGCCGACACCGCCGAGGCGCGCGATATCGCCATCACGCGCCACGCGCGCCAGGTGGCCGATCATGTGCGCCTGTTGTCATCCAAGAAATATCACGAGCTTTTGGCCGATACCCCGGATTTCGTGGTGATGTTCATTCCGGGCGACGTGTTCTTGTCGGCGGCGGTGGAAAGCGACCCGGCGCTGTTGGAACGCGCGATGCAGGCCCGCGTGGTGATCGCCACGCCATCGACGCTGATCGCGCTGTTGCGAACCATCGCCTTTGGTTGGCAGCAAGAGGCGGTGGCCGAAAACGCGGTTGCGATCCACAAGGAAGCCAAGGAACTTTACGCGCGACTGGCCGTCTTTGCGACCAATCTGCAAAAGCTGGGGCAATCGCTGACCCGGTCGGTGGAAAGCTACAACAAGGCGATGGGCTCGCTCGAGGCGCGCGTTCTGCCATCCGCCCGCAAGCTCGAGGCGATGCAGGTCGTGCAAACCCCGCTGGCCGAATTGCACGACGCCCCGCGCGTCGAAGCGGTGCCGCGGATGCTCAGCGCACCCGAACTGATGGGGTCTGATCCGACCGAGGACTAGGGATGCGCAAAACACCTGTTTTGCGTGCGGAAAGCGAATGGTTTTGCCCGCGCGTTTTCCAGATGGAAAACGCTTTGGCCCGCCCCCTTACAAACGCTCGATCGCGATCGCCGTGGCCTCGCCGCCGCCAATGCAGATTGCCGCCACGCCGCGGCGAAGCCCGTGGCGTTCCAGCGCATTCAGAAGCGTCACGATGATCCGCGCGCCCGACGCCCCGATGGGATGGCCCAGCGCGCAGGCCCCGCCATGCACGTTCATCTTGTCGCGCGGCACGCCCATGTCGTGCATGAACGCCATGGGAACCACGGCAAACGCCTCGTTCACCTCCCACAGGTCGACCTGTTCGACCGACCAGCCCAGCCGGTCAAGCAGCTTGCGCGCGGCGGGAATGGGCGCGGTTGCAAACAGCCCCGGGTCCTGCGCATGACCGGCATGACCCACGACGCGCGCCCGCGCGCGCAGGCCGCGGGCCTCGGCCACGGAGCGGCGCGCCAGAACAAGCGCCGCCGCCCCGTCCGAGATCGATGAAGAATTGGCCGCCGTCACCGTGCCATCCTTGCGAAAGGCCGGCTGCAACAGCGGGATCTTGTCGGGCCGCGCCGTGCCGGGCTGTTCATCGGCCGCAACCAGAGCCTGGCCGGCGCGGGTCGGCACGCGCACCGGCGCGACCTCGGCGGCGAAGGCACCGCTGGCCATGGCCGCCAACGCGTTATCGAGCGACCCCAAGGCATAGGCATCCTGGGCTGCGCGGGTGAACTGGAACGCTTCGGCGCAATCTTCGGCAAAGCTTCCCATCAAGCGACCTTTTTCATAGGCGTCTTCCAGACCATCGAGAAACATGTGGTCTTGGGCGGGCGCATGCCCCATCCGCGCCCCACTGCGCATCGCAGGCAGCAGGTAGGGGGCGTTGGTCATCGATTCCATGCCACCGGCCACGACCACATCAGCCTGACCCAAGGCCAGCTGATCGCAAGCCAGCATGGCCGCCTTCATGCCCGAGCCGCACATCTTGTTCAGGGTGGTGGCCGGCACGTGCTTGGGCAGGCCCGCGACAAAGCCCGCTTGGCGGGCGGGGGCCTGGCCTTGCCCGGCGGGCAGCACGCAGCCCATCAACAGCTCGTCCACCCCATCGGCGGCCGCGCCCGCATCGGCCAAGGCGGCGGCAATGGCCGCCCCGCCCAGATCGGGGGCGCGCGCGGCGCTCAATGCCCCTTGGAAGCCACCGATCGGCGTGCGGGCCGCGCCCGCGATCACAACCTCGTCCATGACATGCTCCGTTTTTGCTGCGCTGCTCACCGGTTGGTAAGACTTTCCCCCTAGGTCATAGCAAAGCTTTGCGTCGAGACCATGCCATGAATCTGACCTTCACACGCCAAGGCCCGATCTGCATCCTGCGGGTGGAAGACAGCCGGATCGACGCCAGCGTGGCCATCGCATTCAAGGATCGTTTTCGGGAACTCGTGGCGGGCGACACCGGCGATGTGATCCTGGATCTGGCCAAGGTGGATTTTCTGGATTCAAGCGGGCTGGGTGCGCTGGTGGCCGCGCGCAAGCTTCTGGGGGCGGGGCGCGTGCTGGAATTGGCCGGGCTCACGCCCGCCGTCAGCAAGGTGATGACCCTGACCCGCATGACCACGGTGTTCCCGATCCACGCCGATGCCGCGGCCGCGGCCGCCGCGCGTGCGGGCGTCAGCTTGACGCCGAAATGACCAAAGGATCGGAACAGGCCCTGATCCGGGCTTGCTTTCCAGCCGAAATGGGCGCGGTGCGTGCAACCCTTCTGACAGTCGATGCCAGGTTGGACCAGCGCGGCATCAGCCCCGATTTGCGCGCATGCACCCAGATCGCCCTGGCCGAAGCTTGCAACAACATCGTCGAACACGCCTATCGCGCCACGCCCACGCGGGGGGGGATGATCGGGCTCGATATCGTGGCGCACCGGCGGGGCCTGCAGATCACGCTGTGCGACCGGGGCCAACCCATGCCGCAGGGGCGGTTGCCCAACCCGCGCTGGCCACCCATCGATGCCAAGAACCTGCCCGCCTGGCCCGAAGGGGGATTTGGCTGGCCGATCTTGCGCGGCATCGCGTGCTGTTTCCATCTGTCGCGCCGCGATGGCCAGAATGTGTTGCGCTTTGTCCTGCCCAAGGCGGCAGCTCCTGGCAAAAGGCAGCGAAATGCCTTGTGAATGACTGAATTGTTCCGCAATGCGGCCGGGTTGAACCGCGACACGGATGGCGTGGCCCTGTGGCTGCCCTCGGCGTTGCGTTGCATAGCCCCCACCCCATGCGCGACGCCGAGGTCTTTTGCCGGCCATGATGATGCGGCTTCTTGCCCCCGGGCGGGATGGGGTTTTCGCATCGCCCCTTGCCCTTGCCGCGCCCCCGGTTACTTTGCACCCTCGCTGCACGAGGGAGGGATAACCGATGCGCGATTTTCACCAGCCTGGCCGATCGGCCGTTTTCGCCGATCAGGGGATGTGCGCAACATCGCACCCGCTGGCGGCACAGACCGCCATCGGTATCCTGAAGGCCGGCGGCAATGCCGTCGATGCTGCGATCGGGGCGGCGGTGCTGCTTGGGTTCTGCGAGCCGCAGATGACGGGCATCGGCGGCGACATGTTCGCCCTGATCAAGACACCGGGGTCTGACGACATCATCGGGCTGAATGCATCGGGCCGGGCGCCGGCCGGGTTGAACGCGGCCGATCTGCGGGCGGCCGGGCATACCAGCATGCCGCTCAATTCCGCCCATGCCGTCACCGTGCCCGGTGCCGTCGCGGGCTTTTGCAAGCTGCATGGCGATCATGGGCGGATGCCGCTTGATCAGGTTCTGGCCCCGGCGATCCAGTATGCCGAAGCCGGCATTCCCGTGGCACCGCGGGTGGCAGCGGATTGGGCAGAATCGGCCAACGCGCTGACGGGGGATGCCGCGCAAAGCCGGTTCCTGATCGCGGGCCAGGCGCCCGGCATCGGTGCGCGCTTCGCCGCCCCCGGCCAGGCCGAGGTCTTGCGCCGCATCGCCGCCCAAGGCCGGGCCGGCTTTTACGAGGGAGAGGTTGCCGCCGACATGGTGGCCAGCCTGCGCGCGCTGGGTGGCACCCACACCGAGACGGATTTCGCGGCGCAACAGGCCGATTACGTCACACCGATCCGGTCCGGCTATCGCGGTGCCGAATTGATCGAACTGCCCCCCAACGGTCAGGGTGTGGCGGCAATGCTGTTGCTGAACATACTCGAAAACTTCGATCTGGCCGCGCTCGACCCCTGGGGCGCCGAACGCGTGCATCTTGAGGCCGAGGCGACGAAACTGGCCTATGACGCCCGCAACCGGTTCCTGGCCGATCCCGCGCACATGACACGGCTCGACCACCTTTTGTCCAAGGATACGGCCCGGTCGCTGGCCGCGCTGATCGACCCTGACCGCGCCATGGCCGATGCCGCGCAGACATCCGAAGCGGTGCACAAGGAAACCATCTACATCACCGTGGTCGATCAAGATCGCATGGCCGTGTCGATGATCTATTCGATCTTCCACAGCTTTGGTTCGGGGCTGGCCTCGGACAAGTTCGGCATCTTGTTTCACAACCGTGGCGCGGGCTTCACACTGGCCCAAGGCCATCCCAACGAGGCGATGGGCGGAAAGCGGCCCATGCACACCATCATTCCGGCCATGCTGAAACTGGCCGATGGCAGCATCATGCCCTTCGGCGTGATGGGCGGGGCCTACCAGGCGGCGGGCCATGGGCGCTTTGTCACCAATGTCGTCGATTACGGCCTGCGCCCGCAGCAGGTGGTCGATGCCCCCCGCAGCTTTGCCGAACTGGGCGAATTGAAGATCGAACGCGGCTACGGCCCCGAAGTGCGCCGCGCGTTGGAAGCCAAGGGCCACAAGCTGGTGACCCCCAACCTGCCCATCGGTGGCAGCCAGGCCATTCACATCCATCGCGACGGTCTGCTCGAAGGGGGTTCGGACCCGCGCAAGGATGGCATCGCGCTGGGGTATTGATTGATGGCGATCAAACCCGTGAAGGACATGGTGATGGAGGCCAAGGCCGCCATCACCAGCCTGTCGACCGAAGCCGCCGCGGCCGAGGTCGCAGCCGGACGCGCGATCTTTGTCGATATCCGCGACCCGCGCGAATTGGATCGTGACGGGCGCTTGCCCGGCGCGATCCATGCCCCGCGCGGCATGCTGGAATTCTGGATCGACCCCGCAAGCCCCTATCACAAGGACAGCCTGGCCACGGACAAGCGATTGATCCTTGTGTGCGCGGGGGCGTGGCGATCGGCCCTGGCCACCAAGACGCTGCAGGATATGGGCCTTGCAAACGTGGCCGAGATGGAAGGCGGATTTTCAGCCTGGAAGGCCGAGGGGCGCCCGGTCGACTGAGCCCTTGGGGCTTCAGTTCATCTGGAATTCCAGCGGATATCGTCCATCGCGGAATTCCCCGAACAGATCGGGCAAATCAGGGTGATCGACCGGTTCGCCGCTGTCGTCAGGCACAAGGTTCTGTTCCGAGACGTAAGCGACGTAATAGGTTTGATCGTTTTCGGCCAACAGATGGTAAAACGGCTGGTTCTTGGCCGGACGTGCCTCTTCGGGGATGGCGGCATACCATTCGTCGGTGTTGGCAAATTGCGGGTCGATATCAAAGATCACGCCGCGAAACGGGTGCTTGCGATGCCGCACCACCTGACCCAACCCAAATTTTGCGGTGCTTTTCAGCATCTGGCGCAACCCTCTTGAAGCCGCTGGATAACGCGCGCATGGGGGGGTTGTCCATAAGGCGCGACAGGGATGCGGGGAATCAGGTTGTGGAAATCGTTCTGACGGTTCTGGCCATCGTCGCGCCCGTGTTCTTGCTGGGCGCCACGGGCTTTGTCTGGGCGCGGGCGGGGTATGATTACCCCACCGAATTCGTCACCCGCATGGCCATGACGCTGGCGGTGCCCTGCCTGATCTTCACCGCCTTGATGCAGGCCGATATCGCCCCCGCAACGCTGACCGCGCTCAGCTTGGCGACGCTTGTGGGATACAGCGGCGTCATGGTGTTGAGCTGGGCATTGGTCGCGGTTCTGGGGCTGGACCGCGCGGCCTATGTCGCGCCGCTGTCGTTTGGCAACACCGGAAACCTGGGGCTGCCCTTGGCGCTTTTCGCCTTTGGCGACACCGGGCTGGGGATGGCCGTGGTGGTGTTCGCGGTGATGGTGATCCTGAGTTCCACCATCGGGCTCTGGCTGGTGGCGGGCGGGGCGGCGCCGGGCCGCGTGCTGCGCGAACCGCTGCTGTGGGCGACGCTTTTGGGCGGGCTTTTCCTGAGCATGGGGTGGCACACGCCGGATTGGCTCACGCGCGCGCTGGGGCTGATCGGGCAAATGGCGATTCCGCTGCTGCTGATCACCCTGGGCGTGGCGATTGCCCGGCTGAAGCCGGGCCTGATCGGGCAGGCCGTGTGGCTGTCGGGTGCAAAGCTGGGCCTGGGTCTGATCACGGGTGTCACCGTCGGCCGGGTCTTCGGGCTGGAACCCGTGGCCTTCGGGGTGTTGGTGTTGCAAATGGCCACGCCTGTTGCCGTAACCGCCTATCTTTTGGCTGAACGCTATCGCGCCAATCCCGATGCGGTGGCGGGGCTGGTGATGATTTCCACCCTGATGTCGGTGGCCAGCCTGCCGATCCTGTTGTCTTTCTTGCTCTGAGGTCGCGAAACAGGCGGCATTCCCTTGGCGGGCATTTGCGGTTACACTGCACCCTTAGAAATCCGAAGCAATCGGACCCGAGCAGAACATACAGGCTAGACTCATGGAAAGACGATCGTTTCTCGTCGGTTCACTGGCATTGCTGACGGCCGGCTGCGGTGCGGGCACCAGCCGGCGCAGCGCACCGCGCAATCTGGACAGCGCCTGCGCGCTGGCCTCGGAACGGCCCCACTACTTGCGGGCCATGCGCCGTGCCGAACAGCGCTGGGGTGTACCGGTGCATGTACAAATGGCCACGTTTCACCAGGAAAGCCGGTTCATCGGCAATGCCCGCCCGCCCCGGCGCTACGCGCTTGGCTTTATCCCCATGGGCCGCCCAAGTTCCGCCTATGGCTATGGCCAGGCGTTGGACGGCACCTGGGATGATTACCGCGCCGCAACCGGGAACCGGCGCGCGCGGCGCAACGATATCGAAGATGCCGCCGATTTCATGGGCTGGTACATGGCCCGCACGCGCAGCCGCAACGGTGTGGCGCTCAGCGATGCGCGCAACCAGTATCTGGCCTATCACGAAGGCCACGCGGGCTTTGCCCGCGGCAGCCACAATTCCAAGGCATGGCTTTTGCGGGTGGCCGATGGGGTGGCGGCGCGGTCCGAGATGTATCGCCGTCAGCTCGAAAGCTGCCGCGGTTGACAGCCGTCAATTGCCGTTGCGGGTCTGGATCTCGGCGGTGATGTTGAACAGCTGCGACGACAGGCGCGCGCCATGCGTCAGATCGCCCAAGACCACCGTGGTCTGCGCCCCGGTGGCATCGGTGATCACCCATTCGCGCAGGGCCACCGGATCGTCGGAAAACACCAGCTCGATGGTGCCGTTTTCAGGGCGTTCCGGGTCTTGGGCCAGAACCCGCGTGTTGGTGCCATCACTGCCGTGACCGATCACCATGCCCGACCCGGCCAGATCGACCCGGCGCGCAAGGATCAGGTTCAGCGGGGTTTTCGACAGCGGATATTGTTCGGGAAAGGCGTTCGATCGTCCGTCGAAAATCGCCACCTGCTGGCCGCCCGCGACAACCAGCAGATCATCGCTGTCATATTCGAACCGCATCCGGCCGGGGCGATGGACATAGATATCCCCCATCGAGACCGACCCATCGGCATTGATCTGGGAAAAGCGCCCCTGCGCCGTTTCCAACCCGTTCAGGTAACGCGACAGATCGCCCAACGACACAAGATCGGCACGCGCGGGCACAGCCGCGGCAAGGCTTAGGGCAAGGATGAGACAAAGCCGTTTCATACGCCCAAGATAGGCCTTTTGCCCCCGCGATGAAGGGCTATCGGCGCCGCTCACGCAAGCGTCATGCAACGCCGTTCAATCCTGTTCCGGCACAAGGATTTCACGCTTGCCCACATGATTGGCCGTGCTGACCAGGCCCGCCTCTTCCATCTGTTCGACCAGGCGCGCCGCCTTGTTGTAGCCCACGCCGAGTTTGCGCTGGATATACGAGGTGGAACATTTCCGGTCCTTGATCACGATGGCGACAGCTTGATCGTAGAGCGCATCTTCACCATCGGTGTTGCCGCCGGTGTTCAGGCCCAACACCGCGTCGATATCGCTTTCGCGGTCCTCGTCGGGGCCATCCAGCACGCTGGAGGCATAGACCGGTGGGCCAAAGGATTTCAGATGGCGCACGATTTCCTCGACCTCTTCGTCGCGCACGAAGGGGCCATGGATGCGGGTGATCTTGGCCCCACCCGCCATATAGAGCATGTCCCCCATGCCCAGAAGCTGCTCGGCGCCCTGTTCGCCCAAGATCGTGCGGCTGTCGATCTTGGAGGTGACATGGAACGAGATGCGCGTGGGAAAGTTGGCCTTGATCGTGCCGGTGATCACATCGACCGAGGGGCGCTGGGTCGCCATGATCAGGTGGATGCCGCTGGCCCGCGCCATCTGGGCCAGGCGCTGGATACAGGCTTCGATTTCCTTGCCCGCCACCATCATCAGATCGGCCATTTCATCGACGATCACGACGATGAAGGGCATCGGCACGGGCATGAATTCTTCGGTCTCGAACACGGGATCGCCGGTTTCGTCGTCAAAGCCCGTCTGGTAGGTGCGCTTGAACATTTCGCCCCGCGCCAGCGCGTCCTTCACGCGGCCATTGTAGCCCTCGATGTTGCGCACACCCATCTTGGACATCTTGCGGTAGCGTTCTTCCATTTCGCCCACGACCCATTTCAGCGCCACCACCGCCTTTTTCGGGTCGGTCACCACCGGCGACAGCAGGTGCGGGATGCCGTCATACACCGACAGTTCCAGCATCTTGGGGTCGATCATGATCATCCGACATTCCTCGGGGCTGAGCTTGTACAAAAGGCTCAGGATCATGGTGTTGATCGCCACGGATTTGCCCGACCCGGTGGTGCCCGCGATCAACAGGTGGGGCATCTTGGCCAGGTTGGCGATGATCGGATCACCACCGATGTCCTTGCCCAAGGCCAAGGGCAGGCGGTGGTTGCCATCGCCAAAGCTGCGATGGCTCAACAATTCCCGCAGCAAAACCTTTTCGCGGTGCTCATTGGGCAGCTCGATGCCGATCACCGACCGGCCAGGCACGGTGGATACCCGCGCCGACAGGGCTGACATGGATCGCGCAATATCATCGGCCAGGCCGATCACACGGCTGGCTTTCAGGCCCGGCGCCGGCTCAAGTTCGTACATGGTGACCACCGGGCCGGGTCGGACGCTGACGATTTCGCCCTTGACCCCGTAGTCATCCAGAACGCTTTCCAACATGCGCGCGTTTTCTTCCAACGCTTCATCGCTCAGGTGCGGGCGATGGATCGGAACGGTGTCAGGGTTTTCCAAAAGCGACAGCGATGGCGGTTCATAGCGTGCTTCGGCCTGGCCCTGAAGCGGCAGCAGGGGCTGGGCATCGGCCTGTGCCTGACGCGACGTGGCGGGTTTGCGCCCCACGTCGCGCTGCATCACGCGCCGCTGTGTCTCGGCCTGCGGCAAGACGGGGGCCGGGCCCCGTGCGACCCATTCGGGCTCGGGCATGGCGTCATCGAACACGTCATCTTCGGCGGCTTCGTCGGTGTCGACCAGATCCGGCATCGGATCATGCAGCGCCGGCATGGCCGAACGGGCGGTCAGCGGCGGGTCGACGCGCCGCGCGGCGGTCAACGGGGGCTCGATCCGCTGGGCGGCTTGGGTCATGCCGGGGGCGGATGACGGCGCCGCGCTGGCCGCGGCGGCAGCTTCGGCCGACAGGACGGGACGCCGCACGCGGGATTGGATCACATCGCTGATCCGGGCGCGGATGCGGTCTTGATCAGCGGTGACCTGTTCATCGGAAACCGCCGCCGTCGCCGGCGCAGCGGCGGCCGCATCGCGGGCGCGCAGCACCGGCAAACGCCCCAGCAAGCCCCGAACCCCGGATCGTTGCTCAGGACCCATGGGCCCCGGCAAGTCGTGCAAGTCCGCATCGGCCGCGACGCCTTGCGACGGCGCCACGGCCATGTCGCGACCCGCGGCGCGCGCGCGCGCCATGCCGGACGCGGCGCGGCCAGCCCCGGCACCTGCGCGCCCCAGCGCCCCGAACAGGACGGCCAGGGCCAGAACCAGCCCCCGCAGCGCACCCCGCAGGGCTTGGCGGAATTCTTCCCGATCCACGCCCGCCACGAACAAGACCATGCCGGCGCACAAGACCAGCGCCAGCACCGCCAGAAGCTTCAGACCGATCTGCGCCGGAATCGGCAGGGCGTTCAGAACAGCGCCCAGAACCGTGTCGCCGAACAAACCGCCCAGACCAAAGCTGTGCGCCCATGTCTGCGGCGGTGCGATGCTGGCGGCATAGATCGACGCCAAGGCGACGGCGATCGGCAGAAAGGCGACCCGGCCCAAGCCGCGGTTCGGGCGGATGCCGCGCAGAAACCGCCACCCCCATGCCCAGGCGGCCAGCGGCAGAACAACCGCGCCATATCCGGTGATCAAGATCAGGATGGCCGCGACAGAGGCGCCAAAATGGCCCAACAGATTTTGCGGCACGGCATCGGTCGCAGCCATGAAATTCGGATCATCCGGCGCATAGGACCAGAGCAGCGCGGCCAACGCGGCGCCCAGCGCAAACAGCGCAACACCGATCGCCTGCTGGCCAAAGCGCAGCAGCATGTCATGCATGCGGTCATCGAGAAGGGGGTCACGCTGTCTGGTCTGATAGGCCATCGCTGTTCATCCTCATTCGCTGTACAGGCAGGCGCGCAGCCGCGTCAGCCCGTCGCGCATTTCATCCTCGGGTGCGACCATGGCCACGCGGATCCGGTCCGCGCCGGGGGTCACACCATCGACCGTGCGGGCAAGATAGGCGCCGGGCAGCACGCGCACGCCGGTTTCACGCCACAGTTTCACCGCCGCCGCTTCCCCGTCGCGAACCGGCAGCCACAGGAAAAACCCCGCCTGCGGGGGGCGATAACCGGGTACATCGCCCAGGATTTCGTCGGCGATGGCATATTTCACGCGGTAAAGCGCACGATTGGCTTCGACGTGATCCTCATCGCTCCAGGCGCGGGTCGCCACCGCCTGCAGCGGCAGGGCCAAGGGCGCACCGGCATAGTTGCGCAGCTGTTTCATGCGCGCGATGCTTGCCGCCCCACCAGCGGCAAAGCCCGATCGCAAGCCCGGCATGTTGGACCGCTTGGACAGGGAATGGAAAATCACCACCCGATCAGGATCGGCCCCCATCTGGGCGGCGATTTCCAACGCACCGGGCGGCGGCACGTCGCGATAGAGCTCGGAATAACATTCATCGGCGAAAATCTGGAAATCATGACGCTCGGCCAAGGCGATCAGATCGCGCCACCACGCCGCATCGGCCACGGCGCCCTGGGGATTGGCCGGTGAACACAAGTAAGCCACCGCGACACGATCCAGAACATCGGGCGGCAGCGCGGCATAATCGGGCAAGTCGCCGGTCGCCGCCGTGGCGGGCACGTAAACCGGTTCGGCCCCCACCGCCAGCGCGGCGACGGCATAGACCTGATAGAACGGGTTCGGCATCAAGACGACGGGCTTTTGCCCGCGTTTGGTTTCAGGGCAAAGCGCCAGACAGGCGTTGAACAGACCTTCGCGGGTGCCGTTCAACGGCAGCACCTGCGCATCGGCCCGCAAATTCACACCGTAGCGCCGCGCGATCCAGGCCGCGATCGCCGTCTGCAATTCGGGCGTTCCATCATTGGCGGGGTAGCGCCCGATCCCTTCCAGACTGTCGGCGATCACATCACCGACCCAGGCCGGAAAGGGGTGGCGCGGTTCACCGATGGTCATGTGCACAACCGGGCCGCCCGGCGCATGCACGTCGAGAAGCTTCCGCAAACGCGGAAACGCATAGTCGGGCAGGTTCGAAAACCGCTCGGGGAACACCATAGGACTGCCTCAATATCGGGGTCATGTCGCCCCGTTTGATCGCAGGCTACAGTGTCCCGGCGCGGCGGTCCAGAAAAAGCGTTGCGGTTTCAGCCAGCTGTGGCCTTCAGGTCAACACGGCCTCGGCCGCCGCACCAAGGCGCAACAGCCGATCTTCCGCCATCGGGGGGGCCAGCATCATCAAGCCGCACGCGGCCACACCCGTCGGCAGGGTCAGCCCGCTCAATCCCATCAGGTTTCCCACCCGCGTGTTGCGCAACGTGATCAGGTTCTCGGTCACGTAATACTCGGGGTCGGTCATCAAACGCTGAACATCGGGGGGCAGGTTGGCAACCGTGGGCAACAGCACGGCATCATAGCGCGCCGTTTCGTCGGCCCAGACCGCGCGCAATTCGCGCAGCCGCCGCCACGCCGCCACGAAATCGGGCGCGCTGAAATCGCGCCCACCGCGGAACCGTTCGAGAATGCGGGAATACATCTTGTCCGGCGCGGCCTCGATCACATCGCGCCATGTGCCATAGCCTTCGGTCGCAAACAGCGCCGGCGATAGGCCCATGGCCTCTTCGATGCCGGCGACGCGACCGGTGTCGATCTGGGCGCCCGCCTTGGACAAACGGGCCAGCGCATCCGCAAAGGCCGCGCCGGGCCCGTCGCGCACATCGCTGGCATAGGGTTCCAGCACCAGAAACCGTACCCCTGACAGGCGGGCCCCACGCAAATCCGTGGCCACGCCCCCTTCCATCGCCGCCAGCAATTCCGCGCAGTCTTCGACCGTGCGGCACAGCGGCCCGACCGTGTCGAAGCTTTCGGCCAAAGGCACCACCCCCTTCAGGCTGAGCCGCCCATGGGTGGTTTTCAGCCCCACCAGATCGTTCCAGGCCGCCGGCACGCGCACCGATCCGCCCGTGTCCGAACCAATGCCTGCGGCGGCCAGGCCAAAGGCAACCGATGCCGCAGCCCCCGAGGATGATCCGCCCGGTGCCAGGGCCGGATCGTGCACATTGGGCGGCGTGCCGGGGCGCGGATCGGTGTTGCCCCCATAGGCGGGGTTCAGACCCAGGCCGGAAAAAGCCAGTTCCGACATATGCGTTTTGCCCAGGCAGACCAAACCGGCCCGCGTGGCCTGCTGCAAGACCAGGGCGTCGGCCGTGGGTGTGCGGCCCTCCAGCAACAAAGAACCCGCTTCGGTCACGATTCCGGCGGTGTCGAACAGGTCTTTCCAACTGATGGGCACCCCGTCGAGCAGACCGTGGCGTGCCCCGTCCTTGGCGCGGGCGCGCGCCGCCTGCGCTTCGGCCAAGGCCCGTTCCGGGGTCAGGCGCACGTAGATGCGCGATCCATGGCCATGGGCACGGGCGGCAGCCAGATAGGTTTCGGTCAAGGCCACGGGGTCAATCTGGCCCGCGCCGATCCCGCGCCCCAAGGCACTTGCGCTCATCCACAGCCAATCATCGGACATGCCGTTGCTCCCCAGCCCATGTTGTCGCGGGGGACGCTACAACTGGTCTGGCCCATGGACAATCCCACCCAGCGACCCATAGTCCAAGACATGAGCAATGACGCCGATATCTTGATCGTGGGCGGCGGGCTGAACGGGCCCTGTCTGGCCATCGCCTGCGCACAGGCCGGGCTAAGCAGCATCGTGATCGATGCCTTGCCCGAACCCACCCGACGCCAAGACGGCTTTGACGGCCGATCCTATGCGCTGGCGCATGCCTCGGTGCGGATGCTGCAGGCGCTGGGCCTTTGGGATGATCTGGCCCCACACGCCCAGCCGATCCTGCAGATCAAGGCATCCGATGGGCGTGCCGGCGAAGGCGCGGCGCCGTTCTTTCTGCATTTCGACAGCGCCGAGCTGGAAGAAGGGCCGATGGGCCACATGATCGAAGACCGCCATCTGCGGCGGACGCTTCTGGCGGCGATGGCCGCACAGGACGCGATCACCCACCGATCGGGCCGAACGGTGATCGACCAGCAGACCGATCCCACCGCGCGCGTCACGCTCAGCGATGGGGGGGTGCTGACGGGCCGCGTTCTGGTTGGGGCCGATGGGCGGCGTTCGGGCACCGCGGCGCGGGCCGGCATCAAGCGCACCGGTTGGGATTACGGGCAGACCGCGCTGGTGGCGGCCATCGCGCATGAACGCCCCCACCACGGCATCGCCCACCAGTTCTTCATGCCGCCGGGGCCCTTGGCGATCTTGCCGCTGACGGGCCAGCGATCGTCAATCGTCTGGTCGGAACGCCATGCCGATGCGGCGCGACTGATGGCTGCGGACGACGCCAGCTTTCTGGCGCATCTGCGCCCGCGCTTCGGCGATTTTCTGGGTGAGATCGCCCTGGCCGGCCAGCGGCACAGCTATACCTTGGGCCTGAGCATCGCCAATGCCTTTGTGGCGCGGCGACTGGCGCTTGTGGGGGATGCGGCGCATGGGGTGCATCCGATCGCAGGTCAGGGGTTGAACCTTGGGCTGCGCGACGTGGCCGCCTTGGCCGAGGTCTTGGCCGACGCGGTGCGGCGCGGCGAAGATATCGCGGGTTCGGATGTTCTGGCGCGCTACCAATCTTGGCGCCGCTTTGACACCGCCGCGCTGGCCGTCGTGACAGATGGGGTGAACCGGCTGTTTTCCAATGACAACCCGGCCTTGCGGGCAATCCGCGACATCGGCATGGGGGTGGTCAGCGCCGTCCCGGCGCTGCGGCGCGGGGCCATGCGGCAGGCCGCGGGCTTGACCGGCGATCTGCCGCGCCTGCTGCAGGGGCGCGGGCTTTGAGCCTTCGGGCCATGGGCCCTACTCGATCTTGCGCGCCTCGCTGTCGAGCATGATCGGAATGCCGCCGCGGATGGGATAGGCCAGCGCGGCGGCCTGCGACACCAGTTCCTGTCGCTCGGCGTCATAGGTCAACGGCGCATGGGTGATGGGACAAACCAACGCCTCAAGCATGCGGCGATCGATCAGAACATCACTGTCGCTCATTGCATCATCTCTTCGGCCGCACCGCCACGCAGCGCGAATTCGATCAAGGTCACCAGGGTTTCGCGCCGCGTGGCCAAGGACGGGGCTTCCAAAAGGGCCTGCTTTTCCTCGGGGTCGAAGGGGCACAGCATCGAAAGCGAATTGATCAGCAATTCATCTTCGGCTTCCTTGAGGCTGCCCCAGTCGGTCGAAAGCGACATTGCTTCGAAATACCGGCCCAAAAGGTCCAGAAACCGCGGCCGGTCAAAGCCGCGATCCTCTTCGGTGGGGCCCAGATCGGCGGCAAAGCCATCCCACGACACATCGCAGCGACGATAGGGCGAAAACCCCGTCACTTCCTCGCGGATGCGAAAACGCGACACGCCCGACAAGGTGATCAGGTAGCGCCCATCTTCGGTTTCGGAAAATTGCGTCACGCGGCCCGCGCAGCCGATGGCGTGCAGCCGCTTTTCATCGGAGCCCGGCACATCGCGCGGTTGCACCATGCCGATCAGCCGATGCGGCGTTTTCAACGCATCATCCAGCATCGCCAGATAGCGCGGCTCGAAAATATGCAACGGCAAGCGGGCACGCGGCAGCAACAGGGCGCCGGGCAGCGGAAAGACCGCGATCGTGTCGGGCAGGTTGGCGGACCGTATCATGGACATGGACCTAGCCCCCCAACACGATCAGGCAAAGATCAGTGACGACAATCTGCGCCGCCCGGTCAACGCGATGGGGTCTTGCGGCTTGAGCGCGTCAAAAATGGTGAACAGCTGCGCCTTGGCCGCCCCGTCGTTCCAGTCGCGGTCGCGGCGGAACAGTTCCAGCAGTTCATCCACCGCTTCTTGCACCTGACCGGCGGCATGCAGCGCCAGCGCGTGGTCGAAACGCGCCTGATGATCGCCCGGGTTTGCGGCCACGGCCGCCTGCAGATCGGCAAGCGGGCCGGCCTTGGCCGCTTGCCGGGCCAGGGCAATCTGGGCGCGCACCGCTTCGATCGCCGGGGCATTGGCGATGGCCGGGGCGGCGGCGTTCAACAGCGCCTCGGCCTGATCCAGATCACCGATGGCGATATGGGCACGCGCCAGCCCGGCCAAGGCGGTGGCGTTTTCGGGTTCTTCCTCAAGAATGGCGGCAAAGGTCTGGGCCGCGTCCAGAGCCGCGCCTTCGGCCAGCATCTGCTCGGCGGCTTCAAGCGCTTCGGCCAGCCCCCCGTCATCGCCCAAGGCCGTCAGCCGCGCAATGAAATCGCGGATCTGGCCTTGCGGCACGGCACCTTGGAACATGTCGACCGGGCGGCCCTGGAAAAACGCCACGACCGTCGGGATGGACTGCAGGGGCAAGCCTTGCTGGGCCAGCGCTGCGGCCAGACGCTGTTCGCGATCGACATCGATCTTGACCATCCGCACCTTGCCGCGGGCGGCGGTCACGGCGGCCTCCAGCATCGGGCCCAGCGTCTTGCACGGGCCGCACCAAGTGGCCCAGAAATCGACGATGACCGGCACATCCTTGCTGCCATCGATCACGTCGGCCATGAACGTCGCCTCGGTGCCGTCCTTGATCAGATCGGCTGCGGCTGGGGTGGCTTGGGTCTGTCCGAGCTCAAGCATCGGGGTCTCCGTTCCAGTGTGCGTGTTCGTGCCTTATATGCGTGCGCAAAGCCCGCGCGCCAAGGTCTCACAGATCGAATGTGGCAAAGACCGGCACATGGTCGGATGGCCGATCCCACCCGCGCGCGTCGCGCAAGATGCGGCTGCCATGCGCGGCGGCAGCGATGTCGCGCGACGCCCACACATGATCAAGCCGCCGCCCCCGGTCGGCCGCATCCCAATCCTGCGCGCGATAGGACCACCAGCTGTACAGCAGGCCCTGCGGAATGTCGGCGCGGGTCACATCGACCCATGTGCCGGCTTCCTGCGCCTGCATCAGATGATCCACTTCGATCGGCGTGTGGCTGACCACTTTCAGCAGCTGCTTGTGGTTCCAGACATCGTCTTCGCGCGGTGCGATGTTCAAATCCCCCACAAGAATCGCGCGCTCGGGCCGGTCGTCCCCGAACCAGTCGCGCATCTCGGTCAGGAAATCGAGCTTGTGGCCGAACTTTTCGTTGATGTTGCGGTCGGGTTCATCACCGCCCGCTGGCACATAGACATTGTGGATCGTCACCCCGTTATCCAGCCGGGCCGCGACGTGACGGGCATCGCCCTTGCCGCAGAAATCGCGCTGGCCCGCATCGACCAGCGGCAACCGCGACAAGATCGCGACACCATTGTAGCCCTTTTGACCCCGTGCCACCATGTGCCGGTAGCCCAGCGCGGCAAACGTCTCGATCGGCATCTTGTCGACGGGCGATTTGCATTCCTGTAAGCACAGCACATCGGGGGCCTCGTCGGCCAGAAGCTTGGCCACCAGATCGGCGCGCAGCCGGACCGAGTTGATGTTCCAGGTGGCAAGGGTAAAGGGCATCGGCGGGCTCCGGCAGCGGTCATCGGCAGAACCCCCGATCTAGCGGGCCGCGCCCCGGATGGCCAGACATCACCGCCGAGCCAAAAATACGGCCCGAACCATCGGGTCCGGGCCAGTCCAACAGGGAGGTAACGCGCCCACCCTCGCGCACAATCCAGGGTTGTTCCTTGATCTGGATCAACCCCGCAAAGCGGGCGCGTCACGCCACCAGGCGATAGCCCCCGCTTTCGGTGACCAGAAGCCGCACGTTGCTGGGATCGGGTTCGATCTTTTGGCGCAGCCGGTAGATATGGGTTTCCAGCGTGTGGGTGGTTACACCCGCGTTGTAACCCCAGACCTCGTGCAACAGCACCTCGCGGGCAACGACGCCATCCTGGGCCCGATACAGGTACTTCAGGATGTTCGTTTCCTTTTCGGTCAGGCGGATTTTCTTGGCGGTTTCGGTTTCCAGCAGTTTCATGGCGGGCTTGAAGGTATAGGGCCCAAGCTGGAACACCGCATCCTCGCTTTGTTCATGCTGGCGCAATTGGGCACGGATGCGCGCCAAAAGAACCGGAAAGCGGAACGGCTTGGTCACATAATCATTGGCCCCGGCATCGAGCCCCAGAATGGTGTCGGCATCGCTGTCATGGCCTGTCAGCATCAAGATCGGGCATTTCACGCCTTGCTTGCGCATCAGGCGGCACAATTCGCGCCCGTCCGTATCGGGCAAACCCACATCCAGGATCACCAGATCATACAGCGCTTCCTTGGCGCGCTGCAGGCCCTGCGCGCCGGTGGCGGCTTCGAACACGTCGAATTCATCGGTCAGCACAAGCTGTTCGCTCAGCGCCTCGCGCAGGTCGTCGTCATCATCGACAAGCAGGATCTTTTTCAGCGTGGCCATCGGCGGCTCCTTTGTCGCGGTCTGTGTCAAACTTTGCCGCTTCAGGGAATTTGGCAAGCCTTTGACATGCGTTGTCACGGCCTCGTGTCGGAACGCGCGGAAATGTTTCAAATTGCGCGCGCGCCGGGTATGGATGCGCCATGAGCCTTTTGCCCACCCCTGCCGAACATGCCGCGCGCGCGCGATCCGATCTTCGGGTCGGGCTGCCGGTGGTGCTGGGGGCGGGAACGGCCGGGATCGTGGTGCTGGCCGCCGAAACATTGGCCGAGCCGCGTCTGGCGGCGCTGCGCAGCCTGCCCGGACAGCCGGTTGTGGCGATCACACAGCGGCGGGCCGAAACGCTGAAAGCCCGGGCCTATGACGGCGATCTGGCCCGGCTAGTGCTGCCCGGCGACACCGGCGCCGAATGGGTGCGCGCGCTGGCCGACCCCGCGCGCGATCTGGATGCGCCGCTCAAAGGGCCGTTGATCAGCCAGCGCGACGCGGACGCGGGCCTGCACCGATTGGCGCTGGCGCTGGCGAAATCGGCCCAGCTTTTGCCCGCCGTCGTGGCGCTGGATACCGACCGCCCCGCCGCCCTGGCCGCCGCGCTGCAGGCCGTGCTGCTGGATCCGGGCCAACTGGCGGCGGATCTGGCCCACCATCACCCGCTGTTGCCGGTGGCCGCCGCCCGCCTGCCGATGGAAGCCGCCGAAGCAGGCCGGCTGCATATCTTTCGCCCCGAAAACGGCGGGGTCGATCACTATGCCATCGAGATCGGTCGCCCTGACCGCAGCCAACCCGTGCTGGCGCGGCTGCATTCGGCCTGTTTCACCGGTGATGTGCTGGGCAGCCTGAAATGCGATTGCGGGCCGCAACTGCGCAGCGCATTGGCCGAAATGGGGCGCGCCGGCGCGGGCGTGTTGCTGTATCTCAACCAAGAAGGGCGCGGGATCGGGCTTGCCAACAAGATGCGCGCCTATTCGCTGCAAGATCAAGGCTTTGACACGGTCGACGCCAACCATCGGCTGGGCTTCGAAGATGATGAACGCGATTTCCGCATCGGTGCCGACCTGTTGCGCAAGATGGGCTTTGGCGCGGTTCGGCTGATGACCAACAATCCCGCGAAGGTGGCGATGATGCAGGCCGAAGGCCTGAGCGTGGCCGAACGCGTGCCCCTGATCACCGCCAGCAACCGGCACAATGCGCATTACCTGTCGACCAAGCGCGACAAATCGGGGCATCTGCTGTGAAACGGACAGATCTGGTGCTGACCCCCATGGGGCTGCGGTTCCGGGGGCGGGTGTTTGCCTGCACCATCGGGCGGTCCGGGGTCACGCGATCCAAGCGCGAAGGGGACGGCGCAACGCCAGCGGGGGTGCACCGGATCGTGGGGTGCCTCTATCGCCCCGACCGCATGGCGCGACCCTGCGACTGGGCGGTGCCGATCCGGCCCGGCGATCTGTGGTGCGACGATCCCCGGCACGAAGACTACAACCTGATGGTGCGTGCGCCCTTCGCCGCCCGGCATGAATGTCTGCGCCGGGCCGACCCGCTGTACGACATCGTCCTGATCACCGATTGGAACTGGCCCCAAGCCGAACGCGATCGGGGTTCGGCCATTTTCATCCATGCCTGGCGCAAGCCGGGCCATCCGACCGCGGGCTGCGTGGCGCTGGATCCGGTCGATCTGGCGTGGATCGTGGCGCGCATCGGGTTTCAGACGCGGCTGGTCGTGCCCGAAACGCTGGCTGCGCGCTAAAGCCTAGTCATAGGCCCGTTCGCCGAAAATCGCCGAACCGACGCGCACATGGGTGGCACCCATGGCAATCGCGGTTTCGAAATCGCCCGACATGCCCATGGACAGCCCCGACAACCCGTTGCGCGCGGCCATGTCGGCCAGCATCGCAAAATGGGGGGCGGGGTCGTCTTCGGCGGGGGGGATGCACATCAGCCCCACCAGCGGCAGGCCAAGCGCCCGCACCTCGGCGATGAAGGCATCGGCCGCCTCGGGCAAAATGCCGGCCTTTTGCGGCTCGGCCCCGGTGTTGACCTGCACGAACAGATCGGGGGATTGGCCGCGCTCATCGGCCAGACGGGCCAGCGTGGTGGCCAGCTTGGGCCGGTCCAGCGTGTGGATCACATCGAACATCTCCACCGCCTGTCGGGCCTTGTTGGTCTGAAGCGGCCCGATCAGATGCAGCGTTACCCCGGAAAAACGGGCCTGAAACGGCGGCCAGCGGCTGGCCGCTTCCTGCACCCGGTTTTCACCAAAGATGCGCTGGCCGGCTGCCAACACCGCCTCGACCCGGTCGGGCGGCTGCACCTTGGATACGGCAATCAAGCACACCGATCCAGGCGGGCGCCCGGCGGCTGCGGTGGCATCTTTGATGCGGCTCTGAATATCGATCAATCCCATGCCGCCAGCTTAGGCCAAAAGAAAAGAGCGGGCGCAAGGCCCGCTCTTTTGCAAATCTCCATCCCACCGGGGTTTTGCCGCATGGGCGGGTCGCCAAAACCTAGCGATCGTTTTGGTCGATGGGGCCAAGCGCCTCCAACATCGGCGTCAGCTCGGCCTCGTAGCGTTTCCAACCGGCAAGCGAGCCCCGTGATATCGGCTGGCGCACCTGAAACAGGCTGAGCGTATCCACCTTGCGGCGGTTTTCGTGGAATTTCAGGCAGGCGTCATCCCATTCCAGCCCACAGGCGGCAATCAGCGCGCGGGTCTGCGGTTCGGGGTCGGCGACAAGCGCTTCGTAGCTGATCTCGTAGAACCCGCCCGGCAGGCGATCACGCCAGAATTCGATCATCTGCTCGAAGCTGCGCCAATACCGGGCCAGATCCTGTTGATCATAGGCATACAGATGTGTGCCGTCGGGAAACTTGTTCTTGTAGATCGACAGCAGCGTGTCGCGCGGGTCGCGTCGAACCACGATGAACCGCGCCTTGGGCAGTGCAAGGCGGATCAGGCCCATGAACAGATAGGTCTGGATCGATTTGTCGGTCACATGCAGCGCTGTCGGAAAACGCGCCTGCAAGATCGCCGCGTAGTCGTGGCCAAGGCGCGCGATTTCTTCGTGTGAAAGGGCCGAAACATGGCGCAGCCCGCCAGCACCCCCTTGCAACAAAAGCGCTTGGGCCACACGCGTTCCTTCGCCGACCTCACCCGCGCCTTCCACCTGCGCATGGCTTGAGATGATCTGTTCGACCAAGGTCGTGCCGGACCGGGGCATGCCGGTGACAAAGATCGGCGCGTAATCCGTCGTGCCCGCCACGGATGCGGCGGCAAAATCGAAACCGTCTTGCGCGCGGATCGTTTCGGCGATTTCGGCAAGCCTTTGGCCGATATCCCAAGGGTAGGCTTTGCGGATCAGCGCATTGGCGGCGTTGAGATAGCCGAACACCTCGGCATATTGGCGCGTGTCTTCCAGCGCCTTGGCAATGGCAAACCCAAGATTGGCGCGATCCATGTCCGGTGTCGATGGGTCGTCGAAGCGCGCCCGCATCTGTTCAAGGATCGGATCATCGGGGGTGATCTTGTGGGAGGCAATGAACAAACGGTAGGTTTCACCGTTCGCCGGTTCCAGCTGCATGGCCCGCCGAAACCAGATCGCCGCCTCGTCGAACCGGCCAAGCGCCTGCAAGAGCCCCGCCTTGCCCGCCACGGCCAGCGGCAGATCGGGCAAGATCTGTAGCGCGCGGTCGAAATTGGCCATTGCGGCGTCTTCCTGGCCCAGCCTGGCCTGCGCTTGTGCCAGCATGGCCCGGGGTTCGGGGGCAAGATCGCCCTCGGCGGCCTCGGCCGCCAGAAACGCAGCCACGGCACCGGCGGGATTGCGACGCCGGGTTTCGGCAGCACCTTTGGCAAGCCAAGCGCCCGGATTTTTGGGGGCGATCGAAAGCGCACGATCGATGAAGCGCAGCGCGATATCGGCATCGCCCAGCCGCGTCAGGGCCCGACCCAGCGCCACCAGCGCCGGCAGATTGGCGGGCGTCAACATCACCGCGCGGCGCAACGGGCCAACCGCATCATCGACGCGGCCCATATCCAGCAAGCAGCGCCCCAGATTGGCATGCGCTTCGGCATAGGACGGATCGATGCGAACAGCGAGCCGAAAGGCGGCCAATGCCGCGTCGCGCCGGCCCAACCCATCTTCGGCCGAGGCCAGCATATTGGCGACCACCGCAGCCTTTGGGGCGCGCTTGAGCAAGGCAGCGGCCAATCGCACCGCTTGGTCGTAACGGCCCTGGCCCAGCAGCGCGACAAGGCGCGACATCTCGGCCGGGGGCACGCCACCCGTGGCGGGGCGGCTGATGGCCCGAGCCGAACCGAAACGATCCTGCAGCGGCAGGCGCAGGGATGGGCCAAGCGGCGCCGCCTTGATGGCGGCAAGGAAATCCTGTTCCACACCGGGATCTGCGGCCAGTGCGGCGGCATCGGCCCAAGCAGCCCAAATTGCGGGTTCGGCCGGCTTTAGCCGGGCTGCCGCCTGCAAATGGGCAACGGCACGATCGATACGGAACGCCTCGGTGAACAGGCGGCCGATCTGGAAATGCACTTCGGGCAAATTCGGGTTGGTTTCGACGATACGCCCATAGAGTTTCAGCGCGGCTTCCGCCGCGCCCGACGCCTGCAGGCGCTGCGCTTCGGCATAGGTCTGCCGAATGTCGGCGGTGGACAGGATCGTCATGGCCCCCCCATGCGGCGCATCAAGCCAAAGGGCCCGATGTGCGGCCCTATCGCGCCATCCCCGGGCAGCGGCACGCGCGCGGCGTCAGACATGAAAGGAGCGGGCACATGGCCCGCTCCGTCCCATTGATCCGGCAAAAAGGATCAGAACGACAGGCCGAGACCGGCCGACCAAGTCGACGCGGTGGTGCCGTCAGCTTTGTCGCTGTCGCCGTAGCCGACCATGATAACGGCGCCGCCGCCCAGATCATAGTTCGCGGCCAAACCAAAGCCTGAATTCTCGTTGCCGTTGACCAGTTCATAGACGCCATAGTTGGCGGTCAGGGCAAGATCGCCGATCGAGTAGCCAACGCCCAGCGCCATGTGGCTGTCGTTGGCCGTTGCGGATTGGCCATCCAGATCCGAGTAGTTCGCCACAAGGTCGATGCCACCGGTCGTGATCTTGCCGCTCAAGCCCATGATGCTGCGTGCGCCGCTGTCCTGGTAGCCAAAGCCAAGGCTGACCGCCGAAGCGCCCATGTTGCCCGACCATTTCACACCCAGGCCCAGGATGCTGTCGGCACCAGCGTCGGAATCGAGTTCCGCCGACACGCCGACGGCAAAGGCGCCAAAGGCATAGTCATAGCGCGCGATCAAGCCATCGCCGGCGGCTGAGTCAGACGTGCCATCAAGACCGGAGTTGCCGCTGTAACCAGCATGCGTCGTGTGATCATCGGCCAGCGACGTCAGCATGGCCACTTCGGTCATCGCCCAGTCAAAGGCGCCATCGGTGTCGCCCATCGTGACGGTGCCGAATGCGCCCCGGATGAAGACCGACTCGTTGTTGAAGCCATTGGCTGCGCTGCCGCCAACGGAGGACGAGTTGTTCACTTCGTCCAGATCGATCGTCGCGCCGAAAGACAGGCCGTTTGCGGTTTCGCCCGACAGCCGGAACGTCACGTCGATGTCGGTGTGAAAGCGCGCGCCGATCG
>JBEAQJ010000127.1:0-4112 GCA_041163945.1 Pseudomonadota bacterium
CGGTCGAGCTGATTGCGCCGATCGCGATGGAAGACGGGCTGCGCTTTGCCATCCGCGAAGGCGGCCGCACCGTCGGCGCCGGCGTGGTGTCCAAGATCCTCGCCTGAGACACAAAGACAGAACAGGGCGCTTTCGGATCGCCCTGCTGATCGGAACCGGGAAAGGCCGCCACGCTTGGGCGGCCTTTTTCATGCCGGATCGATGGGTGCCCGTCGGTTCCGGGCCGCATTGTCGGCCTCGGCGGTCAGCGCGTCCATGAAGGCGCTCAGATCGGCGGCCAACTGGTCCGCCTCGGCATCGCTCAGCCGGTCGGGCACCGCGCGATCCCACTGCCGCCAGCGCAGCACCAGCCGACCGAACGGCAGCGGGAAATGCAGCCGGTCCCAGGTGTTCCAGCGCCACACCCGCGATCCCGCATAGGTAAAGGCCACGATGGGCACCTGCGCGGTGCGCGCCCAGCGGATCGGTGTATCCTTGGCCACACGGGCCGGGCCGCGTGGCCCGTCGGGGGAAATGCCGACCGAAACGCCCGCTTTCAGGCCGCGCAACACGTCGCGGATTTCTGCGGCACCCAGCGTGCCCTTGGGCATCGGCACCGATCCATAGCCAAAATGCTGGTGGATCCAGCCCACCAACCGCCCCGCGCGTCCGGCCGATGTCAGGCTTTGGCAAGGCGCCTGTCGTAGGTCGAACATCCACGGCGTGAGCATCAGCCGCTGGTGCCAGCACACGATGATCACGGCGCCATGCGCGGCAACAAGCCGGGCGACACGGTCCCAGCCGTCGGCATCGCGGCGCGAACTGACCCAGACCAGGCGCAGCCACAGGCCAAAGATCGCGGCAACGGCCCGGTTCAACCCCTGGCTGGACGCGATGCGTCGTCGCAGGCTCATCGATCGCTCCCCCCGTGTCGCGCGCCTGTCGTGGCCCTGTTGCGGTCGTGCTTGACCGGGAATGCCGGTTTGGTCAATCCGGTCTGGCCACGGCGCTTTGGCGTTCGGGTGGTCGGCCGCTTTCGCATCTGGACAAGGCCGCCAATTCGCCCTATCCCGCACCCCGGCCTAGGGGTGTAGCTCAGTTGGTAGAGCATCGGATTCCAAATCCGGCGGTCGGGGGTTCGAGTCCCTCCGCCCCTGCCAAATTTCCCGGATCGATGTGCAGCCTCACGCGCCGTTCCAGCGGCCCAGAAGCCAGTACCACTGGTCCGGGTGTGCCCGTATGCGCGCCGATAGGCTGTCGTTGAAGGCCTGTGTCATCGTTTGTGCATCGCCATGGGGGATCGGCGCTTCGAAGATCACGTCGAAGCGGTCGCCATCGGGGGTGCGAATGCCGTAGGCGGGCACCATCACCAGATCGTATTTCAGCGCCAGCTGCGCCGCCGCAAGCGATGTCAGCGCCGGGCGCCCCAGGAACGGCAGCCGCACGCCTTCGGCGTATTTTTCGTCAAGCATGATGGCCATGAACCCGCCCGCGCGCAGATGGCGCACCAAAGCGGTGGTGCCCATGCGGCCGGTTTCCAGGATCGGGTTGCCGCCGGCCGTGATCCCGGCCAGCAGGCGACGCTGGTAATGCGGATTGGTCTGGCGCCGATAGATGGCGCCGGTTTCCATGCCGCGCGCCTTGAGCACGGCGCGGACCGCTTCCCATTGGCCGAAATGGCCCGAAACGATCAGCGCGCCCTTGCCTTGCGCGCGGGCCAATTCAAGCGCCGCCAAGCCGGGCCCAGAGACGGAAAATCGATCCTGGCGGGTCTGGAATTCGGCGCAGTGATAGATTTCGAACAGGGTCCGGCCCATTTGCCGGCCCATCGCGCCGCCCAGGCGGGCCCGGTCGCGGCGGGCCATGTCGGGATAGATCTGCAACACCTCGCGGTCAAAGCGGCGGCGGGCCAAGGGGAACCAGCGCAGGACAAGAGCCACCGCCGACCCCAGCGCGCGCGAACGCGTGTCAAAGCTGCGCCAGCGCGACCATGTCAGCGCTGAAAGCAGCGGAACATAGCGCAGGTGGTTCCAGGCCGATCGAAGGGGTCGCGACAACATTCCGTTTCAATGACCAGTCCGGGGCCGCTTGCCAAGCCAAAACCCGTGCCGTCCCGCCATTGCCTTGCGCCGGGGCCGTGACATGCGTATATGCGCCCAGATCAGTCGCACGAGATATGTCATGGCCAACCCGTTCCAGTTCCTTCAGCAGACCCGCAGCGAAATCGCCAAGGTTGTCTGGCCATCGCGCCGCGAGGTTCTGGTGACCACGGCGATGGTTTTCTTGCTGGCCGTCGTTTTTGCGATCTTTTTCTTCTTCGTGGATTGGGTGATCCGCAGCGGGCTGGAATTGATCCTGACGGTCTTTGGTTAAGGGCTGTGCGCCCTTGATTTTCCAAGGGCAGGGGGGTAATCGGCAGGTCATCCCTTGGATATGATGGCGTGCATCGAATCGTGATGCACGCTGTTTCTTTTTCGGGGCGCCCGCTGAGGGCATTGAAGTGAAACGAGAAAACGGCGCGCTCTGGGGCGGTCGGTGCAAGGAACGGGATCACGATGGCGAAACGGTGGTATTCGGTCAGCGTCCTTTCGAATTTCGAGAAGCGGATCGCTGAACAGATCCGGACGGCCGTGGCCGAGAAACATCTCGAAGAGGTGATCGAAGAGGTGCTGGTCCCCGAAGAGGATGTGATCGAGATCCGTCGCGGCAAGAAGGTGACCGTGCCACGCCGCTTCATGCCCGGCTATGTGCTGGTGCGCATGGAAATGACCGATCAGGCCTATCACGCGATCAATTCGATCCCCCGCGTCACCGGCTTTCTGGGCCCGCAGGGTCGCCCGATGCCGATGCGCGACGAAGAGGTCAATTCGATCTTGAACCGCGTCGAGGCCGGCGAAGCCTCGCCACGGTCGACGATCACCTTCGACATCGGTGAAAAGGTCAAGGTCAACGATGGCCCGTTCGAAGGCTTCGACGGGATGGTGGAAGAGGTCGACGAAGACAACCAGCGCCTGAAGGTCACGGTATCGATCTTTGGCCGGGCCACCCCGGTCGAATTGGAATTCACCCAGGTCGCCAAGCAAGGCTGAGGTTTTCCATTTGAATTCGGGCCCGTTTCGCGTTACGCGCCGGGCCTTGTCGGTTGGGCCGCTTGATCCAGCCGATTCCCCCGTGGGAGGCGAGGCGGTCGCGACCGTCGGACCGGACCACGTCCACAAAGGCCGAAGGGCGCGCCCCAAGGCTGTTGGCATGAAGGAGATGGCCAGATGGCCAAGAAGCTTGCAGGCAAGATGAAGCTGCAGATCAAGGCGGGGCAAGCCACCCCGTCCCCGCCGGTTGGCCCGGCTTTGGGTCAACGCGGCCTGAATATCATGGAATTCTGCAAGGCGTTCAACGCCAAGACGCAGGACATGGAACCGGGCGCACCGTGCCCGACCGTGATCACCTATTACCAAGACAAGTCTTTCACGATGGAAATCAAGACGCCGCCCGCGTCCTATTTCCTGAAAAAGGCTGCGGGTCTGAAGCCCGTGGGCAAGCGCAATCGCCCCAAGGCGGCGACCAAGCCCGGCCGTGAGACGGTTGGCACCATCACCGCAGCCCAGCTGCGTGAAATCGCCGAGGCCAAGATGAAGGACCTCAGCGCAAACGACATCGAGTCAGCGATGCAGATCATCCTGGGCTCTGCCCGGACGATGGGTATCGAGGTGAAAGGGTAAGCCATGGGTAAGATTGCAAAACGCCTGCAGGCCGCCCGCAGCGCCTTTGACGGCAAGCAAGATATCACGGTCGAAGAAGCGGTGTCGCTGATCAAGGCGAACGCGACGGCCAAGTTCGACGAAACCATCGAGATCGCGATGAACCTTGGCGTCGATCCGCGCCATGCCGACCAGATGGTGCGCGGCACGGTCAACCTGCCCAACGGCACCGGCAAGACGGTGCGCGTGGCGGTGTTCGCCCGTGGCCCCAAGGCCGACGAAGCCAAGGCCGCCGGTGCCGACATCGTCGGCGCCGAAGACCTGATGGAAACGATCATGGGCGGCAAGATCGATTTCGATCGCTGCATCGCCACCCCGGACATGATGCCGATCGTCGGCCGTCTGGGCAAGATCCTCGGGCCGCGCAACCTGATG
>JBEAQJ010000128.1:0-30432 GCA_041163945.1 Pseudomonadota bacterium
AATCTCGATGTCCGTCAGGTTTTGTTCGGCGCTCGCCGCCAGATCCCGGGCCTGGGCCAAAGCGTCTTCGGCCAGCATGACCTCGTGCGCGATGCCCGTCAGGCGATCGGCTGCAGCGCCGGCCTGTTGCGCAGCGGTGTCTGCCTCGGCGGCGTGTCGGGCGCGGGCTTTTTGGGCATCGCTGACCCGGCGGTCGGCCGATTGATGACGGGCCGACAAACGCGCGGCGTCTTCCGTGGCTTCGGCCAAATCCTGTTCGCGGGCGCGCAACACGGCCGCGGATTGTTCGGCTGTGGCCAGGGCCGCCACCAGCCGGTCGGCGTGGCCCTCGTTTTCCGCCTCGAGCGTGGCGCGTTCGTCCTCCAGCCGGGCGATGCTGTCGCCCGCATCGGCATTCAGGGCGCCTTCGCGATCGATGTCGCGGACCAACTGATCAAGCCGCGCCTCGAGCGTGGCGACAGCTTCGACCGCGCGCGCGATCTCGCCATCGAGCCCGTCGCGCTCCAACATCAGCCGTTGCAGGATTGCACCCGCGATCGCCTCTTCCTCGCGCAGGGGGGGCAGCGCGGCTTCGGCCGATTCGCGGGCGGATCCGGCCTGAAGCGCGGCCGTTTCGGCGCGGGCCGCTGCGGCCAGCGCGCTGCGCAAAACAGCCTCGGCGCGTTCGACGCCCTGTTGGGCATCGCCCCACCGCAGCCACAGCAAAAGACCCTCGGCTTGGCGCAACTCGGCCCCGATTTCCCGGTATCGCTGGGCCTGCCGGGCCTGCCGGGCCAAGGTGCCCAGCTGGGCGGCCAACTGTTCCAAAACATCATCGACGCGGGCCAGATTGGCCTCGGCGCCCTTCAGCTTCAATTCCGCCTCGTGGCGGCGCTGATACAACCCCGAGATACCCGCCGCCTCTTCCAGCACGCGGCGGCGCGCCTTGGGGCGGGCATTGATCAGCTCGGAAATCTGGCCCTGGCGCACCAGCGCCGGCGAATGTGCGCCCGTCGAGGCATCGGCAAACAGCATCTGCACATCACGCGCGCGCACATCCTTGCCGTTCAGCTTATAGGCCGACCCGGCATCGCGCGTGATGCGCCGCGTGATATCCAGCGTGTCTTCATCGTTGAACCCCGCCGGGGCCAGCCGTTCGGAATTGTCGAGCTGCAGCACAACTTCGGCGAAGTTACGTGCGCCGCGCGTGGCGGCACCGGCAAAGATCACATCTTCCATCCCGTCGCCGCGCATGGCCGTGGGGCGATTTTCTCCCATCACCCAGCGCAGCGCCTCAAGCAGGTTGGACTTGCCGCAGCCATTGGGGCCGACCACACCGGTCAGGCCGTCCTGAATGATCAGATCGGTCGGGTCGACAAAGCTTTTGAAGCCATTCAGGCGAAGCCGGGTAAAGCGCATGGCGCGGCCCTCTGGGGTTCGGGCGATTCTGGTGGGAAACTGTCCGGCCCACGCCCCGGCAAGTCAAGCTTTGCACACCGGATATGGGGTTCATGGGCGGGTTATCCCCAATATATCCGTATCACCACCGGTTTTTGGCGCGTCTGGGCGAATTGACCAAGATGTGGGGTTCAAGCGCTCTCACCCCCGGCGGCGGGACAGGTCATTGAGATTGCGCCCCGCGAATGCTACCTTGTCACCAGCCGGCGCCGGGCAGATCAGGCGCGCCAACAGGAGGATCGGGTCCTGACCGGACACACCACCGCGGTGGCTGAGACCACCCCCCGCCGGGCCGCCGTTGCGGCCCAGATGACCGCGCCGCCCAGCCAAGAGCTTTTGGCGTGCATCCTCGCCTCTCTCGATGACGACAAGGCCGAAGATGTTGTGCAGATCGATCTGCACGGCAAATCCTCGATCGCCGATTACATGGTGATCGCCTCGGGGCGATCGTCGCGGCAGGTGGCCGCCATCGCCGAAAAGCTGGTCGAGCGCCTGAAAGACAGCTTTCGCCTGGTCTGCAAGACCGAAGGCAAGGGGGCGGGCGACTGGGTCTTGATCGATGCGGGCGATGTCATCGTGCACCTGTTCCGCCCCGAGGTGCGCGAATTCTACCAGCTCGAGAAAATGTGGATGCCGACCGCCAGCGCGGCGCAATAACGGCCCAGGATGCGGGTGCATATTTGCGCCGTCGGGCGGCTTAAGGCCGGTCCCGAACAGGCTTTGGTCGCGGATTACCTGACACGCTTTGATCGCACCGGGCGGGCGCTGGGCCTTGGCTTGGGCGGCATGGTCGAGGTCGAGGACCGCAAAGGGGGTGGCAAAGCCGCCGAGGCGGATCTGTTGCGTCGGGCGCTGCCACGCAATGCCTGCCTGTGGGTTTTGGATGAACGCGGTGTGCAGGTCAGTTCGCCGGAACTGGCCGATCAGCTGGCGGTCCTGCGCGATGGCGGTCAGGGCGATCTGGCGATCTGCATCGGCGGGGCTGACGGGCTTGCGCCCGATCTGCGCGCCGAGGCGACACTGGCGCTGTCGCTGGGCCGGATGGTGTGGCCGCACATGCTGGTACGGGTGATGTTGGCCGAACAGCTCTATCGCGCGGCCTCGATTTTGGCGGGCAGCCCCTATCACCGCGCCTGAGCCCTGCATCAGCGGTTCAAGATATCGCGATGATATCGCCGCAGCAGCACCAGCCCCAGAAACAGCGGAACCAAAGCCCAGGTCAGCACCAGCGCGACCGAAATGTAATCGGGCCCATAGGTCGGATAGACCCCGCGGCGCGCCATGCCCGTGACATGGATCCACGGGGTGTACCAGACCGGCCCCTGAATTGATGGCGGCATGTCTTCGTACAAGAAGATGACCCCGGCCACCAAAAACAGCGGCCGTGTGACAATTCCCCAAAGCTGGCCCCATACCGAAAACAGCCCGCTCAACAGACAGTTCAGCGTGCCAATGCCCAAGCCCAGCAGCGCGGCCAGCAACACCGACGCGACGATGGGCCCGAAACCCAACGGTCCCGGTGCCGCGGTAAAGGGCAAGATCGAAAGGAACACGATGACCAAAACCGCCACCCCGGTCATGAAGTTCAGAAAAAACCGCGCCAGGATCGCATCGATCCATGACACCGCCGGATACATCAGCAGCGGCTTGGAAAATGCCATCGCACCCTGCACGCTGGCGGCCACGCTGGCATAGACCATGAAGGGCAAGTAACCCGACGCGTAGAACAACAGAAACGAATTGCCCAACGCCGGCGCGCGCAAGAGGATGGAAAACACCACCGCCATCACGATCACCGCCGCCATCGGTTCCACCACCGCCCAGACATAGCCCCCGGGCGTGCGGCCATAGCGCGTGGACATTTCGCGCAACATAAGCGCCACAATCGCGCGCGTCGCCGCAAACGATCGCTGCGCGCCTGACCTGCGGGGCGACAGCACCCGCGGCGCGCAGGGATCGGGCACGGGCACGGATGGTTCCAACACGCTGGCCATGTCGCGCCGGACTATGTATGACCCAAGGGGCAGTTTCAAACGATTGATACGAGTTTTCCGCGATTGATGAGTTCCGAAACGCAAGCGGTGCGGCCAACCGCCGGATCGGCGCCGACCGCGAACGCGGCGCCGGTAGCAGCACAGATCTTTCGGCCCATTGCAGGCCCCGCGCGTTTGCGGCTGCGCCACTACGGGCTGTTGCTATCGTTCCTGTTGATGGCGGCCCTGCCCTTTGGCGTGACGATCATCTATCTGTATGGGTTCGCACGCGACCAATACGCCGCAAGCGCGGGGTTCACCGTGCGCGGCGAAGACGAAGCCGCAACCCCGGATCTTCTGGGCGGCTTGGCGCAATTCAGCCTGCCGAATGCCAGCACCGATGGCGACATCTTGTTTGCCTTCATCACCAGCGCCGAGCTTGTGGGGCGCTTGATGCAGCGCATGGATCTGGTCGCCCATTACGCCGCCCCCCACGCCGGCGATCCGGTCTTTGCCCTGTCGCCCGATGCCACGTTCGAAGATCTGGTCGCGTATTGGCAACGCATCGTGCGGGTGTCTTATGCCCAGAGCAGCGGTTTGATCGGGCTGGAGGTGCGGGCCTTCGATCCGCAGACCGCCCATGATCTGGCCAAGGCCATCGTGGCCGAAAGCCAATCGCTGATCAACGAACTGAACGCGCAGGCGCGCGCGGATGCCATGCGTTATGCTCAGGACGATCTGGAAGCCGCGTTGGCACGATTGCGGGCCGCGCGCGAAGCCCTGACGCAATTTCGCACCGAAACCCGCATCGTTGATCCCGAAAGCGACCTGCAAGGGCGATCCGGGGTTCTCAACACCTTGCAACAGCAACTGGCCGAGGCGCTGATCGAATACGACCTGCTGTCGGAAAACACAGCCAACGCCAATGACCCCCGCGTGGTGCAAGCCCAGCGCCGGATCGAGGTGATCGATGCCCGCATTCAGCAAGAGCGGCTGGATTTTGCCACCCGCGACATCGGCACCGAAGGGCTGGATTACCCGACGCTGATGGCGCGCTTTGAGGGGTTGTTGGTCGACCGCCAATTCGCCGAAGAAAGCTATCGCGCCGCCTTGGCCGCGGTGGATATCGCACGCGCCAATGCCATGCGCCAAAGCCGTTACCTGGCCGTCTACATCCGCCCCAGTCTTGCCCAAAGCGCGCAATATCCGCGGCGGGCGGTGATCGTGGGCATGGCGGGGCTGTTCTTGTCCCTGGCATGGGCCATTTCGGCCTTGGTCTATTACAGCATCCGTGATCGCCAGTAAGGACAAGGCTCGATGATCCGCTTCGACGGGCTTAGCAAATCCTTCGACGTGAACGGGCGACGCATCCGGGTGATCGACAACCTGACCCTGACGCTGGGCACCGGAAAATCGCTTGCGCTTCTGGGGCGCAACGGGGCGGGCAAATCAACCCTGATGTCGATCATCGCGGGCAATCTGCGCCCCGACCACGGTCGGGTCATCACCGATGGCACGCTGTCATGGCCCATCGGTCAGGCCGGATCAATCCATCCGCAGCTGACCGGGGCACAGAACGTGCGCTTCATCGCCCGCGTCTACGGGATCGAAACCGAAGAATTGATGGATTTCGTACAGGATTTCGCACAGATCGGCGCGCATTTCCACATGCCGGTGCGCACCTATTCCGCGGGCATGCGCAGCCGGCTGACCTTTGGGCTGTCGCTTGGCATCAAGTTCGACACCTATCTGATCGACGAAGTGACCGCCGCAGGCGATGCCGCGTTCCGCGCGCGCAGCGTGGCGCTGTTTCGCGAGCGGATGAAAACCTCTGACGCCATCATGGTGAACCACAATCTGGCCGAGCTGAAAGAATTCTGCGATGCGGCCTTGATCCTTGAGAATGGAAAACTCGAATATTTCGAAGACCTTGACGAAGCCATCCGGCGCCACCGCGCCAACCTGTGCTGACCGGCCATGGCGGCAGCGGCGGGCGCGCGGTTAAGACACTGGGCACAATCCGCAGCGGATTCCACGCAGGGGCCATATTTGCCCCACACCGCCACCCCGAAGCGGCGCAAGCCTGACGCCGCACAAGGATGGGGGATTCGCGATGCCACAAATGATCGTGGCAGATCAGGTGCTGACCGACCAAACCCTGCTGGATTTCGGCATCAGCGATCTGGTCGTGCACAAGACCGCGGACGGAACCTATCTTTATTCCACCTCTGGGCCCGGCGGCGGTGTCGCGGCCTTTGAGATCGACCCGGGCGGCGGCCTGAGGATGATCGATTTCGCTCATTTCACCCCGGCCATGTCCGGCGCCGCGATGGAATGCCTGACGCTGCTCGATACGGCCCATGGCACGCAGTTGGTCGTGGCGGGCGCGACCGACGGGGCGCTGATGGCGTTCGGCCTTGGGCCAGATGGCCGGCTGGGCACATCCACCCGGATCGACGGGCTGATCGACGGCAGCGCCTTGGTTTCCGACATCGATCAATTGGCCGGGCAAACGCTGTTTGTGGCCAATCCGGGATCGGCGTCGATCGATGTCTATGCCATGACCGACGCAGGATCCGTGGCACGGCAGTTTTCCATGATCGACACCCCCGCGATCTATGCCGACAGCGTTTTCGCGTTGGAAACAGCATCTGTGGCCGGCAACAGCTACCTGTTGGGCGCCAGCCTGACCGAACAGGGCGTGACCGCCTACAGGATCACGGCCGATGGCCTGTTGCCCACGGGCCGTCTGGGCAGCGCTGATGGCATCGGGATCATGACGCCCAACGCCTTGGCAAGCACCCTGCTGGATGGGCGGTGCTTCGTGCTGATCGGATCGGCGCCCGATGGCGGCGCGGGCCAATCGGGCGCGATCACGGTGATGGAACTGACCGCCGACGGTCGGCTTGTCGCCACCGACCACGTGATCGACACGGGCACTACCCATTTCGGGATGCTGCAAAGCCTGCACCTGATCGAAGCCCAAGGCTTCACTTACGTGCTGGCCGGCGGGGGCGATGACGGGGTCACGTTGTTCGTCTTGTTGCCAAATGGGCGTTTGCAGCTGGTCGATACCCTGGCCGATGGATCCACCGCGGGGCTGGAAAACGTGTCGGCCATCGCAGCGGCAGCGTCGGACACGCGGTTGGATATTTTCGTCGCCTCCGAGATCAGCGGGGGCATCACCCGGCTTGGGTTCGACATATCGGCCCATGGCAGCGTGCTCAGTGCGGCGGCAGCCGGGGGCGTTTTGTCGGGGACAGCGCTGAACGACAGTCTGATCGGGGGCGCGGGCGATGATCACCTGATCGGGGGGGCAGGCGACGACATCTTGGAAGACGGCGCAGGCGCTGATCAATTGACCGGGGGGGCGGGCCGCGACGTCTTTGTGCTGAGGGCCGATGCCTCCAGGGACCATATCACCGATTTCGACCCGCTGCGCGACCGGCTGGACCTGTCGGACTGGCCCTTCTTGTACGATGCCAATGCGCTTGACATCCGGCCCACCGCCACGGGTGCCATCGTGTCATGGCGGCACGAAACCCTGGTGATCGACACCCTTCTGGGTGACCCCCTGAGCGCGGCCGAACTGCGCGCGGCGCTGCTGCCGGGACCCGAGCGAAGCCCGGTGCCCTTTGCCGATCCGATGAACCCGAACCTTGTGTTGTCCGGCACCTGGGCCGACGACAGCCTGCTGGGCGGCGCAGGGCATGACAGCATCTTTGGCGATCGGGGCTATGATCTGCTGCAAGGAGAAGGCGGCGATGATCACCTGTCGGGCGGGCCGCAGGCCGACAATCTTTACGGGGGCGCGGGCCATGACGTTCTGGACGGGGGCGACGGTTTCGACCGGCTGTTCGGCGGCATGGACAATGATCTGCTGATCGGGGGGGCAGGGCCCGATGCGCTGTTTGGCGAATTGGGCCACGACACGCTGGATGGCGGCGATGGCGATGATCGGCTGTACGGCGGCGGCGGCTTCGACCTGATGCGGGGCGGGCGGGGCGACGACACCCTTTGGGGCGGAACGCGGGCCGACAACCTGCTGGGGGATGCAGGCGATGACAGGCTGTTTGGCGGCGACGGCTTCGATCGGCTGTTCGGCGGAACGGGCGATGATCTGTTGTTCGGGGAAAACGGGCCCGATGCGCTGTTCGGCGAGCTGGGCAATGATACGCTCGACGGCGGCGAAGGCGATGACCGGCTTTATGGCGGGGCCGGCCATGATCGGCTGATCGGTGGTCCGGGCGACGATGACATATGGGGCAATTTCAACTGGGATATCTTCGTGTTCGCCGATGGTCATGGCCGCGACACCATTCATGATTTCGCGGCCACCAACCCATACGAAAAGATCGACCTTTCGGGCATCACGGGCTTTGCGGGGATCACCGATTATGACGGGCTGCGCGACAGCGGGGCGGTATCAGCGGTGGCGGGCGGCGTGCAGATCGACACCGGACATGGCAATTCCATCTTTCTGGCCGGCGTCGCCTTCGGCGATCTGGACCCGTCCGACTTCCTTTTTTGATGCGGGCGCCCCGGCGAGCAGTCGCTGGTAAAGCGCATGCAGATCGTCGACCTGCGCCTGCGCCGACCGCAGGCGGGCGCGGTGGGGTGGGGCCTTTCGAAATCGGTCGGGATCGGCGTCGATACCCGCCAGACAGCCCAGAAGGGCCCGGTGATCGTGCACATCGACGATGAAACCGTTTTGCCCGTCGACGATATCTTGCCCGATTGCACCGCGGTCCGAGGCCACGACCCAAAGGCCGGCAGCCAGCGCTTCGCGGGCGACAAGACCATAGCTTTCCGGCCAGATCGACGGCGCAACCAGCACATCCAGCGACCCGTACAATGCCCCCATGGCCGCCGGTGGTTGCCGCGCCACAAAGGTTACGGGCGTCGTGTTCCAGATCGCGTGCCGCGTCTGGCCAAAGGCAAGCGCGTGATCGACCACCAGAAGATCCAGATTTTCAAAGCGTCCGGCATGGATGGCCGCCCGCAGCAGCGTAAAACCCTTGTGGCGGGCCATGCCGCCGACATGGCCCAGCCGCACCCGACCCGGCGCCGCCACAGACCGGGCGATGCGGGTTTGATCCGCGACCCCGTTTTCCAGCGCCTCGACCCGAACCAGCCCGGCTTTTCGGTGCAGTTCGGCAAAATCTTCCGAAACCGCCAACACCGCTGCGGCGTCTTGCAAGGCGCGCTGGGCGATACGGCCACGCGATGGCAGCCGGTCCGCGGCAGCGGCGGTAAAATCATAGGTCTCGGGCACGCCTTCGGGCGACAGGATGAATTGATGCGGCGACACCCACCAGCCATCGTGCAAGGTCACGACATAGGGCACCCGGTGACGACGCAGCGGGTCGATCACCGATGCGGTCAAGTGTTGCAGACAATGCAGATGGACCAGATCGGGCCGGACCCGTGCGATCAGCCGCTCCATGACATCGGCCATCCGATGATCGATCATCGCCATCGCATCTTGCCCCGCGCCGGGGCTGACGGTCCAGACACGGGCACCATCGCGGGCATGGCATGTGATCTCGTAGGGTGTTTTGCCGCCATGAAGCGCGGCAAGAACATCGATCTCGTAGTCTTGGCCATAGCGGCGGATCAGATCGGCAACATTATCTGCAACGACCCGCGTCGCCCCGCCGATATCTTGGGGTGGGTAAAAGGCGTTCACGATCAAAAGGCGCGTCTTGGGCCGGGGCGGCGCGGGACGCAGGGCGGAAAACATCTGGCAAAGCCGGGTCGCCATGACGGGCAGGGCATAATCCGACAGCACCGTGTCACGCGCTGCGGCCCCGATGCGCGCGCGCAGATCGACATCGTCAATCAGCCGCAAAAGTGCCGCGACGAAACCGGCCTGATCGGCCGCGAAAAGGCCCGTCACCCCATCTTGGATCATGGCGCGATGGGTGGCGGTCGGGCTGACAACGGATGGGATGGCAAAGAGCGCGGCCTCCATCCATTTGATCTGGCTTTTTGCATCGGTCAGAAGCGATGGTTCCAGCACCGAAAGGTTGATATCGGCGCCGGCCAGTTCGGCGCAAAAGCTTTCGAAATCCCAGACCGGGGGGATCACCGTCACATCGGCTGAACCAGCGTCAAGATGGCGGAGCGGTGCAAAGGCCCCCATCAGGCGGATCGCGATCTTTCCCGGCCGGGCCGCCAGAACCTGGGCAAGGGCGGGCTCCAACACCTCGGAAAAGATCGTCTTGTGGGCCTTGGTGCCCGATCCGTAGAATATCACCAGCCTGTCTTGGGCGCACTTGTCTTGGGCGCATTTGGGCGCGGTCTGCGTCACATGCCCATGCGCATGGCCCAAGGCATTGGGATGAACGAACACCTGCCCACTGCGCACCACCGACCGCATGGCCTTGGCCAGTTCGGCGGTTGAGGCGATGCCATGGCAACACAGGCTCATCGCATGGCGAAAAAGCGGCACGCCACAAGCGATGGCGGCGTGATCGGCGGCGGTGATTTGGCCGGCGTAGCTGGACAGGGGCGGGGGAAACACCGCCGGGTCGAAAATCAGATCGTCACAATCATAGAAGGTGGCCAAGCCTTGGCTGGCGGCCGCGGCCATCAGGTCGATCACCGGCGGAAAGGCCGGCACGCGCACAAAGATCACCGCATCAAACAGATCAAGCCGGGCCAGCAGCCGATCCACATCCGGGCCCAGACCAAACAATTCGGCCTGACAACCCGCGGCCTGAAGCTGATCGATTTTCTGATCCGCGCGATACAATTTGCACTGATAGGGCGCGTCACCGACCACCACGGCGACCCGGCGGATCGGTGCGCTGCGCGGCGGGGCGGTGAACGGCGGCGTGCACAGCGCCAGCGCATCCGCCAACATGGCTTGGATCTCGGCAATCGGAACCGTGGCGATGTGATGGCTCAGATCGGACCAGATGGCCTCGAAGATGGCCGCGCCCAGCGCACGGCGTCGGGCGCTGAGCGCCGCATCGCCAAACAGTTGCGGGGGCAGATCGGCACAACAGGCAAGCGCATCTTTCAGCCGGCCGGCCGCCAAGAGCCGCTTGGCCAGGGCCAAGCGGTTGGCGCCGGCGTCGCCATCCGGCGGAACCGCCAGGCGCAGCTGGATTTCGGTTGCCGCGCGTTGCTTGGGCGCAATCAGATCAGCCAGTTCCAGGCTGGCCAAGGGATGGCCCGGCGATGGATCGAGAACGCGTGCCAACAGCCACTCGGCGGTGGCGGCATCGCCCGATTGCCGCTTGGCGCGCGCCAGATCGATCAGAAAGGTCGCAACAGTAGGCTCGCCCACATTCAACGCAGCGATCCCGGGCATGGGAACATCGGCCAGATGGGCCAGTGTCGCGGCCAGGCCTGCCCCCGGGGGCAGATCGGCCGACGCGGCCCGAAATCCATCTAGACCGGCCAGAACCGCTGGCGGCACCTGCACCTGGGTGCGCATGAAAAACCAGGCGCCCGCATTGGCATGGGCCCCGGCACGGGCACCGATCCGCGCCCAATGTGCGAAAAGCGCGCCATCGCGATCCGGTGGTGGCGGCTCCAGCCCGGCCAGGCGCAGCGCATCGCGGTAGAATTCCGCGTCGAAGCCATGGTCGGGATGGGGCGGAATACCTTTGGCCAGCCCGATCTGGCCGAAATGTCGAATCGCGGCCAGCCGGCCGGGTTCCGGCACCGGATGGCCCCGCGACCGGGCTGCGGCGGCGTAGAATTCATCATCGAAGATCTGGGCGAAAACCGGGCCATGACATCCCTGAACCATCCAAAGATCGGATTCGGTCAAAACGGCCTGGTGCGGCCCAAGCCCCGACCGACGCAGTGCGGCATTGGCTTCGATCGCGCCCAGCGTTTCGGGCAGGACAACGCCATGCACCAGCCGAACGAAAGACGGGCTCCAGTCGTCGGGGCGGGCCATGCGGCCTTCGGCGTGGCCGAATTGCAGGAAATGAAACACCGCTTCGGCGGCAGACGTCACGGCATCGGCAACATCGGGGTTGCGCAACAAGTAGCTTCCGACACTGAAATCGGGGCCCAAAAGATGCGCCTTTTCGTGTTTGGCCAGCACCGTTTCGACGCCCCGGCGGGCCACGGCATCGCGAAACACCGCTTGCCAGTGCTGTGCCCCGGCCCGCGCGGGGCCCGACAACTGGGCAAGGCGCCCACGCCATCGATGCAGGCGGCGCGGCGGATCGGGATTGTTCATCCTGCACGAAATCCTAGACACATCATCGAAAGTTGACAGTATCGCATCCCGTGATTTCTGTCACGCAACCCAAGGGGCGGGCGCGCTTGCGCCCAGCCCGGACACTGCTAGAACCGCCGCGAAGGAGGCCGCGCCCCATGTCCGACATTCGCAAGCCAAAACCCGTGGTTCTTTGCATCCTCGATGGCTGGGGCTTGGGGCCGACCACCGCGGACAATGCCCCGCATCTGGCACATACCCCCAACATGGACCGGCTGATGCAGCACTGCCCCAACGCAAGGTTGATCACCCACGGGCGCGCCGTGGGCCTGCCGGACGGCCAGATGGGCAATTCCGAAGTGGGCCATACCACGATCGGGGCCGGCCGCGTTGTGCCGATGGATCTGGTGCGCATCGACGAAGCCGTCGCCAGCGGCAGCCTTGCCAGCGAACCCGCACTGGTGGAATTCGTCGCGGCGCTGCGGGCCAGCGGTGGCGCGGCGCACCTGTTCGGGCTTGCCTCGGACGGCGGGGTTCATTCCCAGCACCGGCACCTGATGGCGGCGGCCCAGATCATTGCCGCGGCGGGCGTGCCGGTGTGGATTCATGCCATTGCCGATGGCCGCGACGTCGCCCCGACATCGGCACAAACCTACCTGGCCGAGATGATCGCCGCACGGCCCCAAGGGGCGCGGATCGCCACGTTGATCGGGCGCTATTTCGCACTGGACCGCGACAACCGCTGGGACCGCGTGGCGCGCGCCTACCGGGCCATGGCGCTGGGACAAGGCGATCGCCACGCCCCCGACACGCTGGCGGCGCTGGCCGCCGCCTATGACCTTGGGGAAACCGATGAATTCATCCAGCCCACGACATTGGGCGATTATGCCGGCATGCAGGACGGCGACGGCATCTTTTGCCTGAATTTCCGCGCCGATCGCGCGCGCGAGATCCTGAGCGCCCTGGCCGAGCCGGGTTTTGATGCCTTTGACACCGGCCCGCGACCCAGGCTCGCGGCAGTCTTGGGGATGGTGGGCTATTCCAAGGCCCACGACCGGTTCATGACCACGGTCTACCCCAAGCAAGATATCGTGAACACCTTGGCCGATTGGGTCGCCCATCACGGCCTGCGTCAGTTCCACATCGCGGAAACCGAAAAATACCCCCATGTCACCTTTTTCCTGAACGGGGGCCGCGAACCGCCGGTGCCGGGCGAAGATCGCTACATGGCACGATCCCCCAAGGTCGCCACCTATGACCTGCAACCCGAAATGTCGGCCCCCGAGGTGACCGAGCATCTGCTGGCGGCCATCAGGGGGGATTACGACCTGATCGTGGTCAACTACGCCAATCCCGACATGGTCGGTCACACCGGCGATCTGGCGGCGGCCATCCGCGCCTGCGAGGCGGTGGATGACTCGCTGGGCCAGGTTCTGGGCGCCCTCGACCAGGCCGGGGGCGCCATGATCGTGACGGCGGATCATGGCAATTGCGAAACCATGCGCGATCCGGTGACCGGCGGGCCACATACGGCGCACACCATCAACCCGGTGCCCGTGATCTTGGTGGGCGGCCCGAAACACGCGCGACTGCGCGATGGCAGTCTGGCCGATCTGGCCCCCAGCCTGTTGCAGCTTTTGGGCCTGCCGCAACCGGCGGAAATGACGGGCCGGTCGCTGATCACATGACGTTGCGCGCCGCCCTTTGTGCCGCGATGCTGCTTGCCAGCCCGGTCCGGGCGGAATTTGACGCCGCCCAGACCGCCCGACAAGCCGGCGACATGCTGGAACAGGCCGGCCTTGCGCTGTTGGAGGCCAACGCTGCGCGCGACCGGGTCACCGCCCTAAGCGAAACCGTGCGCGCCTACGAAGAGGGTTTGCTGGCGCTGCGCGAAGGCATCCGCCAAGCCGCGCTGCGCGAACAGGCGATCGTGGCCTTGTTCGATGCCGAACGTGACCGCCTGTCGCGGCTTTTGGGGGTCTTGCAAGCCGTCGAAACCGCCCCCGGCCCGGTCATCTTGCTGCATCCGTCGGGGCCCTTGGGCACGGCGCGCTCGGGCATGATCTTGTCGGATGTGACACCTGCCGTGGCCGCTGAAGCCCGCGCGCTGAAGGCCCAGCTGGAAGAACTGGCGGCGCTGCGCGCGGTGCAAGATGGCGCCCTGGCAACGCTGCGGACAGCGCTGGAACGCGCGCAAGATGCACGCACGCAGTTAAGCCAGGCGATTGCCGAACGCCGGTCGCTGCCCGAGAATATCCGCAACGACCCCGCCACGATGACCGAGCTGATGGAGAGCGTCGAATCGCTGGATGCGTTGTCGACCCTGCTGGCCCGCGACCCGCCCGCCGCCGTGCGCGAGCTGCCCGATTTCGCCGCGGCGCGCGGCACGCTGCCGCCGCCGGTTCTGGGCGTGCGGCTGCGATCTTTCGGCGAAACCGACGCCGCCGGCGTGGCGCGGCCGGGGCTTGTGCTGGCCACGCGCCCCGGCGCGCTGGTCAGCGCGCCCTGGACGGCATCGGTGCGTTATGCGGGCCCGCTGCTGGATTACGGAAATGTCGTCATCGTGGAACCCGAAGGCGGCTATCTGCTGGTGCTGGCCGGGCTGGAAACGGTGTATGTATCGCCTGACGCGCTGGTTCCCGCCGGAGCGCCGCTGGGGCTGATGCCGGGCGCGCCGCCAAGCGCCAGCGAAGAATTGATCGCCGCCACGACGCAAGGTGGTGGCGCTGCGCTGACGGAAACGCTTTATATGGAGTTGCGCGAACATGGCGCGCCGGTCGATCCGGCAGACTGGTTCACGGATGTCGGGCGCGACTGAGACGAAGGATGAATGCCATGAACAAGCTGATCATCGCCACCCTTGGCGGCATTGCAGGCGGGATCTTGCTAAGCACCCAAGTGGCCGGGCCGCTCATCGCGCAGGAAGCGCGCGCCAACAGCTCGGTCTATGAACAGCTGGATCTTTTTGGCGACATTTTCGAACGCATCCGCGCCAATTACGTGGAAGAGGTGGACGCCGCCGCGCTGATCGAGGCCGCGATCAACGGCATGCTGACCTCGCTCGATCCCCATTCCGGGTATCTGCCGCCCAGCGATTTCGACAAGATGCAGGTGCAAACGCGCGGTGAGTTCGGCGGCCTTGGCATCGAGGTGACGCAAGAAGACGGCTTTGTGCGCGTGATCACGCCGATGGATGACACACCGGCCATGGCCGCCGGCGTGGAGGCGGGCGATTTCATCACCCATGTGAACGGCGAAGCCTTGTTGGGCCTGACGCTGGAACAGGCGGTCGACATGATGCGCGGCCCCGTCGGATCCGAGATCACGATCACCGTGGTGCGCGAAGGCCGCGATCAACCCTTTGACATCACCATCGTGCGCGACCGGATCCGCTTGACGGCCGTGCGTGCCCGGCTGGAAGGCAAGACCGCGATTCTTCGGGTGTCGACCTTCAACGACCAGACCTATCCCAACCTGCAGGATGGCCTGCGCGATCTGATCGAAGACGTGGGCGGGCTCGACAATCTGAACGGCGTTGTGCTGGATTTGCGCAACAACCCGGGCGGTTTGCTCAATCAGGCCATCCGCGTGTCGGATGCCTTTTTGGAGCAAGGCGAAATCGTATCGACCCGCGGCCGCCGCCCCGAAGACGGCGAACGCTACAACGCCACCCCCGGCGATCTGATCAACGGGCGGCCGATGGTGGTTCTGGTCAACGGCGGTTCGGCATCGGCATCGGAAATCGTGGCCGGCGCACTGCAAGATCATCGCCGGGCGGTGGTGGTGGGCACCAACAGCTTCGGCAAGGGCTCGGTTCAAACCATCATGCCCTTGGCCGGCGACGGGGCGATGCGGTTGACGACATCGCTGTATTACACGCCCTCGGGGCGGTCGATTCAGGCGCTGGGCATTGCCCCCGATATTCTGGTCGAACAACGCCCCGCCGTTGAGACCGCGGAAGACACCGATGACACCGCAAGCCGCCGCAACGAGGCCAGCCTGCGGGGCGCGATCCAGAATTCGACCCTGTCCGAGGATGAATTGCGCCAACTGGAGGCCGAACAAGCCATTGCCGAAGCCACCGCCCGGTTGCGCAACGAGGATTATCAACTGGCTTATGCCATCGACATCCTGACCGGGCTGAACGCGCTTGGCCCACGGGGCAACTGACCCCGTGACGCCCGAAGACATCACGCGCTTGCCCTATCGGCCCTGTGTGGGCGTGGTGTTGAGCCATGCCGATGGGCGCGTGTTCGCCGGCCAGCGCGCGGACATGGACAGCCCCGCGTGGCAAATGCCGCAAGGCGGCATCGACGCGGGCGAAACCCCGCTGGCGGCCGCCTATCGTGAATTGCGCGAAGAAACCGGTGTGGGCGCGGGGGATGTGCGGCTGGTGGCCCAGACCGCCGATTGGCACCACTATGATCTGCCGGTCACGGTCGTGCCGACCCGTTGGCAGGGCAAGTATCGCGGGCAGGCGCAGAAATGGGTCCGCTTCGAGCTGACCGCACCCGACAGCGTGATCGACCTGACCCACGAGGATTTGGAATTTTCCGACTGGCGCTGGATGCGTGGGGCGGAATTGCTGGATCTGATCGTGCCTTTCAAGCGCCCGATCTACGCGGCCGTTCTGGCAGAGTTCGGGTTGATCTAAGGCCTCTCCCAAATAGAACAAAACGTGAATATAGTTCCGCCCCATGGGATTCGCGGAACTGTCCATCACCTCCAACTTCACCTTTCTCACCGGCGGCTCGCACCCCGAGGAATATGCGCGCCGTGCGGCCCTGTTGGGCCTGTCCGCCATCGCGATTGCGGATGTGAATTCGGTCTCGGGGGTGGTGCGGGCCTGGGCAGAGCTGAAAAAGATCGCGCAAGACATCGCGGAGACCCAGGCGGCCCGCGCCGATCTGATCGGCCCGCCGAAACCCGCGCATCTGCCCCCGCCCCCGCGCGCGCCCATCGATCACCTGCCGCGGCTCTTGCCCGCCGCCTGTCTGGTGTTGAGCGATGGCATGACGCTGACCGCGCTGCCCCGCGACCGGGTGGGGTGGGCGAACCTGTGCCGCATCCTGTCGGCGGGACGGTTGCGCGCGAAAAAGGGGGCGTGTCAGCTGACGCTCGAGGATGTGCTGGGCTTTGCCCAAGGTCTGGCGCTGCTGCTGCACGCCCCTGACCACCCCACGCCTGACTGGCGGCGCAATGCGGGGCGGCTGGTCACGGCCTTGGGTCCGCAGATGCATCTTTTGATGGCCCCCGCCTATGACGGGCAGGATGCAACCCGCCTTGCCGCCGCGGCACAGCTGGCCCGGGCGCTGGGCCTGTGCCCCGTGGCCTCGGCCCGGCCGATCATGCATCACGGCAGCCGGCGACGGTTGACCGACATCCTGACCTGTATTCGCCAGGGGCTGCGGGTCGAGGATCTGGGCAGCGCCGCGCAGGCCAATGCCGAACAGCGCCTGCGCAGCGCGGATGAAATGCAGCGTATCTTTCGCGGGTATGAAGATGCGGTGGCGCGGGCGGGCGAGATTGCCGCCGGGCTTTGTTTCGACATCGGGTCGCTGCGCTATGAATACCCTTCGGAAATTACCGATGGCGAAACCGCCGCCGCGCGCCTGCGCCGGTTGGCCCAGGCCGGCCTGGAATGGCGCTACCCGCAAGGCATCCCGGAACGCGCGCAGACCCAACTGGCCCATGAGCTGCGCCTGATCGCCAAACTGGGCTATGAGCCCTATTTCCTGACCGTCCATGATATCGTGGCGTTCGCCCGTTCGCGCGGCATCCTGTGCCAGGGCCGCGGATCGGCGGCCAATTCCATCACCTGCTACGCGCTGGGCGTGACCTCGGTCAGCCCCGAGATCGGCACCATGGTGTTTGAACGATTCGTGTCCGAGGCCCGCGGCGAACCACCCGATATCGACGTCGATTTCGAGCATGAGCGCCGCGAAGAAGTGATCCAGCACATCTATGACCGCTACGGGCGCCACCGCGCGGGGCTGTGCGCGACCGTCATCCATTATCGCGGCAAGCGCGCCGTGCGCGAGGTGGGCCGCGCCATGGGCCTGTCCGAAGATGTGCTGTCAGCGCTGTCGTCGCAGATCTGGGGATCATGGTCGAAAGCCGGACCCGAACTGGCACGCATGCGCGAGATCGGGTTGGATCCCGACAGCCCCCGGCTGAAACAGACCATCGCGCTGATCGAGGAAATCATCGGCTTTCCGCGGCATTTGTCGCAACATGTGGGGGGCTTTGTCATCACCGAGGGGCGGCTGGATGAGCTGGTGCCGATCGAGAACGCCAGCATGGAAGACCGCACCGTCATTGCATGGGACAAGGATGACATCGACGCGCTGGGGATCCTCAAGGTCGATATCCTCGCCCTGGGAATGCTTTCTTGTATAAGAAAAGCCTTCGGCTTGCTGCGTCAGCATCATCAGGTCGATTACAGCTTGGCGACGCTGCCGCCCGAAGATCCGGCCGTCTATGACATGCTGTGCCGATCCGACAGCTTGGGGGTGTTTCAGGTCGAAAGCCGCGCACAGATGAATTTTCTGCCGCGCCTGCGCCCGCGCTGCTTTTACGACCTGGTGATCCAGGTGGCGATCATCCGGCCCGGCCCCATCCAGGGCAACATGGTCCACCCCTTCATCCGGCGACGCAACGGCGAAGAAGCGGTCAGCTTTCCCTCCGACGCGCTGGGGCGTGTCTTGGGCAAGACGCTGGGGGTGCCGCTGTTTCAGGAACAGGCGATGCAGATCGCCATCATCGGCGCGGGCTTCACCCCGGAAGAAGCCGATGGCCTGCGGCGGGCACTGGCCACATTCAAGAAAACCGGATCCGTCACCGAATTTCGCACCCGCTTTCTGCGCGGCATGCGCAACAATGGCTATGATGCCGATTTCGCCGAACGCTGCTTTTCCCAGATCGAAGGCTTTGGCAGCTACGGCTTTCCCGAAAGCCATGCGGCCAGTTTCGCCCTTTTGGTCTATGCCTCGAGCTGGCTGAAACGGCACCACCCGGGCATCTTTGCCTGCGCGCTGCTGAACGCGCAGCCGATGGGCTTTTACGCACCCGCACAAATCGTGCGCGACGCGCGCGAACACGGGGTCGAGGTGCGGCCGGTCTGCATCAACCGCTCGCATTGGGACAATGTGATGGAACACACCGAAACCGGTGCGCTGGCGCTGCGGCTGGGGTTCCGCCAGATCAAGGCGATGCGCGAAGACGAAGCCGATTGGCTGACGGCGGCGCGCGGCAACGGCTACCGGGCGGTGGACGATGTCTGGCGGCGCGCCGGTCTGGCGGCGAAAACGCTTACCATCCTGGCCGAAGCCGATGCCTTTGCCAGCCTTGGCATCAGCCGGCGCGACGCGCTTTGGGCCGCGCGCGCGCTTGCGCCGAAAACAGAGCTGCCGCTGTTTTCGCGCGATCTGGACGGTGAGGGCATCGTGGAACCCAAGGCACATCTGCCCGAAATGACCAACGGCGAAGCGGTGGTGGAAGATTACGTGTCCATGCGCCTGACATTGCGATCGCACCCGGTGGCGCTGATCCGTGACCGCCTGAGCCCGGGGATCGATCGGCGGCTTCTGGGCGCAGACCCTCTTTGAATGGGGGCCGGGCGCTTGCCCCGCGGCGCACGCCGCGGTCACGGGCTTTCTAAAGCCCGAACTTTTCCCGCTTTTCGCCCAGCTGCGCCATGACGCGCACCAGTTCTTGGCTGATGCCCGGCTCCGACAGCGCATGGCCGGCCGCCTTGATCATGTGCAGCCGCCCCGAGGGCCAGCCGCTGACCAGTCGATGCGCCGACAGCGGGGGGCAGATCATGTCGTAGCGCCCCTGAACGATGGTGCCGGGAATATGCGCGATCCGGTGCAGATCGCGCAGGATCTGGCCATCGACCTCCAGAAAGCCCTTGTTGACGAAATAGTGGTTCTCCAACCGGGCAAAGGCGCGCGCATAATCGGCCGGGCTTTCCCCGCCGCCCCCGTCGCTGTCCATCGAGGCCAGCGCGTTTTCCCAAGCCGCCCAGGCCCGGGCATACCGGGTTTCCACCAACAGGTCGCCGGAAAACAACCGCCGATGGTAGGCCGCGATCAGGTCGCCCCGTTCTTCTTCGGGGATCATGGCGCAAAAGCGGCCCCATTGGTCGGGCCAGAATTGCCCGGCACCGCCGCCGTAGAACCAATCCAGCTCGCGCTGCATCGCCAAGAACACGCCCCGCAGCGCCAGATAGGCCACCCGGTCGGGATGGGCCTGCGCATAGATCAGGCCCAGCGTCGCCCCCCAGCTGCCACCGAACACCGCCCAGCGCGCAATGCCCAGCGTGTTGCGGATACGCTCGATATCGGCCACCAGATGCCATGTCGTGTTCGCCCGCACGCTGGCATGTGGGCGCGACCGGCCACAGCCGCGCTGATCGAACAAGATGATCCGCCACTGGTCCGGGTCGAAATAGCGCCGCATCGCCGGGCTGCATCCGCCACCGGGGCCACCATGCAAAACCACCACCGGCGCCCCGTCGGGATTGCCGCATTGCTCGACGTAAATGTGGTGCCCGTCGCCAACATCCAGCATGCGCTGGTCGAACGGGTCGATCAGCGGGTATAGATGCGCGGCTGCGCGCTTTTGGCCGGCGAACTTGTCCATGCCGCTCCTATATAGGCCAAATGACACGGCCCGCACGCACCCAGACTGACAGAAGATGAGGGGATATTCCATGGCACAGGTCAACCTGACCGTCGACACCGCCGAAATCGCCAAATTCGAGGCAATGGCCGCCGAATGGTGGGACCCCGACGGCAAGTTCAAGCCGCTGCACATGCTCAACCCCACGCGACTCGACTACATCACGCGCCAGATTGCCGCCGAATTCGGGCGCGACCTGACCGCCCCGCGGGCCTTTGCTGGGCTGCGCATTCTCGATATCGGCTGCGGTGGGGGGCTGTTGGCCGAACCCATGGCGCGGCTGGGTGCCGATGTGGTCGGTGCCGATGCTGCCCCGCGCAACATTCCGGTGGCCCAGATCCACGCGCAGCAATCGGGCCTGACCATCGACTATCGCCACACCACCGCTGAAGCGCTGGCCGCGGCCGGCGAACAATTCGACGTCGTGCTGAACATGGAGGTGGTCGAACATGTGTCGGACCCGCTGGCCTATCTGACCGCCTGCCAGCAATTGCTGAAACCCGATGGGCTGATGATCTGCTCGACCCTCAACCGCAATCCCAAAAGCTTCCTGATGGCGATCATCGGGGCGGAATACGTCATGCGCTGGTTGCCAAAAGGCACGCATGAATGGTCGAAATTCATCACCCCGGACGAGCTTTACACGCTGATCCGGCAAGCAGGGCTCGACCCGGTGGACCGCAAGGGCTTTGTGTTCAACAAGCTGACATGGCGCTGGTCGATCTCGGATCGCGACCTGTCGGTGAATTATGTCACGGCCTCGGTGAAACGCGGCTAGGTGTCATCTTCCAGCCGCAGCCGCATTTCCCGGATCACGGGGATGGCTTGGCGCACACGATCCGCACCGATTTCGCGCACGGTGTCCGACAAGATGGGCGCGATGACGCTCAGCGCTTGTTCGCGCGCCCGACGGCCCGCCGGGCTGATCGACACGCGCTTGCGGCGGGCATCGTCCCAATCGGGGCGGATATGCACGTAACCTGCCCATTCCAGCCGGTTCAACGTGTTGGTCATGGCCCCCCGCGTGACATGAAACACCCGCGCCAACTGGGCGGGCGTTTTTTCGTCGCTGGCCGATGCCAGATGGTTCAGAACCGAAAAATGGCTCAGCTCCATCCCCTTGGGCAACGCGCGGCTGAGCCTGTTCCGCGCCAATTGGTCGGCCATGAACATCTCGCTGAAAAGCGCAACGGATAGGGGATCATCGGGGCTTGCCATGACACACACTAGCCACCCTTGCCCCCGTGATGGCAAGGGGCGAAGGGTCGCAAGTCTTTCAGTTCGCGAACAAAAGCGCGTCAAGCTTTCCCGCCCGGTCCAGGGCGGCCATGTCGTCGAAACCGCCGACATGCGTCGTGCCGACAAAGATCTGCGGCACGGTGTGGCGTCCCCGGGCACGGCCCAGCATCTCTTGGCGCTTGTCTGGGTCGCGGGCCACATCGTGTTCGATGTAAGCCACACCCTTTTCCGCCAGCAGACGCTTGGCGGCATGGCAATAACCGCACAAGGGCGAGGTGTAGATTTCGACAGTCGGCATGGGAACAATCCTGTGATGACGGCACGACGCGCGCAGATCTAGCGATCGCGCGCCACCCGCGCCAGTGCGATCACATCGACCGCCCCCGCGCCCGCCGCAAAACAGGCTTGCGTTGCCGCCGAAAAGGTTGCCCCCGATGTCATCACATCATCGACCAACAGCACCCGCCGCCCCGCAAGGCGCGCCGTATGGCGGGGATGGACCCGAATCGCCCCATCAAGATTGGCAAAGCGCCCGGCGCGATCGCGCCCGTCCTGCGTGCCGGTGTGGCGGGGCCGGACCAGCGCATCGGGCAGCCAATCGCACCCCGAAACCTTGGCCAAGGACCCGGCCAGAAGCGCAGCTTGGTTGAACCGCCGGGCCACAAGCCGCCGCCAATGCAACGGGATGGGCACGATCAGCGGATCATCGGCCAACAAATCGGCCCCGGCCCGCGCCAGCCAGGGCCCGGCGGCGCGCGCCACATCGGCCCGGTCGGCATGTTTCAAGCCCAAAACCAGCTTTCGACCGATATCGGCGTAGTGCAAAACCGCCCGCCCCCGCGCCCATGGCCGGGCCACGGCGTGGCAATCTTCGCAGACCAGCGTATCGCCCATGGCGGATTGGCCCGGCAAGCCCAGCCCACACAACGCGCAGGCCGCCCCGAAGACAAAGGGTGTCTCGGACCAGCAGGGCCCACAAAGTGCAAAATCGCGATCCACCCGCGCCCCGCACGACAGGCATTCGGGCGGAAAGACCGCATGGAGCAGCGTTTGCAATCTCATTCCACTCCCCTAAGTAGCAGCGGGTCACGTGACAGGATCATTCCGGCCTTGCCCCTTTCGAACCCACAGACCCCTCTGGTGGATGCCGCCCGGCTTGCGCGGGCGCGCGCCCGTGCGCGCTTGGCCACCGCGGGCTTTGTGCACCACGAGGCCAAGGCCGAGATTCACGAAAGACTGATCGACGTTAACAGAAGGTTTACGCGGCCCGCGGTGATCACGGCCTTTCCAGAATTCTGGTCGGATGTGGTTCCGGGGGCACGCCTGGTGGCACCCGACGACCGACTGGATCTGGAACCCGGCGCGCATGACCTGATCATTCATGCCATGGCGTTGCATTGGGCCGATGACCCGGTGGGCCAGATCGTGCAGTGCCGCCGCGCATTGTGCGCGGACGGTCTGTTCTTGTCGGTGGCATTCGGGGGCCAGACCCTGATCGAATTGCGCAGCGCATTGGCGCAGGCCGAAACCGATGTGCTGGGCGGGCTTAGCCCCCGCGTGGCCCCGATGGCCGAGATCCGCGACATGGGCGGTCTTTTGCAGCGCGCCGGCCTGGCGCTGCCGGTGGCCGACCGCCTGCCCCGAACCGTGACCTATGGCGATGCCTTCGCACTGATGGCCGATCTGCGCGCGATGGGGGAAACCAACGCGCTGGCCGCGCGACACCGCGCCCCCGTGCCCCGCGCATTGTTTGCACGGATGGCCGATATCTACGCCCAGCGCTTTGCCGCCCCCGACGACCCGGCCCGCATCCGCGCCACGTTCGAACTGATCTTTCTGTCGGGCTGGGCACCGCATGACAGCCTACAAAAACCGCTCCGCCCCGGTGCCGCCCGGGCGCGTCTTGCCGACGCGCTTGGCACATCGGAGTTTGACGAAACCGCCCGACCGGTCCTACACCCGTCCGACGATTGAGGTCGCCAAAGATGAACATGATGTCCGAGACGCACGCCGCCCAGACCGCCAACGACCTGCCCCATGCCCCGTCCGATCATCCAAGGGTCAGCTTCGGCAAGGTCGGCATTTTGCTGGCCAATCTAGGCACGCCAGATCACTACAGCTACTGGCCGATGCGCCGTTACCTGAACGAATTCCTGTCGGACCGGCGGGTGATCGACTACAGCCCCTGGATCTGGCAGCCGTTGCTGCAGCTGATCATCCTGACCAAGCGGCCGTTTTCGTCCGGTGCCAATTACAAGTCGATCTGGAACGAAGAGCTGAACGAAAGCCCGCTGATGACCATCACCAAGGCGCAAACGGCGCTGATGGCCGAACGGATGGCGGCCCGCTACGGCGACCGGGTCGTGGTGGATTATTGCATGCGCTACGGCAATCCATCCACCAAATCCAAGGTCGACGCGCTGGTCGCACAGGGCTGCAACAAGATCCTGTTTTTCCCGCTATACCCGCAATATGCGGGGGCGACCTCGGCCACGGCCTGCGATCAGTTTTTCCGCAGCCTCGAAAACATCAAGTGGCAACCGCTGGTGCGCACGGTCGAGCCCTATTTCGAAGATACCCGCTACATCGAAGCCCTGGCCCAATCGGTGGAACGGGCCTACGCCGGTCTGGAACATCGCCCCGATGTTCTGGTGTGCAGCTATCATGGTGTGCCCAAGCGCTACCTGATGGAAGGCGATCCCTATCACTGCCAATGCCAGAAAACGACGCGCCTGCTGCGTGAACGGCTGGGCTGGGACAAGACCGAAATCGTCACCACGTTCCAAAGCCGCTTCGGCCCCGAGGAATGGCTGAAACCCTACACCGTCGAAGAAGTCGCGCGGCTGGCCGAGCAGGGCAAAAAGCGCATCGCCGTCATTGCACCCGCGTTTTCGGCCGACTGCATCGAAACGCTGGAAGAAATCAACGAAGAGATCAAGGAAAGCTTCGAACATGCGGGCGGTGAGCAATTCACCTATATCCCCTGTCTCAACGACGACGCGGCCCATATCGACGCGCTGGCCGGCGTGGTCGAACAAAACCTGAAGGGTTGGCTGGACTGAACCCCGGGGCGGCGCCCCAAACCGTCCCAAAGGCCCGGTACATGATCCCGGGCCGATCTGGAACATCGCGGTTTGGCGGACAAGGGCGGTTACAACCAGTCGCGCAAGATCGGGATCAACGGGATATCGGCCGGCGGCATGGGGTAATCGCGCAGCTCTTGTGCGCGGGCCCAGGCCAGCGTCTGCCCTTCCCTGCCGGTCGGGATCCCATCCCACTTGCGGCAGGCAAAAAGCGGCATCAACAGGTGGAAATCGGCATAGCTGTGGCTGGCGAAGGTCAGCGGTGCCAGGCATGACGCCCATGTGTCGATACCCAGTTCTTCGCGCAGCTCACGGATCAGGGCCGCTTCGGGTGTTTCGCCCGGCTCGACCTTTCCACCGGGAAATTCCCACAGCCCCGCCATGGATTTCCCGGCGGGTCGCTGCGCCAATAGCACCCGACCGTCGCGATCGATCAATGCGACCGCCGACACCAGAACGGTTTTCATCCGCGTTCTTTCTGGGCGTCCGTCACGAACGGTAATCCGCGTTGATGTCGATATAGGCATGCGTCAGGTCACAGGTCCAAACCGTGGCCTTGCCGCGCCCAAGGCCCAGATCGACCGCGATCACCAGTTCCTGACCCCGCATGTAGGATGCAACGGTTTCTTCGACGTAGCTTTCCGCCCGCCAGCCTTTTTCGGCCACCAGATGTGGGCCGAAATGGATGGTCAACAGGTCACGATCCGCCGTGGCCCCCGATTTGCCGACAGCCATCACGATGCGGCCCCAGTTCGGATCCTGACCGGCGATGGCCGTCTTGACCAAGGGGGAATTGGCAATGGCGCGCGCCACGCGATCGGCATCGCGCGCCGATTTCGCACCGCTGACCTGCACTTCGACCAGCTTGGTCGCCCCTTCGCCGTCGCGCACGATCTGCAGCGCCAGATCCTTGAGCACCGCCGCGAAACCGGCGGCAAAGGCGCGCGCTGCGGCGCCACGCGGGCTGGTTATGGGCGTGTTTCCGGCCCGGCCGGTGGCCGCCACCAGCACCGCGTCTGAGGTCGAGGTGTCGCTGTCGACCGTCACCGCGTTAAAGCTGCGCTTGGTTGCCGCCGACAACATCGCCTGCAGCGCATCCTGCGCAATGGCCACATCGGTAAAGACATAGGCCAGCATCGTGGCCATGTCGGGGGCAATCATGCCCGAACCCTTGGCAAAGCCCGCAATCCGCACCGGCTTGCCGCCGATCACCACCTCGGCCATGGCACCCTTTGGAAAGGTGTCGGTCGTCATGATGGCGCGGGCGGCCACCGCCGCCTTGCCCGCATCCAGCCCATCCGCCAGCACCGGCAGGATATCGGTGATCTTCTGGGCCGGAAGCGGCTCGCCGATGACACCGGTCGAACAGGTAAAGACGTGACCTGCGGGAATTTTCAGCGCCTTGGCCGCCGCATCCGAGATCAAGGCCACATCGCTGGCCCCGCGCTGGCCGGTAAAGGTATTGGCATTGCCCGAATTCACGACGATGCCGAACCCTTTCTTGGGATATGCGCCCAGGGCCGCCAATTTGGCCTGGCAATCCAGCACGGCAGCCGAACGGGTGGCCGAGCGGGTGAACACGCCCGCCACCGCGGACCCGGCCGCGATGTCGACCAGCATCACATCGGTGCGGTTGACGTAGCGCACGCCGGCAGCACCGGCCGCAAAGCGGACCCCCGCGATCGCGGGCAGGTCGGGAAAGGATGCCGGTGCCAAGGGCGATACCTTGGGCGCGGCCTTTCCCGTGGGCTTGGCCAGCTTGGGTTTCTTGTCGGACTTGCCCTTGGACTTGTCCTTTTTCTTTTTTTCCGGCTTTGCCATGCGAATGCCCCTTGATGCGCGCCGTTACTCGGCCAGCAGATCCAAATCACGGATAACGGATGGGTCAATCTGAATCTCGGGGCGTGCGATCGTGGCGGCCTGCGTCATCTCCTCGATCGCGGCCTCGACCCGCGCCCGGCGCAGACCATCCTCCAGCTCGGCGCGCACATCGTCCAGCGTGGGCGGCGCCTGTTCGCGGGTTTCGTTCAGCACGATCACATGCCAGCCGAACTGTGTTTCGACGGGGGGCGAAACCTCGCCCACGGCCAGCGCAAACACCGCCTCTTCGAAGCTTGGAACCATCATGCCGGCGGTAAACCACCCCAGCGCGCCCCCGTTCGGCCCCGACGGCCCGATCGAGCGTTCTTGCGCCAGCTGCGCGAAATCAGCGCCTTCGGCCAAGGCCGCGATCACCGCTTCGGCATCGGCTTGCGTTTGCACCAGGATATGGTTGGCGTTGTATTCCGTGACCGGTCCGGCGCTGCCGAATTGTGCGTCGAATTCAGCCTGCAACGCCGCATCGGAAATCGGTTCGTTGCCGATGCGGTCCAGCAAGGTGGCGGCCAGAAAGGCGCGGCGTTCGTTTTCCAGGCCAAGCTGTTCCAACCAGCCCAGATCACGTTCGGCAAGGCTGGCCAGAACCTGCTGCTGGACCAGCTGTTCCAACAGCCCGTCGAACAACACGTTGTCGGGCAGCCCCTGATATTCGGGGGGCAGAAGGCGCACCATGCTGATCACATGGCCCAGCGTGATGTCGGTGCCATCGACCGTCGCAAGCACCGTGGCGGCGCCAACATCGTCTTGTGCCGCGACAGGCAGCGCCAACAGGGCCGACAGGGCGGCGCTTGCGATGAATGTCTTCATGAAACGAATTCCTTTGCTTAAGCGCGGGCCGGTCTGCCCGCGTTGACACCCTTGGCCCGGCCCCTTATGTCGCTTGACGGACTGGTGCGGGGCCGCGACCTGTTTACCTGTTGGCGCCGTAGATAGACTGGCGCGGTGGGTCGAACAACCCGGATGCTCCACACGATGATATGAGTTTCTCGGCCCGCGCGACAGCCCGCGCTTTGGGCCATCGCACGAAAAGGCGCGGCACATGCTCGGATTGGGTTCACTGGCGAAAATGGTGTTCGGGTCGTCGAATGACCGCAAGGTCAAGACAGTCCGTCCGCTCGTGGCCCAGATCAACGCGCTTGAACCCGACTATCAGGCCAAGACCGACGCCGAGATCATCGCAAAGACCGCCGACCTGCGCGCCCGCTTGCAGGCGGGTGAAAGCCTTGATGCGCTGTTGCCCGAAGCCTTTGCCAATTGCCGCGAAGCCGCGCGCCGGGCATTGGGGCTGCGCGCCCATGACGTGCAGTTGATCGGTGGCATCTTTCTGCACCAGGGCAATATCGCGGAAATGAAAACCGGCGAGGGCAAGACGCTGGTGGCCACCTTTCCCGCCTATCTGAATGCGTTGACGGGCAAGGGCGTTCATATCGTCACGGTCAATGATTACCTGGCCAAGCGAGACGCCGAATGGATGGGCAAGGTCTATGCCGCACTGGGGCTAAGCACCGGGGTCGTCTATCCGCGCCAGCCCGATGGCGAAAAGCGCGCAGCCTATGGGGCCGACATCACCTATGCCACCAACAATGAGCTGGGGTTTGATTACCTGCGCGACAATATGCGCGCCAGCCTCGACGATATGGCCCAGCGCGGGCACCATTTCGCCATCGTGGACGAGGTCGACAGCATCTTGATCGACGAGGCGCGCACGCCGCTGATCATTTCGGGCCCGACACAGGACCGATCCGAACTGTATCTGTCGATCGACAAGATCATCCCGCAGGTGCGCGACGATCACTTTACCCTCGATGAAAAGCAGCGCAGCGCAACCTTTACCGACGCCGGCAACGATTTTCTCGAGGATCATCTGCATCAGACAGGTCTGCTGCCCGAGGGGCAAAGCCTGTATGACCCCGAAAGCACGACGATCGTGCATCACCTGACCAATGCGTTGCGCGCCCACAAGTTGTTCCACAAGGATCAACAATACATCGTGCGGTCCGGCGAAGTGGTTCTGGTCGATGAATTCACCGGGCGCATGATGCCCGGTCGCCGCCTGTCGGATGGGCTGCACCAGGCCATCGAAGCCAAGGAAGGCTGCGCGATCCAGCCCGAGAACGTCACCTTGGCCAGCGTGACATTCCAAAATTACTTCCGCTTGTATGACAAGCTTGCCGGCATGACCGGCACCGCCGCCACCGAGGCCGAGGAATTCATGGCGATCTACGGGCTGGGCGTGGTCGAGATACCGACCAATCTGCCGGTCGCCCGCATCGATGATGACGATGCCGTCTATCGCACCGCGCGCGAAAAATACGAAGCCATCGTCGCGGCGATCGGCGAAGCGCATGCCAAGGGACAGCCGGTTCTGGTGGGCACCACCTCGATCGAGAAATCGGAAATGCTGGGCCAGCTTTTGGACAAGGCCCGCCTGCCGCACAACATCTTGAATGCCCGCCAGCATGAGCAGGAGGCGCAGATCGTCGCCGATGCGGGCAAGCTGGGCGCGATCACCATCGCCACCAACATGGCCGGCCGTGGCACCGACATCAAGCTGGGCGGCAATGTGGAATTCAAGGTCATGCAGGCCATCGCGGCCGACCCCGACGGCGATCACGCCGCGATCCGGGCCCGCATCGAAGAGGACCACAAGGCCGACGAACAAAAGGTCAAGGATGCCGGCGGGCTGTATGTGCTGGCCACGGAACGCCACGAATCCCGCCGCATCGACAACCAGCTGCGCGGCCGCTCGGGCCGCCAGGGCGACCCTGGCCGGTCTTCGTTCTTCTTGTCGCTGGAAGACGACCTGATGCGCATCTTCGGTTCCGAAAAGCTCGACAAGATGCTGTCGACGCTGGGCATGAAGGAAGGCGAAGCCATTGTTCACCCTTGGGTCAACAAATCGCTGGAGCGGGCGCAGGCCAAGGTCGAAGGCCGCAATTTCGACATCCGCAAGCAATTGCTGAAATTCGACGATGTGATGAATGACCAGCGCAAGGTGATCTTTGACCAGCGCCGCGAGGTCATGGGCGCCGATGATATCGCCGAGGTCGCCCGCGACATGCGCCATCAGGTGATTGCAGATATGGTCGACACGCATATGCCGCCCCGATCCTACGCCGACCAGTGGGACGTCGAGGCGATGGACCGCGCGCTGCGCGAAACGCTGGGCATCGCGGTGCCGCTGGCCGATTGGGCCGCCGAAGATGGCGTGGATCAAGATGTGATCCGTGACCGACTGGAAGCGGCGGCCGATGAATACATGGCGTCCAAGGCGGCAGCCTTTGGCCCCGAGCAGATGCGCGCGATCGAAAAACAGGTTCTGTTGCAAACCATCGATGCCAAATGGCGCGATCACCTGCTGACATTGGAACATCTACGCTCTGTCGTGGGCTTCCGCGGCTACGCCCAGCGCGATCCGCTGAACGAATACAAAACCGAAAGCTTCCAGCTGTTCGAAGCGATGTTGGATGGTCTGCGCGCGGATGTGACAGGCAAGCTTGCCCGCATCCAACCCCTGACACCCGAGCAGCAAGAGCAGCTGATCCGCCAGCTGCAAGCCCAGCAACAGGCCGCCCAGCGCCAGCTGGACAGCGCCACGGCAGGGCCCGACACCCAAGCCACCGCCAGCCCCGCCCGCGACGGCTTTGTCGAAGCCGATCCCACCACATGGGGCAACCCCGGCCGCAACGACCCCTGCCCCTGTGGGTCAGAAAAGAAATTCAAGCACTGCCATGGACGGCTGGCGTAATACCCATCCTGCGCGCATCCGCTGGCCTTGGGCTTTGGCGGCTTAGGCAATGTCAGGCCGGCGGATCGAACATCGCCACGGGGCCCACCCGCGCATGGGGCGGTCACAGGAAGCCGGCGCTGCGAAAGCTTAGTTCGCGGGCTTTGCCGATGATCAGGTGGTCGTGGATGACCAGCCCCAGAACCTGGGCGGCGTCGCGCAGCG
>JBEAQJ010000129.1:0-17322 GCA_041163945.1 Pseudomonadota bacterium
CAAGGCGGAGTTCGACCGGCTCGAAGGGGTCGCGGGCGATCTGAAAACAACCAATGCCCGCCATTTGCCCGCGATGCAGCCGGCGGGTATCTCGCGCATGCAGTACCGGGTACCGCTGAACCCGGCGATGGACGGCAACACCGTCGAATTGCCGGTCGAACAGATGCAGTTCTCGGAGAACGTGCTGCGCTATCAGACCTCGCTTGCCCTGATAAATCGCAAGATCTCGGGGCTGACATCGGCAATCAAAGGGGAATGAGCATGACCGAAATCCGCAACATCTTCGATATCGCCGGGCGCGCCATGGGGGCACAGTTGACGCGATTGAACACGGTCGCCTCGAACATCGCCAACGCGCAATCCGTCGCCACCCGCGAAGAAGACGCATATCGCGCGATCAAGCCCGTCTTTGCCACGCAATATGCCGAGAACTTCAGGAATTCGGGCCTGTCCACCGTCGATGTCGTCGGCCTTGCCGAGGTGGATCTGTCCCCCAAGAAAATCTTTCAACCCGATCACCCGAAAGCGAATGAAGATGGCTTCATTTTTGCAGCGGCGGTGAACACCGACGAGGAGCTGGTCGAGATGATCGAAGCGTCACGACAGTATGAAAACAACCTGGAAGTGGTCTCGACCCTGCGTTCGCTGATGGCGCGCACGGCGAACATGGGCCGCTGATAGACGCAAACGGGAAACTGCGATCATGACCAACCGTATCGATGCAAGCGCGCAAGCCGTCTTTGACGCACTGGGTATTTCCACCCAGGCCAACCCGGCCGAACGCGCCACGAAATCCGAGCTTGGGCAACAGGATTTTCTCAAGCTGATGACCGCTCAATTGCAAAATCAGGATCCATTCGCGCCCATGGAAAACGGCGATTTCATTGCGCAGATGGCACAGTTCTCGACCGTTTCGGGGATCGAGCAGATGAACCGCGGGCTGACCGGGCTGGCCGATCAGATGCGCCAGATGCGGATTGCGACCGCATCGAACCTGCTGGGTCATTCGGTTCTGGTGCCCGGCAACCTGGCACGTCCCGACGCGGATGGCGAAATCCACGGCGTGATCGATCTTCCGCAGGCGTCGTCGTCGACCCGCGTCAACTTCAGCGATGCGGAAACCGGCGAGCTTTACCATTCCCAGAGCCTTGGCGCACAGCGCGCGGGCCTGATCGGCTTTAGCTGGCAGGACCTGCCGCCCGCGGTCCTCGAAGGCCGCCGCCAGATCAAGATCGAGGCGACGGTCAACATGGGCGACGGCGAGGAAAGCCTTGGCCCATCGGTCTACGCCAAGGTGCTGGCCGCCGCCGCCGGCAGCGACACCGCCAACAGCGTGATGCTGGACGTCCAGGATTACGGCGAAGTCGCCGTCACCGACACCACCCGCTTCCGCTGATCTTGTGCCCCGGCGCTGCGGCGCCACCCCGTCTGAAAGGAACCCATCATGTCTTTCTATACCGCGCTTACGGGACTGAACGGCGCCCAGGCCGACATCTCGGCAACCTCGAACAACATCGCCAACGTGGGCACCACGGGCTTCAAGCGGTCGCGCGCCGAATTCGGCGACATCTTCGCCACATCGCCGTTGCAGAACGCATCTTCGTCGATCGGTTCGGGCGCGATCTTGAAAGGCATCAAGCAGCAGTTCACGCAAGGCAACATCGCCTCGTCGCTGAACGCGCTCGACCTTGCAATTTCGGGCCAGGGCTTTTTCTCGCTGAAACCGTCGCTGACCTCGTCGCAGACGGTTTACACACGCAACGGGTCGTTCAACGTCGACAACGACCGCTACGTCGTCGACAGCGCGGGCCAATACCTGATGACCTATCCCGTGAACGCCGACGGCTCGGTCACCGCCAAGGATCTTGACAGCGCGGTGCCCTTGCAGCTGCCGGTGACATCGGGTGATCCGAACGCGACATCGAACATCCAGCTGGGCGTGAACGTTCCGGCCGACGCGGCCGTGATCCCCAACCTGCCGGAATTCGCGGATGGCTACACCTTCAACCCCGACGATCCGTCCACTTATACCAATTCGACCTCGATCACGATCTTCGACGACCTCGGAAACCCCACGATCGCGACGATCTATTTCATCAAGACACAAACCGCTTCGGCCGAAGATCCGACCAACAAGTACGACACGCGGCTGGTCATCAATGGCACCGTGATCAACCCCGATCTGGTGAGCGCGGTGGACCAATCGGGCAAGCAGATCTTTGTCGACCGTTTCGGAAACCAGACCACCAGCGTGCCCGATGACAACTACTTTCTGGAAGGAAAAGGATCGCCGCTTTACAAGCTGGATGACCTGAAAACCCAGGTTCCGTCACAGCCGGCCTCGATCCGGGGCGAACAAAGCAGCTTCGACTTTGGCGAAGAAGGCGACAAGCTGGTCGAAATCGTGACCGACCCCCTGCTCTTTCAAGCCACCCGCGACGCGGGAAAAACCGACAGCGACATTTTCTGGGGCCGGGATTTTCTGCTGGTCAACGTCGATGACGGCGACGCGCCGGTTTCGATCGACCTGCGCCCCGGCAAGTACAACGCCACCCAGCTTGCCGCCGAGGTCGAGCGCGCCATCAACACCGCCTATGGCGACGACAAGAAATTCCAGATCGTGCAAAACGTCGATGACGAATTGACCATCGACCTGTTCAAAGTGGGCGCGGATGGCACACCGGTGGGCCTTGGGGCCACGAACCGGATCGTGGTCGACCTGTTGCAAGAAACGTCGGTATCGCGGCTGTCGGGCATCGACATCAACGGCGCTTCGCCCGATTTCTCCAAGGATGAATTCCTGGTTCATACCCAAGAGCGCATCAACGCCACGCTGAACGATTACATCTATGACTCCACGGGCACCGCGCTTGGCACCGGGGCCACCACCTTGGGCGTCGACGGGCGGATCTTTACCCGTGCGGCTGGCGAAGCCATCGACGAGCTGCACGATCAATCGGCCATCATCGAAGTGGACCACTACACCGGCACCAACGAAATCGGCGGCACCTCGACCAGCAAATACCTTGCCTATTCGTACTTCAATGATCGTCCCAGCCTGACGGTGTTCGACGGCAAGGCCGATCTGGTGCAACCCGCAGGCGGTCACAAGCTGTCTTATGACGCCACGCAAAACACCCTGTCGATCTATGTTCCCGCAAGCCAGTACAGCCCCGGTTCGGCGACCATCCAGCTTCAGGGCGCGAGCCTTGACAGCAACCTCAATGGCCGCGCGCTGCGGGTGCTGGATGACATCGGCGTTCAGGACGGCGCCAATATCTTGCTGAAGGTCGATACATCGGGTCTTGCCCTGCCCGAAAAATCGTTTACCGACAATTCCAACATTTCCTTGCTGTTCGCCCCCTCATCCGACGTCGAGGCGTTTTTTGAAGGCGCCGAAAGCGGAACCGAGGGCGTGCTGACCACCTTCAATAGCAAGAAAATCGTCCTGCGCGAAATCGGTGATGCCGCCTTGCGCAAGATCACCGACAGCTCCTTTGACAATGCATTCGTGATTGATGGTGCAAAAAACAGCGGTGTTGCCACCGCGCTCAGCGCTTTGGGCCTGAACACGCTGGTCCCCACGGCCTCGACCACATTGACCGTCGACGGCACCGTAACGACGGGCGACGTCTACACGGTCACACTGGATGATGGTCTCGGCAACGCCATTACCTTCACGTCAACGGCCCTTGCCGCGCCCACTGCACCAGCCAGCCTTGGCGCTTCGGACGCATTGGCAGCGGTCAAAGCGGCCTTTGATGCCTTGGGCACGGCCGGGCAAAAAGGTTTCACGATGACGGCCACGGGCGTGATCTCCCGCACGGACGGAAAGGATTTTTCCATCTCGGGTTCCAAGGGCGGGGTCTCATCGCTGCAGGTGAACCGCACCGGCACCCCGGCAGATTTGAGCGGCACAGCCGTTTCGACATCTGGCGCCACCGGCGGAACGATGGTCGACAGCTATGCCAAGCTACCCGAGGCCAATCGCGCGGCTTGGGTCGATGAAAAGAACCCGCCGATCAAGATCAGCTATGACGATGTGAACCAGCGTTTGCAGTTCACCGTCGACCGGACCGTTCTGGGAACGGGGACGGGCAGTAACTTCAACTCGTTCACCGTGTCGGGCGCGGCAGGGGCCAGCGACACGAACAACCTGGGCATCCCCGATCCCGGCAACACGCGCCAGGTGCTGATCCGCGGTGGCGAAGTGATGTCGGCGGAATCGCTGATCGCCGATGGCGAAGAAATCCAGCTGAACGACAAGCGCTTCGGCATCAAGGTCGAATACAACAGCGACACCAAGTCGTTCACCGTGCTCAGCGGCACCACCGGCGAACGGATCAACACCAACGGCGCCATCGGCGTTGACCAGAACCAGAAAGCCTCGAACATCCAGATCGGGCGCCGCACCATTCTTTCGGGTGGCAACACCGACCCCAGCGAGGCGGTCAACCTGAACGCGCGGATCATCGGCGGGGGCGAAAATGCCCTGTTCGGATTTGGCGCGACACGCACCGACTACACCTTTGAGGCGGGCCGTGGTCTGGCATCAAAGCCGGCCATCGCCTCGGGGCGGGCGGCGCAAAGCGACCTGACCGAAGTGTTCCGCCTGACCGCGACCAACAACGAAAACATCTTTAACGTGTCGGTCAACGGCATTGCGGGTGTGATCGAGATCCCGCCGGGCAACTACGTGGGCACCACGCTGGCCGCGGCCCTGGAGGAACGGGTGAACCAGATCGCCGATCCCGACAGCGGCGTGGCCGTGGGCGGGGTGGCCGTACGTTATTCGGCGGCGACAAACAGCTTCACCTTCACCACCGGAACCACCGGCGACACCTCGACCATCAAGGTCAAGGGCACGGCGCGCCTTGGGCTTGACGATGTGCCGTTGGGCGTGGGGTCTGTGCCGAAGATCTTCAACCTGGTGCAGGCAACCAATGCCGATGGTCTGGCGCTGTTCGTCGATGCCGAAGGCAATGTGGTGACCTCGCCGCCCGAGAACCTGGTGACCGGGTATTTCCCGCTCTACATCGACGAGGGCGAACTGACCTTCGACAAGACCGGTAAGCTGATCAGCCCCAAGAACAAGGTGCATTTCGAACAGCAGGCCGATGGCTTCTCGATCTCGCTCGACATCGATTTCTCGGCATCAACCCAGTATGCGCAGCCCTTCTCGGTGCTGTCGGTGGAACAAGACGGTTTCACCTCTGGCCGTCTGGACGGGATCGAGATCGACAGCTCGGGTACGATCCGGGCCAACTACACCAATGGCCAGAACAACCCGTTGGGCAAGATCGTGATCGCCACCTTCAACAACCAGAACGGTCTGAAGCAGATCGGTAACGCGACCTACGTCGAAACCGCCGTGTCGGGGCGCCCGCAGGTGGGCGAAGCGGGCTCGGAGGGCTTCGGCACGATCCAGTCGGGTTCGCTTGAACGCTCGAACGTCGACATCACCGAAGAACTGGTGAACCTGATCACCGCCCAGCGGAACTATCAGGCATCGGCCAAGGCGATCGAGACCACGACCAGCCTGACGCAGACCATCATCAACATCCGGATGTAACCCCACACCCCGGCACAGGAGCACCCTGCCCCATGGATCGCATGATTCACACCGCGTTGAATTCGATGCGCAACTTGTCCGAGTTGCAGAAGGTGAACGCGCAGAACCTGACGAACATGACTGTGCCGGGGTTTCGCAAGGATTTGTGGGGCCAGGCCGGAACCGGCTACCTGCAAGCCGACGACACCCCAAGCGCGCGCGCCTTTGCCCTGGCAACGGGCCAAAGCCAGTTTTCCTATCAGATGGGCGCCATGGACCCCACCGGGAACGAGACGGATGTCGCCATCGTCGATGACGGCTGGTTCATCGTGGACCCGCCCGACGGCGCCCCGCGCGCGTTAAGCCGGCGCGGCGATCTTTCGCTGAACGCCGACGGCGTGCTGATCAACGGATCGAACGAAACGGTCTTGAGCGACGGGCTTGCCCCGATCGTGATCCCGCCGTTCCGCGAAATCCAGATCACCCAGATCGGGGAAATCCTGATCAACCCGCTGGCCGCCGAGGCCGGACAATTCGTTTCGGTGGGCTTCATCGGCACCACCACCGCCGCCGGCGTCGAGCTGCGCAAAAGCGAAGACGCCCGCGTGCGCGCGGTCGACGGCACGGTTCCGCCGCCCGATCAGCTGTCCCATATCCAGCAAGGCATGCTGGAAGGATCGAACGTGAACGCCGTCGAAGAGCTGGTGCACACCATCGAGCTTCAGCGCCGCTTTGAAATGAGCGTGAAATTCATCGAATCCGCCAAGCAGATCGACCAAGCCGCCGCGCAAATCATGCGTATCGCGCAGGAATGATCCATCGGCTGGCATGGCTCTTGCAGACCAAGGGAACGAACCTGAAAAAGGAAGTTCCAGATGTCCACAAGCGCCATGCACGTCGCAAAGACGGGTCTCAACGCCCAGCAGACCAAGATGCAGATCATCGCCAACAACCTGGCGAACGTGAACACCAATGGCTTCAAACGCGACCGGGCGAATTTCGAAAGCCTTTTGTATCAGGTCATGCGCTCGGGCGGCGCACAAACGGCCGATGGCACCGCGCTGACATCTTCCTCGACCGTGGGCACCGGCGTGCGCCTGGTGTCCACCCAGAAGCTCTATTCGCAAGGCAGCCTGATCAGCACCGAAAACTCGCTTGATATCGCGATCGACGGCATGGGCTTTTTTCAGGTTCTCATGCCCGATGGCCGGATCGGCTACACCCGCAACGGCGCGTTTTCACGCAATGCCGAGGGCACGCTGACCACACCCAGCGGCTATATCTTGCAGCCGGAAATCCAGATCCCCGACAATGTCACGGAAATCACCATCGGCCAGAACGGCGTGGTGTCGGTGATGGTGGCCGGCCAGAACGAACCGCAAGAGGTCGGCCAGATCACGCTGGCAAACTTTACCAACCCCCGGGGCCTTCAGCCGGTCGGTGAAACCTTCGTGATCGAAACCCCCGCCAGCGGCGCCCCGATCGAGGGCGTTCCCTACGAGGGGGGTTTTGGCAAGCTGCAACAGGGCTATCTGGAAAGCTCGAACGTCAATGTCGTGCAGCAGCTGGTCGACATGATCGAAACCCAGCGCGCCTACGAAGTCAGCTCGAAAGCGATCAGCGCAACCGACGAGATGATGCGCCACATCTCGAACAACCTGTAACCGGGGACCGCCACGATGCGCCACGCCACGCTGCCCTTCGCCCTTGCCGCTGCGATGATGCTTGCAGGTTGCGCCACCCAGGTGGAACAAGCCGCAAGCGCAGATTTCACCCCGATTTACCCCGTGGCCGCCGATCTGGAACCGACCGGCTTTCCGGGCGGGGCGATCTACTCGCCACAGCAGGCAGGCCTGTTTGCCACCGATCGCCGCGCCAGCCGCGTTGGCGACATCCTGACCGTTGCCTTCACCGAAAGCTTCCAGGCCACGAAATCGCAAAACGCGGGCGCGGCAAAATCATCATCCTTCGAGGTCGAATTGCCGGGCATCTTGTCGCTGCCATCGCTGGGGCCCGATCTTTCGAACGGCACCACCCAAAGCTTCACCGGCAGCGGCACGGCCGCACAATCGAATTCGCTGACCGGGCAGGTCTCGGTCCATGTGGTGCGGGTGATGCCGGGGGGCAATCTGGAAATCCTGGGCCAGAAAAAGCTGACCTTGAACAACGGCGACGAATATGTCCGCGTGCGCGGCATTGTCCGCCCTGAGGACATCACATCCGACAACGTCGTGCAGTCCGACCGGATCGCCAATGCCGAAATCACCTATATCGGCGCAGGCGACGTGGCCGATACCGGTCAGCAGGGCTGGCTTACGCGCATTCTGACATCCATTTCCCCGATCTGACAGAGGTCCCTTTTCATGCGCATCCCCCGCTTCAGCCTTGTGTTGCTTGCCGCGCTGGTCGCCGGCACCATCATGGGTGCCCCCGGCCCGGCCCAAGCCGAACGCATCAAGGACGTGGCCACGATCGCGGGCGTCCGCTCGAACCAGCTGGTCGGCTACGGGATCGTGGTCGGGCTTGCGGGCACCGGCGATGGCGGCACCGGCATCACGCTGCAATCGATGCAGGCGATGGTGTCGCGTTTCGGGCTGGTGACCGGTGTTGACGGCCTGGATGCCCGCAACGCGGCGGCCGTCATGGTCACCACCGACCTGCCCCCCTTTGTCAAACCGGGCCAACGGCTGGATGTGACCGTGTCGACCATCGGTGGTGCCAAATCGCTGCGCGGTGGCACCTTGCTGATGACCCCCCTGCTGGGGGCGGATGGCGAAACCTATGGCATTGCGCAGGGCAATCTTGTGGTGGGGGGTCTTGGCGTCGAAGGGCAAGACAATTCATCGCTGGTCGTCAATGTCCCGACCGTGGGCCGGATCCCGCGCGGGGCCACGGCCGAACGCATGGTGGAATCCACGTTCCTGGAAACCGAGCACCTGATCCTCAACCTCAACCGGGGCGATTTCACCGCATCGGCAAACATGGCCGAGGCGATCAACAGCATCTTTGGCCCCGATATCGCCGTTCCGCTGGATGCCAATTCGGTGCGCGTGCGTGCCCCCCAGGATCCGTCGCAGCGCGTGGCCTTCGTGTCGTTGCTGGAAAACATCGAGGTCGAGCCGGTGGAACCCCCGGCGCAGGTCATCATCAATTCGCGCACCGGAACCGTGGTGATCGGCGGCAATGTCCGCGTCACGCCGGCCGCGGTCACGCATGGGTCGCTGACGGTTCGGGTCAATGAACGGCTGAACGTGGCGCAAGGCGCTTCGGTCGTCAGCAACGACAACCAGACGATCATCGCGCCAGGCGAACCCGTGGTGACGCCGGAAAGCACGGTGGACGCCACCGAGGAACCCGCCCGCGCCTTTGTCTTTGATGGGGGCGTCTCGTTGTCGTCGCTGGTGGATTCGATCAACGCGGTGGGGGCATCGGCCTCCGATCTGGTGGCGATCCTGGAAGCCCTGCGGGAAGCCGGCGCGCTGCGCGCGGAACTGATCATCATTTGAGGCATGTCATGACCGAAACGCCCTCTGGCTTGCCGCGCACCACCCTGGCCGATCTGTCGCTCGGCCGGGGCGCTGCCGTGTCGGGGCCGGGTTGGGGCCGCCCCGACATCCGCACCGACAACGCCGGCCCGGCCGAATTGCGCCAGGCCGCGGAAGAATTCGAAGCGATGTTCCTGAACCAGTTTTTGCAACAGGCACGCAAAAGCCAGTTGGCCGAGGGGCTGCTGAGCTCATCAGCGGGCGACACGTTTCAAGGCATGCTGGATCAAGAATACGCCCGCGCCGCGTCGGGCGGTTTGTCGCTGGGCATCGCCGATGCGCTGTACGCGCAGTTTGCCCGCCACCTGAACCCGGCGGATAACTGATCATGCCCGGGCTGTTCGACATTGCCAGCAGCGGCATCCAGGCCTACCGCGAGGCGCTGGCCGTCACCGGTCAGAACATCGCCAATATCAACACCGAAGGCTATCGCCGGCGCGGCGTGTCGCTGTCCGAGATATCGGCCAGCCAGAACGACGTCACCACCATCGCCGATCAGACGGGGCTTGGCGTTCGGGTCGCGGGGATCACGCGCGCCTTTGACAGCTTCATCTCCAGCCGCGCGCGCGACGCCAGTTCCGATTTTTCGCAAGCCGAAGCCTACAAGGCCGGGCTTGATACCCTGGAAGGCGCACTGGTTCCGGGGGATTACGATCTGGGCTATTTCCTGGGGGCGTTCTTTGACGGCTTGAACGGTGTGGCGCAAGCACCGGCCGATCTGGCTTCGCGCACGGTGGCGCTGACCAAGGGCAGCGCCTTGGCCGAGGGTTTCGTGCAGCTGTCCAAGGATCTGGACGAGCTGCGCGAAACCATCTTTCAGCAGACGCAAAATGTGACGCGCGATGTCAACAGCCTGTTGGTGACGCTGCGAAACACGCAAAATCAACTGATCGCTTCGGGCAGCGGCAATGGCGCGTCAAACGCCATTCTGGATGCGCGCGACCAGACGATTTCCGAAATCGGGGCGCTTGTGGGCGTGTCGGTGGCGACCGCGGCCAGCGGTGCGGCCACGGTGACGCTGGGGCGCAGCGGCAACGGCCCGTTGCTGGGCAATGCCACGCAATACGGAAGCCTGCAGGTCCGCCAAGGCGAGGATCGTCTGGTGTTTCTGGCCGGTCAATCGCCGGGGTTGACCGAAACCCAGCAAGTGTCATCGGGCCGACTTGCCGGCCTGTCCGAGGCCTACCGGTCTGTCAGCAGCGCCATGCGCGCGCTCGATGCGCTGGCCAGCCGGCTGGCCGAGGAATTCAACCAGGTTCATGCCAACGGCCTTGATCTGAATGGCAAGGTGGGCGGCGCGCTGTTCACGGCGGATGGCGTGTTCATCGAACAATCGCCCACCAATCTGGGCCGATTTACCGCAACCGCCACAGCACCCGCCGTGATCGATCAGATGCCCGCAGAAACCCGCTTTTCCTATTCGGCAAAGGCGGCGGCCTGGCTCAGCTTCGATGCCGATGGCAACGCCACAACACATCCGCCCGGCCCCATCACCATCGGATCGGTGCGCATCAACATCACCGGCACGCCCGTCGATGGCGACGAATTCACCCTTCGGGCCGAAATCGGATCGGCGGCCCAAATGCGGTTTCTGATCGATCAGCCGCAAGACTTTGCCGCGGCGGGGCTTTTGCTCAGCGAAGCCGACATTGCCAATGCCGGACGCACGACGCTGGAAACAGCGGCCATCGCGCCGCCGGCCCCAAGCGGGCTGACCGATGTCACCACCTTGTTGCGTGACAATCTTTCCGCCCTGTCAGCCGTGGCCTTGCGCCAGAACGGGGTTCTGGGCGTGATCCCGGCGGGGATCCCATCGGTCGATCTGGTCTCGATGGGCCGTCAGGACAGCGTCCGCTTTTCGATGACCGAGGCGCAGACCATTGCGGTCAACACCTTGTCGATCAGGCTGGGCGGAACCGATTACGAATTCGCGCTGTCCCCGTTTCAGGGCTATGCCCGGGATCAGCCGGGTTCGGATGCCGGCACGCTGGCCGATCTGCTGAACGCCGGCACGCTGACGACATCGGATGGCAGCTTCACCCGGTTTTCCGATCTTGGCCTGTTTGCCGCCGGATCGGGGGGCAACCTGACAATCGCCAGCGCCAGCAGCACGGGCGCCATCACCAGCGCCGAGATCCGCGCACCCGATCCGATCACCGGGGCGGTCGTCACGGGACTGGATGCCGTCACCAACCTGCAGGTCTTTACCCGCGACGGCCGCCAGATCGCCGGAACGGCGCTGAGCCAGTCCGATGTGGTGGGCTATCTGACCGAGGCGAACGGTTTTCTGCCCGAAGCCGAATACCGGGCCGATTTTCTGAATGGCACCGACGGGCTGGGGTATCGCGGGATGGAAATCGTGCGCCGCACCACCAGCGGTGCCGCGATGATGACGGTTTCGGCCACGGGCACCAGCCCCAACCTGACCTTGGGGGCTGCCGCCGCGGTTCCATCCAACCCGGCCGGCACGCTGGTGCTGGACATCGCCGGCGCAAGCGAAAGCATCGACATTCCGGGCCGGATCTCGGCCGGTTTGATCGCCGAACGTATCAACGCCGCCACCGCCGACACGGGCATTCGCGCCAAGGCGTCGACACGGCTGGCGCTGTCGGGCGTGCCAATCGGGCTTGTCCAGTTCACGCTCGAGGCGCGGAATGAAACCCCGGTTCAGATTTCGGCCAATATCACCGACGGCTCGCTGACAAACCTGGCCGCCGCCATCAATGCGCGCAGCCAAGACACCGGCGTCGTGGCCACGCTTGGCAGCACCCCTGACCGCATCGTGCTGGTGTCGGAGGCGGGCGATGATCTGGTGCTTGGGGCCATTACATCCGGCGGGGCTGGGTTTTACGCGACAGCCGTCACCGACACGGCCGCCCCGATTGGCAGCGCGGCGCTGATTGGCGGCACGGCCGGGGACACGGCGCTGCGGCTTGGCGGCGATATCACCCTGCGCGGCAGCCAATCCTTTGACATCGACTGGCAGGGACAGACCCACACCAGCCAACCCGATGCCTTTGTCGATGGCTTGATGACACGGCAGGTCGATCCGGCCGGGCGTTGGCAAGATATCGCCTTTCACCTGACCGAAGGGTTGGATACCGCCGAGGCCGACCCCGAAGGGCTGGGCGCCATCGCCGCGGCGACGCAGCTGTCGCTGACGCTTTCGGGCCCCAGCATGGGCGCGCCACTGACCGCCCAGATCGACAGCGCCGCGCTGTCCGGGCTTGGGTCGGGCGCCGTGGCGCAAGCGATGGCCGAAAAGCTGCGTGCCTTGGGCACCGTCCCCACGCTTGCAGGCGATCCGGTCAGCGCGCCGCCCGCCGAAGGCACCACGGTTCAGATCCTTTTGGGCGGGCAAAGCTACGCCCTGACCATGGTCGCGGGCGACATCGAGATCACCGGCCCCGAAGCCGGACGGATCACCGCATTCTTTGAGACCAACGCCCAAGACGAGCGGGTCTTGCGTGTCGCGGCCACGGGCGGCAGCCTGAGCGGCCAGATGCTGCGCCTGTCTGCCGACACCCCGCCGGATGATGCCGCGGCCTTTGGGCTGGGCGTGGCCGGCGCCAGCGCAGCGCTGAACGGGCGCGCGGTGCCGGCACCGACGGGATCGCCGAACTATACCTTCACCACCGTCATCAACGGCATCGAGACGAACTTGACCTTTGCCTGGAACGGCACGGCGACAACCGTCCCCTCGACCGAGAACCCGGCGATCGAGCTTGAATTCAACCCCAGCGGCAGCAGCATCGTTGCCGCCATCGTGGTGACGGACACGGCCAACATCACGGATTTCCGCCTGCGCCCATCCGCGGATGCCGAGGCCTTGGGCCTGATCAGTGCCGAGTCTGAAATCACCCATGGGCCGGCGGGATTGCGCGTCGCGGCCAGTGGCAGCGCGCCGGTACAGCTGACGGCCAACGCGACCAGCCTTGTGGCCGAGCGGCTCAGCCTGCGCGGGTTGCCGAACGAAGAATTGATCGTGATCGCCACGGGCAGTGGCGCGCGCCGGATCGCGGCGGCGTTCGGTGAACCCCAGCCCCCTGCCCCCACGCCGACCGCATTCGAGGTGCGCGTGATCGATGCCGCATCGCGCCGGGTCGAGATCATCGAGCGGGCCACCGGCCATTCGCTGGCCAGCCGAACCGTGGGCGATGATGGACAGTTCGTGGCCTATGGCATGCGGTTCGAACTGGTGGGTCCGCTGGACAGCGGCGACCGGTTCTATGTCAAATCCAACCAAGACGGCAGCGGCGATGCGCGCAACGCGGTTGCGCTGTTTGCCTTGGGCGATCGCAATGCGCGCACGGGGCTTGGCGGCTTTGGGGCCGAGTTCGCGACACTTGTGACCAACACCGGCGCCGAAACCCGCGCCGCCGACATCGCGCAGAGCGCCGCCGAAGCCCGGCGTGACGCGGCCGTGGAATTGGAGGCGGAATATTCCGGCGTCAATCTCGACGACGAAGCCGCGCGCCTGCTGGAACAACAACAGGCCTACCAGGCGCTTGCCCGTGTTCTGCGCACGGCCAGCGATCTTTTGGACACCTTGCTTAACGCCATTTCGTAATCGGAGCCCGCGATGCCGATCAGCACCAAGACCTTCAATGAACAGGCCATTCGCGGCATGTCCCGGCTGACCGAACAGGCCAACGCCTTTCAGGAACAGATCGCGACCGGCAAGAAGGATCTGCGCCCGTCGCAAGATCCGGTCGCGGCGGCGCGCCTGTCGTCGGTCAAGGACATGGAGGCCGATCTGCGGCGCTTCACCGACAATATGGGCGCGGCAAAGACCCGGCTTGGGCTGGCCGACAAGGCGCTGGAAAGCGTGCAAAATATCCTGATCCGGGCCAATGAACTGGCGATCCAGGCGGCCAACGACACCAATTCGCAGCTCGATCGCCAGGCCATCCGCGCCGAGGTGGACCAGCTGCGCGACAGCCTGGTCGGGCTGGCCAACAGCGCCGATGATCGGGGGCAGGCGCTGTTCGGTGGCTACGTGATGCGCGATGCACCCTTTGCGAAAAGCCAGACCGGGGTGGTCAGCTACGCAGGCGACACGGGCCAGACCACGGTTCTGGCGTCAGACCGGTTGATGCTGCCCACCGGGGTCAGCGGCGCCGAGGCCTTTATGCGTGTGCCCGGAGACGACGGGCCGGTGTCGATCTTCGCGATTTTCGCCGGGCTGTCCGCGGCGCTGGACACGGCCGACCAGGCCGCCACCGCGCTTGAGCTGCCGGGCGGGCGGGTGCGCATCGAGGTCAGCGCCACCCGCGCCCCGCAGCGCCACGAGATGACGATCACGGGCCCAGATGGCACGGCGCGCATTTCGGCCGAACTGGTCGCCGGTTCCCCCGATGCGCTGGTCGATGCGATCAACAATGCCAGCCAGACGACCGGTCTGACGGCCGTTGCCGAAGCCAACGGCAGCGGCGTTTTCGTCACCGCACAAGGCGGCGGCCCCATCGGCTTTGACAATTACCAGATCGAAGGCCAGAGCGTGGCCATCACACCCTTGGCGGGGGGCATGACCATCACCCCTGTCGCGGCCGACGACACGCCCACGGGGCCCGCCCGCCGGTTGGCGGATGCCGATCAGTCCATCGGCACCGCCATCGCCCAGCTGCGGTCGGGCCTTGAACATATCGGGCTGCAACGCGCGCGTGTCGGCGCCTATTACAACGCCGCCGACATCCAATCCGAAGCGCTTGCCCGCAAGGAACTGTTGGTGGCCGAGACCCGCAGCGGCATCGAAGACGCCGACATCGCCGAGGTCATCAGCAAGCTGCAAAGCCTGCTGGTCAACCGCGATGCCGCCCAGCAGGTGTTTGCCAAGCTGTCCCAGCAAAGCCTGTTCGATTATCTGCGCTGATGCGGGCCGCCTTAGGGCGTGGATTTCAGCATCTCGCGAAACGCCTCGACCCGGGCCCATTGCTGTCGCAACACCGGCGAGCGGCTGGTTTCGGCCAGCGCGGTTTCGGCCGGGAAAAACACCAGGGCTTCGCCATCGCGTTCGGCCAGCAACGCCAGCAACGCGGCATAGGCGCTTTCCGTGGCGCTATCGCTGGCCGGTTCGGGCGCCGTGGCCCCCCTGGCGCCATAAGGGGCCAAGCCATCGCCCGATACCGGCAAGCGCTGGCCGAAAAGCCCGCCCGCGATCATCGCCGCGCGCCCGCTGGCGACCGGCGCGCCGGTCGCCGACATGACATCACCCCGCCCCGTGGCCGAGGGGTCGATGCTGGCGCGCGCCGTTTCAAACGCACGGTGATAGCGCGCGCCCCGGTCGGGATCGGGCGAATGGTAATGCTTCACCGCCTCTTCCCACGACCCCTTGCTTTCAAAAAGCTCCTTCAGGAAGCGGACGGCGTAGCGAATGTTGGTTTCCGGATCGATCATCGCCTCGAGCGTGGGGAAATTTTCGCCGTGCCAGTAATGGTTCACCTGCATGCAGCCGACATCGATGTTGCGCGGGCCCTCGGCCACGGTCTGTCGCAGATAGGCCAAGGCCTCGGCGCGCGTTTCAAAGTACATGCCCCGGCCCGCGTGGTTCAGCGTCCAGGGCCAGGCGCGCACCGTGCGGTCGATGCGGCGGCCGGATTCGATGCGCGAGATGGCCGGCAACAGCCCCGCGGGCAGCCCCTCGGCCGCACCGATGCGCGTGGCCATCGCCTCGCAATCGGGCACCCCGCTGGCCATGGCCGAAACCGGAATGGCCCCGGCCAGCGCCGAAACCAGCAACGCCGCGCCCATGGCGCGCCGCACGAACCCCACCGGGGACAAGGCAATGCAGATCTTTTTCATGCCAAACGATCTGCAAGAACCGCGCCACGGCCCGACAAGCGCCAATAGTTTGACGCAGGGCGACAATCGGCGCGGTTTTTGATAGGCAGATCTTGCAAGGGGCTATCAGGAACGGAGTGTGCCGTGCTCAAACGATTGGCCAGAGGGCTGCTGTATGTCGGACCGGGCGCCGTGATCTTGGGCGTCTTTGCGGCCGGGCACATGACAATCACGCCGCAAACCGACCGCTTGCAAAGCTATCGCATCGAAAACGGGCTGATCGCCCCGCCCGAACCCCCGCCCGAACCCGACCCAAGCCAAACCGCCGACGCCGAAGCGGCCGCCGAAGCCGAAGCCGAAGCCGTGGAACGCGACGCAGAGGGCCGCATCATTCCACCCGCCTATCGCTATTACAGCTTCACCATGCCGTTTTCGGCCAATTTGGAAGCGACCCAGCGCCTTTACAGCATCGAGGTGTCGCTGTCGGTGTTCGGCTCGCCCTTCGTGGGGGATGTGATCTTGCTTCGCCTGCCAGAGCTGGAGGCGCAGCTGCGCCCGGTGGTTCTGGAACAGATGCAGGGCATGACCGAGGACGAGGTGCGCGACCCCGCCGCGCGCGAAGCGCTGGCCGACCGCATCCGCGACGCGTTGAATGCGACCTTCACGATGCTGGGCGAAGATATCGAGATCGACAACGCCATCATCACATCGGTCATCCTGACCTGACGCGCGCGGTCTGGCACGGGTCTTGCAGCCCCAAGCCGAGACCGCTGTGCAAAGGATGCCCCCATGGCCGTACTGCCCAAACCGACCGAACCGCTGGACCTGACCCGACCCGACCCGGCGCTGTTTTCCGTCGAAATCGGCTTGTTCGACGATGCCGACCGCAAGGACAACCACCGCGTCGTGCCGCTGGCGCGCTACCTTCACGAACTGCGCAACCCGCCCAGCCAACCGCGCTGACCCCCACCAACGCCCGCGCCCGACGGGGGGATAAAAAGAAAAAGGCCCCCAATCGGGGGCTTTTTCATTTTTTGATGGGCAACCACTGACGGGGCATAAATTCCACACCCGTCACGGTGTCATTTCAGGGGGCCGGCGCGGCATGACGCTGGCACAGGCGTTCACCCATGCAAGAAAGCACAGCCAGAAGCGGCCATCACGAAAGTGTCTCAGCGCAGCTTCACGCATTCCCTGCGGCCATAGCCGTCAGCGGAAGATGAGGTGGTGAAACTCAAGAATGATCAGCAGCGCGATCAGGAAGACGGAGGAAATAACGGTCGCGGTCGGTGACATGGCCTTCGGACGGTTGCTCGATTTTCCGCCGAGCTATGGTCATCTGCACGATCGTCAAGACCGCTGTGTAAGGGGACGAGCACTTCCGATTGGAAAACAACAGCATTTCTGTAAGCGATGCGTCAAAAAGTCTGGCAGCTGAAGAAAAAA
>JBEAQJ010000130.1:0-2546 GCA_041163945.1 Pseudomonadota bacterium
GCACCGCCGACTGCGGGATGATCAGCTTGTCCGTGGTTTCCTCCCGTCCCAGCATGGTGCTGACATACAGGCCCGGCACCAGCAACTTCTGCGGATTGTCGAAGCGGGCCCGCAGCACGATTGTGCCGGTCTTGCGATCTACCACGTTATCGATAAAGTCCACCCGCCCCACGTGCTCGTAAAGGCTGCCGTCGGGGAGACGCAGGGTGACCTCGACCGCGTCCAGATCAAACCCGGTTCCGGTCTGATAGCGGCGCTTTGCCGCGATCACATCCCGCTCACTGACGCTGAAATTGGCGTAGATGGGGTCCAGCTCCACCAGCCGGGCCAGCTCACCGGTCAGCGGGGTGACCAGGCCGCCCGCGCTGGCGGCGGCCCGCCCGATGCGGCCGCTGATCGGCGCCGTGATGACGGTGTGAGACAGATCGATCTGCGCCTTCAGCAGTTGCGATTCGGCGGTCTTGAGAACGGCCTTCGTTTGCAGCAACTCGCTCTCCGCGTTGTCGAGCTGTTGCTGGCTGACCGATTGCTTCTGGGCCAGCGACCGGTAGCGTTTTGCATCCTTGTCCGCCCTCGAGACCGCTGCCCGCGCCTCGGCGACCGCCCCCTCGGCGGCGGCCACGCCCGCCTCGTAGGGCGCCGGATCGATCAGGAACAGTTCATCGCCCTGCTCGACATCGTGGCCCTCGTCGAACTTTCGCTCCAGCAGGTAGCCCTCTACCTGGGCGCGCAGCGAGACATCGTTCACCGCGACGGTCTGGCCGACATACTCGACGATCTCCGATATCTGCCGCATCGCCACCTGCGCGACCAGCACCCCGGGGGGCGGCGCCTCGGCGGCTTCCTTCGAGCCCGAGCCGCAGGCAACCAGCAACAGTGAGCTCATGCCGACAAGGGCCGCCCAGCCTGGGACGAACATCCGACGACGGAACAACGTTCCGTTCAGTCCTGCCGATTTGACCTGTCGCATGAGATTTCCTTTGAGTTGATAGCCGCCGCCTAGACTAGCGGAATAATATGAAATTGTCCCAAACGACGAGGCCGGACTTCCTTCCGCCTGGCGGTATCCGGCCCCACTTTTTCGGGATTGCAAGTATTTTTGACGATGCCGGGAGAATAGCAAGCAACCGGCGGTAGTGGTTGGTAATTCAGGACAGCTTTTTGCTTATGAATGACAAGTCCGACGAACCTGTCACTCAAAAGCAAAATCTTGTCGTATCCTCACAACCGCAGGGAACCGCCGCCTGCTAATCTCGCACGTCGGATAAACCATCCGTCAACCCAACATTGACGCAGCAACGAGCAACGGACGATCTGTCATGAGCAAGAAACTTACCCTGTTGTTTTTGACCCTTTTCGCACCGGCAGTGCTGGCGCAGGGCGTCAAGGCGCCGCAGCGCGCCGGCACCTGGGAGGCCACCGTGGCGGCGCAATACCAGGGTTCCGAGGGCATTGGCGATGCGCAAGGCCCCGGCATCGATTTCCGCAGCAGCACCGGCCTGGGCCTGGGACTGAGCTGGAACTATACGAATCATTTCGCAATCAGCGCCGACCTGCTGTTCAACAAGCCGGGCTATGAGGCCCGTTATCTCGTCGATCCGCAGCCGGCGGGCGACGAAAATATCGAATCCATCAGCCACAAGGCCAACTTCTTCACACCCCAGTTGCGCGCCACCTGGTATTTCCTGGAAGGGCCGATCACGCCCTTCGTCGAGGGCGCCGTCGGCTACACCTACATCGATTCCAACGTGGCGGACGGTCCGCCGGTCACCAGTTGCTGGTGGGATCCGTGGCTGTGGCGCTATGTCTGCAGCAGCTTCTACAACACCTACAGCGACTGGAATCTGTCGTATGCCGCGGGCGCGGGACTGCGCTGGGATGTCAGCGACGTGATCGCCCTGCGTGCGGCGTACACGATGAGAGCGGTCGACCTCAAGGGCCCCGACCCCAGTTTCGATGTCTACCAGTTCGAGCTGCTCTGGCGCTTCTGAGCACTCACCTGTCCTGGTGTTGCCTGCCGCCGGGCGCTACAACGCGCCCGGCGAGTTTGTCACTCATAAGCAAATTTTTGTCCCCAATTATCAACTGCGGTGACCGATGGCTTGTTATTCTTGCGCCAATACATGGAAATCCGGTATCGACCGCGCTTTGATCGCGCATTAAGGGACAATTCCGCACAGGAACGATGATGGCCACGACACAGAAACTCCTGCAATTCAAGCAACCTGCAAAGAGCTATGACGTGATCATCATCGGCGGCGGCTTGCATGGCCTGGCAACGGCCTATTACCTGGCCCGCTACCACCAGGTAGAACGCATAGCCGTCCTGGAACGGCGTTATATCGGCTTTGGCGGCTCCGGCCGCAACACCGAAATGGTCCGTTCCAACAAGCGCGCGCACGAGACGCTGCCGTTCTACAAGGAGAGCCTGGCCATGTGGGACGGGCTGAGCGCTGAACTGGAATGGAACCTGATGGTGCAGAAGAAGGGCATCATCGCGCTGGCCCACAGCGACCCGGAACTGGCCGCCATGCGCATGCTGAGCG
>JBEAQJ010000131.1:0-8341 GCA_041163945.1 Pseudomonadota bacterium
CGCGCGGCGACAACGCTGGTGGCCAGTTCCGGCAAGGATGTGCCCACGGCCACGACCGTCAGGCCGATCACGGTTTCGCTGACGCCGAAGGCGCGCGCCAGCCCTGTCGCACCTTCGACCAGGAGCCAGGCCCCACCCACCAGCACGGCAAGCCCCACCACCAGATAGAGACCGATCCATCCCGGTCCCATTTCAGGGATATCGGGCACCGGCTCCATCTCGGTGTCACGCTTGAGCGCGCGCCACAAAAACACGGCCAACGCCCCCAACAAGATCAGCCCCTCGATCCGGCCAATGCTCGATCCGACCAAGATCACCCCGATCCCAAGCACCGTCGCGACGATCAGCCAGACGCGATCCTCGGTTTCGGCCGTATCGGTGGGGATGGCCGCGATGACCGCCGCCACGCCAAGGATCAGCAAGATATTGGCGATGTTCGATCCCAGAACATTGCCGATCGCAATGCCGGGCGCACCGGCCAAGGCCGCCGAAATCGAGGTCAGCATCTCGGGCATCGAGGTGCCGAAACCCAGCACCACCGCGCCGACCACGGCCATCGGCAGGCGCATGCGCGTGGCAAAGGCCACGGCACCGCGCACCAACCCTTCGCCGCCCGCCAGCAACATTGCCAAGCCGGCCACCATCATCACGGCATTCATTCGGTCACCGTCCCCTTGCCCTTGCCTTTGCACGGCCGCTGCAACGGCCTGTCTTGTTGTTCAGATGGGATGCCCCGACCCGGCGAGCAAGGCCCCTGTGTCGCGCTCTACAGCGTCCATCAAAACGCATCAGGCCGGGCTTCGCGCGCCATGTGATCGAGCACGGCGTTGACAAAACGCGGCTCCTTGCCCTCGGGGAAAAAGGCGTGCGCGACATCGACATATTCGCTGATGACGACCTTGGGGGGTGCGGCCCCTTCGATCAATTCGGCCCCCGCGGCCCGAAACAAGGCCCGTATCGTCGGATCAATGCGCGCGATCGGCCATTTCGCAACCAGGGCACGATCGGTCATCTGGTCGATGCGGGCCTGGAAATTGACCGCATCCTCCAGCGTCTTGGCGAAAAGATCGGGATCGCCTTCGGCCATTTCATCGCCATCATAGACGGCCCCGAACCGATGGGTTTCGAATTCGCGCCGAACCGCCTGCACCATCTGACCCGAGGCTTCCATCTGGAACAAGGCCTGTACCGCGTATAGCCGCGCGGCCGAGCGCATCTGGCGGCGCGCCTCGCGGCTCAGGCCCTTGGGGGGCGTGGCGGGGGCCTCGTCTTGGGTCATGATGCGGGGGTGCTTTCGGATCGGGGCTGGAAACCGACGCCGCCTTTAGGCTTGGACAGGCGCCGCGTCAACGCGATCAGGTGCAGGGCGGCGGCGGCGGCACCGCCGGCGGTGTTCAACCGGGCCGCATCGGCGCGTTCTTCGGCCTGTTGGCGGTTTTCGACGGTGATGATCCCGTTGCCGATGCAAACGCCCTGCAACCCAAGCAGGGTCAATGCGCGGCTGCTTTCGTTGACGACCACATCGTAATGGCTGGTGGCCCCCCGGATCACGCAGCCCAGCGCGACGAACCCATCGAATTCCCCAAGGCGGTGGGCAATGCCAATGGCGGTCGGGATCTCAAGCGATCCGGGCACTTCGATCACCTGATGGCTGGCACCCGCCTGATCCAGAACCGCGGTCGCGGCCGCAATCTGGGCTTTGGCGATGGCGGTGTAATAGGGCGCGATCACGATGGCGATCTTGACCGGCTTGTCGAACGGCGGCAGCCCCATGTCATTGTCGGAATGTCCAGCCATCATCCAAGCTCCGATATCTTGCGCGTGCCCACGATGGACAGGCCATAGGCTTCCAGCCCAACCACCTTGGGCTTGGGCGAATTGCTGAGCAAGATCATGTCGCTGATCCCGAGCGATGACAGGATCTGCGCCCCCAGCCCATATTGGCGCAGCGTCTGGGGGCTGACCTCATCCTCGACCACCAGCTTCATGGTCAGATCACGCAGCAACACCAGCACGCCGCGCCCCTCGGCTGCGATCAGGCGCATGGCATCACCGAATTCCCCCGCCCGCCCCTTTGGGCCCACGCCCACCACATCCAACAGCGGATCCATCGCATGCATCCGCACCAGAACCGGCGCCGGCCCGCCGATGTCACCCTTGATCAGCACGATATGTTCGGCGCCTTGGGTTTCGTCGGTGTAGATCCGCATGCTCCAGGCGCCGCCGAATTCGCTGGTGATCGTCTGTTCCACACGCAGCTTGACCAGATTGTCATGCCGGCGCCGATACGAAATCAGGTCGCTGATGGTCCCGATCTTGAGGTTGTGGCGCTGCGCAAAGGCGACCAGATCGGGCAGCCGCGCCATGGTGCCGTCTTCGTTCATGATCTCGCAGATCACGCCCGACGGGTTCAACCCCGCAAGGCGGCTGATGTCGACCGCCGCCTCGGTATGGCCCGCGCGCACCAGCACACCACCATCGCGCGCGCGCAGCGGAAACACATGGCCGGGCGTGGCGATGTCGGCCGCGCCCCGGCTGGCGTCGATCGCCACCTGCACGGTGCGCGCGCGGTCGGCCGCCGAAATGCCCGTCGTCACGCCTTCGCGCGCTTCGATCGACAGGGTAAAGGCTGTCTCGTGGCGGGACGAATTGTTGGTCGACATCAAGGGCAGACCCAGCTGATCGATCCGCGCCGATGTCATCGACAGGCAGATCAGCCCGCGCCCATGGGTGGCCATGAAATTGATCGCATCGGGGGTGGCCCATTGCGCGGGGATCACCAGATCGCCCTCGTTCTCGCGGTCTTCGTGATCGACCAGGATGAACATGTGGCCGTTGCGGGCTTCCTCGATGATTTCCTCGATCGGCGAAATGGCCTCTGCCCAATCCCGCTCGACCGGCCCCGGCTGTTCGAAACTGTTCATCCTGCCCATCCTCTCGCGCCTGCCTTGGGCGCCAGATAGACCATCCGCCCGGCCATGACTAGGCCGGCCCTATGCCGCGGGCCCTGCGGCAAAGATCACCGCGCGATCGATCACACCGGCCAACCCGGCCGCCGCCGACCAGCCCCGTTCGATCTCGGTGGCGGCCACAAGCACGACACCATCGCGCGGCAGCTGATGCTGGGCCAGAAGCGTGCGCAGCCCATCGCGGGTTTCACGCCAGCTGGCGGTGAAACCGGGCGCGCGCGTGACCGCTTCGAACAGATCGGGATGGGCCGCGGTCACGGCGGCGGGATCGGCCGGGGCATAGATCGCGGCCAAGCGCGCGGCCTGTCCTTCGACGGCGCGCAAGCGCTCCGCCACCGCAGGGGTCACGCTACCTTGGCCCGGCCGCAGCCCCAAGGCATTGCCGGAAAACAGAAATGCCACGATGTCATGGCCCGATGTTGCCCGGATCGTGGCGTAGGTTTGATAGGGTAGCCCCAACCGCTTGGCGCGCGCCACGCGCAGACGCACCACCTCGAGCGGCAGGCTGGGCAACAGCGCGCGCCGCGCCTTGGTCCAGGCCAGCTTGCGAAAGCCGAAACCGGCCTCCATCGTCGGGCCGCCGTTGTGGCCGATCCCGTGGGGCGCTCTGTCCTCGGTCATGACAAGACCCCTGCCCTCTTTGCTTCAAAAATACTCCCGCCGGAGGCACCCGCAGCCGCAAGCCGCGCCGCGCAGGCGCAGATGACCCGCCGCCCCCTCAACGCCATTCCTGCAACCGCGCCACGTAGCGCGCCAGCATGTCGATCTCCAGGTTGATGCGGTCGCCAACGGCCGTTGTGCCCCAATTGGTCACCGCCTTGGTGTGAGGGATCAGGTTCACCCCGAACACGGCGCCATCGACCTCGTTCACCGTCAGGGAGGTGCCGTTCAGTGCGACAGACCCCTTGGGCGCGATGAACCGCGCCAAGGCTTCGGGCACCTGAAACTGCATGCGTGTCGATGCGCCTTCGTCGTGCAGCCCGACCACGATGGCCACGCCATCGACATGGCCCGACACGATATGACCGCCCAGCTCATCGCCCAGCCGCAGCGCACGCTCAAGGTTCAACCGCCGCCCCGGCGCCCAATCGCCCAGCGCCGTCTTGGACACCGTTTCGGCCGAAGCATCGACCTCGAACCAGTCGGGTCCGAGCGCGGTCACCGTCAAGCAGACCCCGTCACAGGCAATCGACGCACCGATGTCGATGCGCGCCGTGTCATAACCGGTGCCGATCCGTACCTTCAGATCGCCTGCCGGCGTCAGTTGGCGCACCTCGCCCTGATCGGTCACGATGCCGGTGAACATGGCCTTGCCCCCTTCGACTGTGTGGCGTCCAGAAACCACGCATGCCCTTGCGCTTCAAGGGGGCCCGGCATCGCCCCCTCGCCACGCCCAAGGGGCGGCCACGCACGATCGGGGCTCAACTCATGATCTAAATTGCAATTTCACACTTTCGATTGTAGGTCGTCAGATCATGCGCCCCGACCACAGCCATCGCCGTTTCTTGTTCCTGCAAGGGCCCCATGGCCCTTTCTTTTCCCAGCTGGGTCGCGCGCTGCGCACCACGGGGGCACAGGTGTGGCGGGTGGGGTTCAATCGCGGTGACGAAATTTTTTGGCCCGATCGCGCATCCTACATCGGCTTTCGGGACCCGCACGACCAATGGGCCGACCGGGTTGCGGCGATGATCGACGCCAAAGGCATCAGCGATCTGGTTTTGTATGGCGACACGCGCCCCATTCACGCCGCGGCCATGGTTGCCGCGCGGGCGCGCGCGCTCACCATCCATGTCTTCGAAGAGGGCTACCTGCGCCCCTATTGGGTCAGCTATGAACGTGGCGGGGCCAACGGGAATTCGCCGATCATGGAATTCAGCGTGGCGGACATGCGCGCCGCCCTGGCCGGGCTCGACCTCGATCTGCCGGATGCGCCCGGCCGCTGGGGGGCGATGCGCCAACATGTGTTTTACGGCGCGCTCTATCACGCGATGGTCTTTCTGGGACGGCACGGCTACCGGCATTTCCGCCCCCACCGAAGCCTGAGCGTGCCACAGGAATTTCGTCTGTATCTCAAGCGGCTGGGTTTGATGCCGCTGCATTGGTTCGACCGCGCACAAGCCACGCGGCGGGTGCTGACCGGGGGCTTTGCCTATCATCTGGCCTTGCTGCAACTGGAACACGACGCCAGCTTTCGCGACCATGGGCCTTTTGCCACCATGGCCGATTTCGTGCGCGCGGTCATCGAAGGCTTTGCCACCGGCGCACCGGCGCACCACCACCTGGTGTTCAAGGCCCACCCGCTGGAAGACGGGCGCACCCCATTGCGCCGCGACATTCGCCAGATCGCATGTGATCACGGGGTGGGCAACCGGGTGCATTTCGTGCGCGGCGGCAAGCTTGCACCCCTGATGAACGATGCGCGGTCGGCGGTGACGGTCAATTCCACCGCCGCCCAGCAGGCGCTTTGGCGGGGCCTGCCGCTCAAGGCATTCGGGCGGGCGGTCTATGGCAAACCGGAATTCGTGTCCGATCAGACGATGGCAGCCTTTTTCGCCGCTCCGATGCGTCCCGACAGCCGCGCCTATCGGGATTATCGGCATTTTCTGCTGGAGACCTCGCAGGTCACCGGCAGCTTTTATTCGGCGAACGGGCGCCGCCAGCTGCTGCGACAGGTTGTCGACATGATGCTGGCGCCCGACGATCCCTATCAGGCGCTGCGCGCGGGCCGACCGGCCCCAAGGCAACACCTGGCGCTGGTTCGCTAAACGAAGACTGGAAAGACGCGCGCGAAATCGTTACGCTGGTGGAAAAAAGATACCCGAGGCACGACAACTGCAGGCAACAAGGAGCCACCCGGTGACATCGATGGCATTCCGCATGGCGCGCGGGGCGACGCTTTGCCTTGTGTTGGGCGCGTTGGCCGCCTGCAGCCTGCTGCCGCGCTCGGGCCCGACGCGCGCCGAAATCCTGGCCGGCGCCGAACCGGGCCAAGGCAACGCCTTTGTGGTCGAGGTCGATCCCGACGTGACGATGGCCACGGCCGTGGTGCCGCCGCTGGGATTTCCGGCCGCGCTGATCGATGCGGCCATTGCCGACACCGACGTGATCCGTCCGGGCGACGTCATTTCGCTGACGGTCTATGAAAACGTCACCGATGGGTTGTTGACGGGCCAAGGCGCGTCAGCCGCGGTGATCGACGAGGTGCAGGTCGATGGCACGGGCCATATTTTCATCCCCTATGCGGGACGTCTGCGCGCCGCCGACAACACCCCCGAAGCGCTGCGCGAAATCATCACGCGCAACCTGGATGAACAAACCCCCGATCCGCAGGTGATCGTGCGGCGCAGCGCCGGCGATGGGTCGACGGTGACGGTCAGCGGCACCGTCGGCGCCCAGGGTGTCTACCCGATCCAGCGCCCCACCCGGACCCTGTCGGCGATGTTGGCCGCCGCGGGCGGGGTGACGGTCGACCCCGAAATCGCACAAGTCACGTTGGTGCGCGGCACCCAACGCGGCACGATCTGGTTCCAAGACCTGTTTCGCGATGCAGCCCTCGACATCGCACTGCGCGATGGTGACCGGATCTTGGTCGAAGAAGACGGGCGCAGCTTCACCGCGCTGGGCGCCACCGGGGCCCAGACACAGGTGCCCTTTGATGCGCAAAGCATCTCGGCCATCGAAGCCATCGCATCGGTCGGCGGGCTGAACCCCAATCTGGCCGATCCCACCGGGGTCTTCGTGCTGCGCGATGAACCCGAAGCCATCGCGCGCGCCGTGGTGGGCCAGGCCGATCTGACCGGCCCGCAACGGCTGATCTATGTGCTTGACCTGACCGCGCCCACGGGAATGTTCGAGGCACGCGATTTCGTCATTCGCGATGGTGACACGGTCTATGTCACCGCAGCACCGATCACCCAGTGGAACAACGCCATCCGGGCGCTGACCGGAACGCTGACCGCGGCCGATACCGTTGGCAACACGGTCCGATAGCCCGCCATGGGCGTGCCCGACGATCCGCGCCAACGCGGCCACAGCCCCCGACGCAACGCCCATGTCTTCAACGCCGGCTTTCTGACGCAGGGACGGGTGCGGCGCATCTTGTCGCTGGCGGGCTATGACCTGCGGCTGGGGCGCCCGGGGCGCGCGGATGATGTGCTGGTCTGGGGCCATTCGCCCTATGCCTGGCGGGGCATCGCCGCCGCGGCGCGCAGCGGCGCACAGCTGGTGCGCGTCGAAGATGCCTTTCTGCGCGGGCTGCATCTGGGCCGGTCGGGCGCCCCGCCCCTGGGGCTGATCATCGACCGGCGGGGCATCTATTTCGACGCCAGCAGGCCCTCGGATCTGGAGGATCTTCTGGCCGGCCATCCGCTGGATGACCCCCGATTGCTCGACCGGGCGGAACGTGCGATCGCGCGCATCGCGGCCGCGCATCTGACGAAATACGCCGCAACCGATCCTGCCCTTGCCCCCCCCGCCGCGGATTATGTGCTGTTGATCGACCAAGCGCGCGGTGACGCCGCGATCGGGCTGGGCGCGGCCAGCGCGGCCAGCTTTGCCGAGATGCTGACGCAGGCCCGCATGGATCACCCTGACCTGCCCATCGTGATCAAGACCCATCCGGAAACACGGGCCGGCCACAGACCCGGCCATTTCGACCCCGCCAACCTGCCGCCCGGCGTGATGCTCGAAGACCGGCCGATATCGCCACAACGCCTGTTTGAGGGCGCACGCGCGGTCTATTGCGTGACCTCGCTGATGGGGTTCGAGGCGATCCTGGCAGGCCATCGCCCGGTGCTGTTCGGTGTGCCCTTTTACGCGGGATGGGGCCTGAGCGTGGATCGCCGCCCGATACCCGCACGCCGCCAGCGCCCGCTGACACGCGCGCAACTGGCCGCGGCGGCGCTGATCCTATACCCCACATGGTATGATCCCTACCGCGACCAGCTGGGCCAGATCGAAGATGCGATCGGCGCGCTCGAGGCACAGGCGCGCGCCTGGCGCGAAGATCGCGCCGGCCATGTCGCGGTCGGCATGCGGGCGTGGAAACGGCGCCATCTGGTGCAAATCTTCGGGCCCATGCGCTTTTGCGACGATGCGCAAAAAGCGGCCGCCGACGGCCGGCCCGTCATGGTCTGGGCCGGGCGCGAAACCGCCGGTCTGCGCACCGCCTGCACCGCGGCGAACCGGCCGCTTGTCCGGGTCGAAGACGGCTTCCTGCGCTCGCGCGGGCTTGGGGCAGAACTGGTGCCGCCGCTGTCGCTGGTGGTCGATGATCGGGGCATCTATCACGACCCGACCCGTGAAAGCCGGCTGGATCGGTTGATCGCAGAGGCAGCCACGATGGCACCCCGGGACTTGCAGCGCGCCGAAGC
>JBEAQJ010000132.1:0-6388 GCA_041163945.1 Pseudomonadota bacterium
TGCGGTATCGCCCGGGCCTCAGCGCAGATCGGGCGGAACCGCCTCGGCAGACAATTCGGCCACCACCTCGTCCAGCGGGCGCAGATGCGTTTGCGTTTCGCCCAGCCGGCGCAGCGTGACCGTGCCGGCCTCGACCTCGTTGCGACCGATGGCCAGGATCACGGGCACCTTGCCCACGGAATGTTCGCGGATCTTGTAGTTGATCTTTTCGTTGCGGGTGTCGGCCTCGGCGCGCACGCCCGCGGCTTGCAACTGCGCCACGGCGCGGTGCACGAAATCATCGGCCTCCGACACGATCGAGGCCACGACCACCTGACGCGGGGCCAGCCAGAACGGCAGCTTTCCGGCGTGTTCCTCGATCAAGATGCCGATGAAGCGTTCGAACGATCCCAGGCAGGCACGGTGCAGCATCACGGGGCGGTGCTTTTCCCCGTCGGGGCCGATGTAGCTGGCATCCAGCCGTTCGGGCAGCACGAAATCGACCTGGTGGGTGCCACATTGCCATTTGCGCCCGATGGCATCGGTCAGCGTGAATTCCAGCTTGGGCCCGTAAAAGGCGCCTTCGCCCGGGTTCACGATGGGTTCGATCCCGGCGGCGCGGGTGGCCGCCAGCAGCGCCGCCTCGGCCTTGTCCCAAACCGCGTCCGAGCCTGCGCGCTTTTCGGGCCGGGTGGAAAACAGCACTTCGAATTCGAGAAAGCCCAGATCGCGGTAGATGTCGGACAGGAAGGTGATGTAGCGCGCGGTCTCGGGTTCGATCTGGTCTTCGGTGCAGAAAATATGCGCATCGTCTTGCGTGAAGCCGCGCACGCGCATGATGCCATGCAGCGCGCCCGAGGGTTCGTAGCGGTTGCACGATCCGAATTCGGCCATGCGCAAGGGCAGATCGCGATAGGATTTCAAGCCGACGTTGAAGATCTGCACATGGCAGGGGCAATTCATCGGCTTGAGCGCGTTGATCGCTTTTTCGCGGGCGTGCTCTTCGTCGACTTCGACGAGGAACATGTTTTCCTGGTATTTTTCCCAATGGCCCGAGGCTTCCCAAAGCTTGCGATCCACGACCTGCGGGGTGTTCACCTCGACGTAACCGCCGCGCTTTTGCTGGCGGCGCATGTAATCTTGCAACGTGGTGTAGATCGTCCAACCGTTGGGGTGCCAAAACACCTGGCCGCGGGCTTCTTCTTGCATGTGGAACAGGTTCATCTCGCGGCCAAGGCGCCGGTGGTCGCGCTTTTCGGCCTCTTCCAGAAAGGTCAGATGCGCTTTCAGATCGTCGCGGTTCTGGAACGCCACGCCGTAGATGCGTTGCAGCATGGGCCGCGTGCTGTCGCCCCGCCAATAGGCGCCCGCCACGCTCATCAGCTTGAAGGCATCGGCCGGCACTTGCCCGGTGTGTTGCAGATGCGGGCCGCGGCACAGATCCTGCCAGCCCCCATGCCAATACATGCGGATGGGCTGGTCTTCGGGGATCATGCCGACCAGTTCCACCTTGTAGGGTTCGCCCATGGCCTCGTAATGGGCAATGGCGCGCGCACGGTCCCAAAGTTCGGTCCGCACCGGGTCGCGCAGGTTGATGATCTCGCGCATCTTGGCTTCGATCTGGCCCAGATCCTCGGGGGTGAAGGGATCCATCCGGTCGAAATCGTAATACCAACCGTTTTCGATGACCGGGCCGATGGTGACCTTGACCTGCGGCCAGATCTCTTGCACGGCGCGGGCCATGATGTGGGCCAGATCGTGGCGGATCAGTTCCAGCGCCTGTGCGTCATCCTTCATCGTGTGGATGGCCAGGCGCGCATCGGCGGTGATCGGCCATTGCAGATCATAATGCGCGCCGTTCACCGTGGCGCTGATCGCGCGCTTGGCCAGGCTGGGCGAAATGTCGGCCGCCACATCGGCAGCGGTCACGCCGGCGGGAAAGTTCCGCGTGTTGCCATCGGGAAGGGTCAGGGTGATCTGGGCCATCAATCGGCCTCCTCGTCAGTTTGGCGCCCACGAAACGCCCGGTTGCGGGTATATGTCGTGTGGCTATGTGGCCGGATGAAACCGCCAAGTCAACGCCCGCATGCAGGGGTCGGGGGATTGCCCTGCCGGGCCGGCTGGCGCAGGATTTGGGCAAAGGGGGCGATCATGGTGGCATGTCTCGAAACCGTTTCAGGGCGCAGGCTGGCCTATCACCGGCAATCTGGCCGGGGGCCGGGTGTGGTGTTTCTGGGGGGCTTGCGTTCGGACATGACCGGGACCAAGGCCGTCTTTCTGGAAGATTGGGCGCGCGCGCAGGGTCGCGCGTTCTTGCGGTTCGATTATTCCGGCCATGGTCAAAGCAGCGGTCGCTTCGAAGAGGGCTGTATCGGCGATTGGGCCGCGGATGCGCAGGCGGCGATCCTGGCGCTGACGGATGGGCCACAGATCCTTGTCGGCTCGTCCATGGGGGGGTGGATCAGCCTGCTGTTGGCCCGGCGCATGCCTGAACGGCTGGCGGGGCTGGTGACCATCGCCGCCGCCCCCGATTTCACCGAGGACGCAATGTGGGCCAGCTGGTCCGAGGATCAGCGCCGCATCTGCATGCAACAGGGCCATGTCGCGTTGCCATCCGAATATGGCGAGCCGATGATCATCACCCGGCGGATGATCGAGGATGGGCGCAACCAGCTGGTGCTGCGCCAAGCTCTGGCGCTGCATGTGCCGGTGCGGCTTTTGCAGGGAACGGCGGATGCAGATGTGCCGGTCGGCCTGGCCCTGCGGCTGTTCGATCATCTGACCGGGCCCGATATCCGGCTGGAACTGGTCAAGGGGGCCGATCACCGCTTTTCGGATGCCGCCTGTCTGGCTACCATCGCACGTGCGGTGACAGAGGTCTTGGGCGATGCTGCGTAATTGGATGGTCGGATCGGCGTTGTTGGCGGTTTGTGTGGCTGGGCTGTGGCTCTTTGGTCGCGAAGGGCTGCGGGTGCCGCCGGTGCCCGCCTTTGACGACCCCGCAGCGTTTCTGGCCGCGCGCGAAGCGGGCTTTGATGACATCCGCCCGGGTGGCGCTGCGCGCATCGTCTGGGCCGGGGGCGCAGGGCAGCGGACCGATCTGGCGATCTTGTATCTGCACGGCTTTTCGGCCGGCCCCGAAGAAATCCGCCCGGTCCCCGATTACGTGGCCGCCGCCCTTGGGGCCAATCTTGTCTTTGCGCGGCTTTCGGGCCACGGCCGTGACGGGCCTGCCATGGCCGAACCGCGCGCGGGCGACTGGGTGGCCGACACCGCCATGTTTCTGGATATCGCGCGCGCCGTGGGTGATCGGGTGGTGATCATCGGCACCTCGACCGGGGGCACGCTGGCGGCCTATGCCGCGCTGGATCGGGCCATGGCGCAAGATGTGGCGGGCATCGTGTTCGTGTCACCCAATTTTGCCTTGGCCGATCCCCTTGGGGCTTTGCTGCAATGGCCGCTGGCGCGCCACTGGGTGCCGCTGGTGGCGGGTGCCGAACGTCGCTTTGCACCGATCAACGCCGAACAGGCGGCGCATTGGACCACCGCCTATCCGACGGTGGCCACGGTGACGCTGGGCACCTTGATGCGGCATCTGCATGCGCGCGATCCGGCCGCAACCGATATTCCGGCGCTTTTTGTCTTTTCCGACGCCGATCAGGTCGTGTCGGCACAGGCCACGCGCGACATGGCCGCCCGCTGGGGTGGGCCGGTGGATCTGGCGCCGCAAAGCTTGCCGCGCAGCGGCGCCGATCCCTTTGCCCATGTGATTGCCGGCGATATCCTGAGCCCGGCCATGACCGCACCCATCACCGCGCGGATGGTGGACTGGATCGCGGCGCTGCCCGCCCCGTAGCGCGCGACCGGCCGCCAATAGCGTTCGCGCCCGGCGTGCCGGTCTTGCTGGTTTTGCAGACCTGCGGTCTAAAGCGCGGCGGCCGCGCGGGCGGCCTGATCGTAGCTGCCCGACAAGGCCCGCAGCAAAGCGGCCAGGCGGCTGAGATCGCGGGGATCATGGCCCAGCGCCTGGGCCGTTTCGATCAACAGCGCTTCGCGCACCTGCTTGTAGCGCGCGCACAGCGCGGCGCCTGCGTCGGTGATGGCGATGGTCTTTTCCTTGCCCTTGCGACCCGGCTTGACCAGTGCGGCCTGTGTCAGCTTTCGGATCGCATAATTGGCCAGATGCGTGTCTTCGATGTTCAGAATCAGGCAGACCTCGGCCAGCGTCTTGGCCCGGCCGCGATGATGGACCAGATGCAAGATCAGCACCTCAAGCGGCGCCATGGCGGGGGCGCCTGCCGCGGCCATGCAGCGCGTGATCCAGCGATGATAGGCATGCCCCATCATGGTCAGGGCGAATTCCACCTCGGAGAGCGCGGGCATGGCGCTGTCGGCCAGATGCGCCGACGAGACGACGGGCCCGATGCCGGCGATACCGGCGACACTGGTCACAGCGGCGGGGGGGCGAACCTTGGCCATGACGAACGGCCCTTTCTTTGGCACAGGTGCAAGCAAGGCTTGACCTGTCGTTGACAATTTGTCAACGAATTGTCACCGTTCGGGGCCATCCGCCCCTGGCAAGGGGGGCAACATGGCAGACGCGCGCGCGACCGGGGTTCTGGATTTCTGGATCGACCGGGGCGGCACCTTTACCGATGTGGTGGGGCGCGATGCCCAGGGGGGGCTTCACCCGCTCAAGCTGTTGTCGGAAAACCCCGAAGCCTATCCCGATGCCGCGATCGAGGGGATCCGCCGGCTGTTGGGTGGTGTGATCGACCCCGCCCGCATCGGCACGGTCAAGATGGGCACGACGGTTGCCACCAATGCGCTGTTGGAACGCAAGGGCGACCGGACGTTGTTGCTGATCACCAAGGGGTTTCGTGATGCGCTGCGCATCGCCTACCAGGCGCGCCCCGACATCTTTGCCAAAGAGATCATCCTGCCCGAACAGCTCTACGAGCGTGTGATCGAGGTTGACGAACGCCTGCGCGCCGACGGCTCGGTGGAAACGGAACTGGATCACGAACCGCTGCGGGGCCCGCTGGCCGCGGCAAAGGCCGCGGGCATCGAGGCGGTCGCCATCGTGCTTATGCATGCATGGAAAAACCCCGCCCACGAAGCTGCGTTGGCGTCGCTCGTGCGCGGCATGGGCTTTGCTCAGGTCTCGGTCAGCCACGAGGTCAGCCCGCTGGTGAAACTGGTGGGCCGGGGCGACACGACGGTGGTCGATGCCTATCTCTCGCCGATCCTGCGGCGCTATGTGGCGCGCGTGGCCGATGCGCTGGGGGCGACGCCTGCGGGGCAGCCGGGGCCGACGCTGCAATTCATGATGTCGTCGGGCGGAATGACGGCGGCCGAAAAGTTTCAGGGCAAGGATGCGATCTTGTCGGGGCCTGCGGGCGGCGTGGTCGGCATGGTCGAAACCGCCGCCGATGCCGGGTTCGCACGGGTCATCGGTTTCGACATGGGGGGCACCTCGACCGATGTGGCCCATTTCGCGGGCGATTACGAACGGGCCTTTGACACCGAGGTGGCGGGCGTGCGCATCCGCGCGCCGATGATGCGGATCAACACGGTCGCCGCCGGCGGCGGGTCGATCCTGCATGCCGAACCGGGGCGTTTCCGCGTGGGCCCGGATTCGGCAGGCGCCAATCCCGGCCCCGCCTGTTACCGGCGCGGCGGGCCGCTGACGGTGACAGATGCCAACGTGATGCTGGGCAAGCTGCGGCCCGAGTTCTTCCCGCGTGTCTTTGGTCCCGATCAAGACGCAGCGCTGGATGCCGATGTGGTGCGCGCGCGCTTTGCCGCCATCGCCGCCCAAGAAGGCAAAACCCCCGAGGAGGTGGCCGAAGGGTTCTTGACCATCGCCATCGAGAACATGGCCAACGCGATCAAGAAGATCAGCGTGCAACGGGGCTATGACGTGACGAAATACGCGCTCAACGCCTTTGGCGGGGCCGCCGGCCAGCATGCCTGTCTTGTGGCCGATGCCCTGGGTATGGAAGCGGTGCTGATCCACCCGCTATCGGGGCTTTTGTCGGCCTATGGGATCGGGCGCGCGACCGTGTCGGCCAGCCGCCAGCAGGCCCTGGTCGAACCCTTGGGCCCGGAAAGCCTGGCCGTGATCGATGCCTTGGCGGGCAAGCTGCGCGCGGCGGTCGGCGCTGACCTGGGCGAACAAGGCGTCGACGCCGACGCGGCCGAGGCCCTGACGCGGCTGCACCTGCGCTACGCGGGCACCGACACGACGCTGCCGGTGGCGTGGAACGGCCATGCACAGGCCGCGCAGGACGATTTCGAACGCGCCCACAAGGCACAGTTCGGGTTCGTCAGCCCCGACAAGCCCATCACCGTCGAAGCCGTCGAGGTCGAAATGCGCGAGGCCACCCGCCAGAAAGCCGCGCACGCC
>JBEAQJ010000133.1:0-13626 GCA_041163945.1 Pseudomonadota bacterium
CATCGGATCTTACCAAGAAAAAGGGCCGCCGAAAACGGCGGCCCCTTGCGTTCGGTTGGCGTGTTGCGATTAGCGCTTGGAGAACTGGAAGCTCTTGCGCGCCTTGGCCTTGCCGTATTTCTTGCGTTCCACGACGCGGCTGTCGCGGGTCAGGAAACCGGCGGCTTTCAGCGCCCCGCGCAAGGACGGTTCGTAGAGTTGAAGCGCCTTGGAAATGCCGTGCTTCACGGCGCCGGCCTGACCCGACAGGCCGCCGCCCTTGACCGTTGCCATGACGTCGAATTCGCCTTCGACACCGGCCACGGTGAAGGGTTGACGCAGGATCATCTGCAGCACGGGGCGGGCGAAATAGGCCGCCATTTCCTTGCCGTTGACGACGACCTTGCCCGAGCCCGGCTTGATCCAGACGCGGGCGACGGCATCCTTGCGCTTGCCGGTGGCATAGGCGCGGCCAAGCGCATCGCGCACAGGCGCGCGCGGCGCATCGTCAAAGGTGACGGCGGCGGGGCTTGCGGGGTTCACGGCGCCTTTCAGGGCGTCGAGCGAAGATAGGGTCTCGGCCATGGTCATGCGCTCCGCGTGTTCTTGGGGTTCATCGACTTGACGTCGAGAACGGTGGGCTGTTGGGCATCATGGGGATGCTCGGCCCCTGCGTAGACGCGCAGGTTGGTCATCTGCTGGCGCGACAGCTTGCCGCCGGGCAGCATGCGCTTGACGGCCTGAACCAGCACGCGCTCGGGGTGGTCGCCCTCGAGGATCTGGCCCGTGGTGCGCGACTTGATGCCGCCCGGAAAGCCGGTGTGCCAGTAATTGTGCTTGTTGCGCTTGTCGCCGGTCACCTGCACCTTGTCGGCGTTGATGACGATGACGTTGTCGCCCATGTCCATGGACGGCGTGAAGCTCGGCTTGTGCTTGCCGCGCAGCCGCATGGCGATGATCGAGGCAAGACGACCCAGAACGACGCCTTCGGCATCGATCAGGATCCACTGCTTGTCGACATCCGCCGGGGTGGCAGAAAAGGTCTTCATTGCGATCGGTCCTTTCGGGGGCGGGCGGGATCACCCGGCCTGAATGACAAACGCGGCCCGGGGCCGCTTCGTGATGGCGGTTTGTATCCGATTCAACGCCGCGGTCAATGGTGCGTCATTATTTTTAACACCACAAAAACAATGATTTAGATATGGGGTATTATTTTACCCCATATGGCCTGTGCGGCAGCCCAAGCCCACAGGCCGGGCCGGCGCCGACCGGGGCTATTCCGGGCGGCAGATTTCATCGCGCAGCACGGCAAGCGCGGTGCGCACCATCAGCCCGCCGACCACGGCCGTCAGCAGCGCCAAAAGCCCAAGCCCGATCACGACATGCGCCATGCTGTCCATCGCGCGGCCATACAGAAAACTGGCCGCCGTCAGCGCCGCCAAGGGAAAGCTCAACGCCCACCAGCTGAGCGCGAAGGGCAGCCGTGCAAGCTTTGGCACCTGCACGGCCACCAAGATGGCAAAGACATAGCCGCAATTCAAAAGCACATGGGCAAAGGGATCGACCCCATCCACCAGGCGCATGTAGGACACGAAGGCAACGGCGGGTGGGGCGATCAAGATCACCAAGGTTGGAAACAGCCGTGCGGGAATCGGCGCATGAAAGATCAGCCGGTTGAACACCAGCACCAGCAAGATCAGCCAAAAGATCATGCCGGCCGAAAAGAACAGCCAACTCATCTCGAACCAGCCCAGTTGGGCACCGGCCATCGGCACGATGACATTGCCCACCGCCGGGATGAACCAGGCCGGGGTCAAATGGCCAACTTCGAAGGCGCGGTGGCTGATCCAACCCGAGATCACGGCAACCGTCAGCACCCCCTGCCCCGCCACGCCGACCAGCCAGATCGGCAAGGCCAGATCGGGCCGTTGGTCATGGATCGCGGTGGCCATCAGCAGCAGGGAAATCGTGATGGTCGGAAAAAACGCCAATCGCACCGGGTGGTTCCATTCGGCCACCACCGCCCCCGGATGTCGGACAATCTTGAGCAGATAAAGCGCGCCGATGGCCGCGAAGCAAGCCACCCCCAGCCACACCACGGCGCGCGCCGCGGCAAGGGTCGCCGGAAAGCTGCCGGCGGCGGCCTGAAGGGCCAGCGACAAGCCGAACAGCCCCATCAGCACCGCGAAAAAGGTCACGGGCAGATGGGCAAGCCGGCTGAAGCTTTGGGGGGGCTGCGCCGCAGGATCGGCCATGTTCGGGTCTCCGGTCCGGGTGGGGATTGGGCCGAAGGCTACACAAAAGCCTGCCCCGGCCACATCGCGAAGCGTTGTCGCAGCCCCTAGCCCTTGGGTGGAATGGAATAGGTCAGCGTGGCGCGCGCCACCGGGTCCGCGCCCCCGTCCGAGAACAGCAAGCAATCGCCGACCGCCAGCACGCGGCCCAGCTTGAGCAGGCGACATTCGCAGATCAGATCGGCACCGGCTTGCGGTTTGCGCATGAAATCCATGCTGCAATTCGTTGTCACCGCCAAGGCCTTGGGGCCGATCATGGCCAGGATGGTCAGGTAGGCCGACACATCGGCCAATGCAAACATCGCCGGCCCCGACACGGTGCCGCCGGGGCGCAGGTGGCGGTCCCCGACGATCAGGCGCGCACGCAAGGCGCTGTCGCGCAGGTCTTCGACCACGATTTCACCCGCGACCTGCGGAAATGTGTCGGCCAGAAACCGCCCCAGCGCATCCCGATCCATGGCAAGTGTCATGCCGTCTCCCTTTCCTGGTGCGCCCTTGCACGCTAACAGGGTGCATGGCCCGACGGGTTAGGCCAGCCGCACAGGGAAGGAAAGACCATGCATGACGATCTGGTGCTGCGCGAAGATCAGGGCGCCGTCAGCATTCTGACGCTGAACAACCCGGCCCGGCTGAATGCGCTGTCCGATGCGATGATCGCGGCCTTGTCGGCCCGCTTTGCCGATTTGGGCCGCGCCACCAGCCAAAGAGTGATCGTGCTGCGCGGCGCAGGCAAGGCGTTTTGCGCCGGCCACGATCTGAACGAGATGCGCGACAAGCGCGCAGCGCCCGACAAGGGTGCGGCCGCGCTGCAAGATCTGTTCGATCGTTGCGCCCAGATGATGCAGATGATCCCGCAACTGCCCCAACCCGTCATCGCCGAGGTTCATGGCATCGCCACTGCGGCGGGCTGCCAGCTGGTGGCCAGTTGCGACCTGGCCGTGGCCGCGCAAGATTGCCGTTTTGGCGTGAACGGCGTCAACATCGGGTTGTTCTGTTCGACGCCCATGGTGGCGCTGTCGCGCAACGTGGGGCGAAAGCAGGCCTTCGAGATGCTGGTGACGGGCGAATTCATCAACGCAGACCACGCGCGCACGCTTGGGCTGGTCAATCGCGTTGTCCCGCCCGAAACGCTGGGCGATCACACCGCCGCGCTGGCCGCACAGATCGCGGCCAAGCTGGGCGTGGCCGTGCGCATCGGCAAACGGGCCTTTTACGACCAGCTATCCTTGCCGCTGGATCAGGCCTATGCGTTGACCGGGGCGGTGATGGTGGAAAACATGCTGGAACCCGACACCGCCGAAGGTGTCGCCGCATTCCTGGAAAAGCGCAGCCCCGGATGGCGCCAATAGCCCCCCTGCGCTAGGCCGCGCCTGCATCGCGCGCGCCCATCACCACCACGTTGCGGCGGGCCTGGCCGGCATTCGTGTCGGCGATGGCGGCGTTGATGTCGGCAAACGCCCAGCGCCGTGACACCAGCGGATCCAGCTGCAGCCGCCCCTGGCTGTAAAGATCGACCATCCAAGGGATGTCGCGCGCCAAGACAACGTCACCCATCTTGGTTCCCCGCATGCCCTGACCCGTGAACGCCATGATCACCGGCTCGTAGCGGGCGGTGTCGCCGGAATGAGGCATGCCGACCGCATAGATCGTGCCGCCCCAAGCCAGAAGCCGCGGTGCCACGTCATAAGCGGCGATGGCGCCCACGCTGACAAACACATGTTGGGCCATGCGCCCGGCCGTCAGGGCCGAAAGCGCCCGCCAAGGTTCACGCTCCGTGGCCAGGATCGTGTCGGTTGCGCCAAAACTGCGGGCGTCGTCCAGCTTGCCCGGTTCAAGATCCATCGCCACGATCCGCCCCGCCCCGGCGATGCGGGCACCCTGAACGACATTCAGCCCCACGCCCCCTGCCCCGATCACCACGACGGTTTCACCCGGCCGCACGCGGGCCGTGTTGACCACCGCGCCCACGCCCGTGGGCACGCCACAGGCCAAAAGACAGGCCACATCCGGGGCGATGGCATCGCCCAAGGGGGCAACTTGCGACGGCTCGACGATGATCGTTTCAGCAAAGGCGCCGCAATCCATGGCCGCGTGCACCGCTGCGCCGCTGGCATCGGTGAACTTGGGCGCGGCGGGCAGGTTGCCGCGGCAATAGACCGGTGCGCCACCGGCGCAGCTGGCGCAGCGGCCACAGGCGCGCATCAACGTGACCAGCACGCGCTGGCCCAGCGCCAGATCCGTCACACCCGCCCCAAGCGCGGTGATGCGGCCGGCGGCTTCGTGGCCATAGACCGCGGGCAGTGCGCCACCCCACGCCCCTTCGATATAGGAAATATCGGAATGACAGATCGCAACCGCTTCGACCGCGACGGCGATCTCGCCCGGGCCCGGATCGCGCAGGGTCAGGGTCTCGATCGTCAACGGCGCCCCGAAGGCCCGGCAGACGGCGGCACGGATCAGGCTTGGCATCAGCGGGGTCTCCTGTGACCGGCGATTGGCGGCCATCCTTGCACAGGATGCGCCGGCGGCAAGCCCAAATGCCATGGCACGCGCGGGCTTGCACGACGCGGCGGGCTGGCGCAATACCACGGCCAAAGGACCATCGGGGGACACAGGGATGGATTGTCTGGATCTGGGTGATGTGGCGCTGCACTACGCCGACACCGGCCCCCAGGGCGCGCCCGTTGTGGTCTTTGCCAATTCGCTGGGAACCGATTTCCGGCTCTGGGACGGCATCGTGCCGCATCTGCCGGCGGGCTTGCGGGTGATCCGCTACGACAAGCGCGGCCACGGGCTGTCAAGCTGCCCACCCGCCCCCTACGCGATGGGTGCCCTGATCCATGATGCGGAGCGGTTGCTGGATGCGCTGGGCGTGCGCGACTGTGTGTTCGTGGGCCTGTCGATCGGCGGCATGATCGCGCAAGGTCTGGCGGCCAAACGTCTGGATCAGGTGCGCGCCGTGGTATTGTCGAACACGGCGCCCAAGATCGGCACCCGCGCGATGTGGCAAGACCGTATTCACAGCGTGCAGACCGATGGGCTGGCGGCGATGTCGGACGCCATCATGACGCGTTGGTTCACCAAAGCCTTTCGCGACAGCCCGGCTGTGACCCCATGGCGCCGCATGGTCGAAACCACGCCCGCCACCGGCTATGCGGGCTGCGCGGCCGCCATTGCCGGCAGCGATTTCTACGCCAGCACCGCCCAGCTGCGCCTGCCCGCGCTGGTCATCGCGGGATCGGAGGATGGATCGACACCACCCGATCTGGTCGGCGAATTGGCCAGCCTGATCCCCGGCGCCCGCTACGCGCTGATCCGCGGCGCGGGCCATCTGCCCTGTGTCGAAAAGCCGGCGGAATTCGTGGCCCATCTGAACCGGTTTCTGCACGAAATCGGCCATGCCGGCACCGCTGCATGAGCATCAGCCCGTTTGACAGCCGGATCACCGCGCGCCTGTTCGGCGAGCCCGACATCGGGCGGCTGTTCTCTGACACGGCCGAGCTGCGTGCCATGATGCTGGTCTTGGGGGCGCTGGCCAAGGTGCAGGGACAGGCCGGCGTGATCCCCATGGCCTCGGGCGCATTCCTGCACCGCGCGACGATGGAGATCCAGATCGATCCCGCAGGTCTTGCCGACAGCGTGGGCGAAAACGGGGTCAGCGTGCCGGGGCTGTTGGCGGCCATGCGCAAGGCGCTGGATGCGCCCGAACACGCCGACTGGCTGCATTGGGGCGCCACCAGCCAAGACATCCAGGACACCGCGCTGATGTTGCGCGCGCGCCAGGCGCTGGGCCTGATTGAGACACGGCTGACAGCGGCGATCCTGGGCTTGGCCGATCTGGCCGCGGCCACCGCCGAAACGCCGATGGCCGCGCGCAGCTACGGGCAGGTGGCGGTGCCGTCGTGCTTCGGTGCGCTGGTTGCGGCCTGGGGCTGGCCCGCGATTGACGCGCTGCACCGCCTGCGTGCGCTTGTCCCAAGGCTGGCGGTGTCGCTGGGCGGGGCGGCCGGCACCGGCAGCATGCTGGGCGCCGAGCCCGCCGCGATCCGCGCAGCTTTGGCACGCGCGCTTGGCCTTGCGGATCCGGGGCGCAGTTGGCACGCCGACCGGGGATTGATCACCGAATTGGCCCAAAGCTGTCTGGCGGTGACGACGGCTGGCGCCAAGATCGGCGCCGACCTGCTGATCCTCACCCGGTCCGATGTGGACGAGGTGCGATTGGTGGGCGGGGGGGCATCCTCGACGATGCCGCACAAGGACAACCCCGTTGCCCCCAGCGTGCTGCTGGCCCTGGCCCGACACGCCGCGGCGCAGGCGGGCGCGCTGTCGGCCCCGGCCCACACCGAGGCGCGCGATGGCGCAGGTTGGTTCACCGAATGGCTGACACTTCCAAGCCTTGTGATGGCGGCCGGAAAATCCGCGGCGCTTCTGGCCGATATCGCCGGCCGGATCACCCCCAACCCCACCACCATGGCCGCGCGGCTGGGCGACACCCCGGGGCTGATCCATGCCGAGGCGCTCGGCTTCGCGCTGGCCCGCAAGATGCCCCGCCCCGCGGCACAGGCCGAAATCAAGCGCCTGGCCCACGACGCGCGCGCCCGCGGCGCATCGCTGCCCGATCTGGTGGCCCAAGCCCATCCCGATCTGGACCTTCCCGCACGCAGCGGCCGCCAAACCCTTGGCATGGCCCCCGATGAGGCCCGCGCCTTTGCCAAGGCGGCCCGCGCGATGGGCAATGGACAAGCACAGGGTGTCAATCTAGATTGACACATCGCCCAATGCGCTGAAAGCCCGCCCATGCCCCAACGGCGCCTGCCCGTTTTGTTCATCTTGATCACCGTGACGCTGGACGCGATGGGCATCGGCCTGATCTTGCCGGTGATGCCAGATCTGATCCGCGCGGTGCGCGGGGCGTCCTTGGGCGATGCCGCCTTGTGGGGGGGCATGCTGTCGGCGGTCTACGCGGTGATGCAATTCGGCTTTTCGCCGCTGATCGGCAACCTGTCGGACCGGTTCGGCCGTCGGCCGATCTTGTTGGTGTCGATGGCGGTTCTGGCGCTGGATTATGTCGTGATGGCGCTGGCGGGCACCATCTGGATCTTGTTTGCCGGTCGGATCATGGCCGGCATCGCGGCGGCGACCCACGCCACCGCCTTGGCCTACATGGCCGACATCACCGATGCCTCGAAACGGGCCCAGAATTTCGGCCTGATCTCGGCCGGGTTCGGAATGGGCTTCATCCTTGGGCCGGTGATCGGGGGGCTTTTGGGTGGGCTCGACCCGCGCGCGCCGTTTGTGGCGGCGGCCTGCCTGGCGGCGGCCAATTTCGCCTTTGGCTGGTTTGTTCTGCCCGAAAGCCTGCCGCCCGAACGCCGCCGCGCCTTTGACTGGCGTCGCGCAAACCCGGCGGGCGGGCTGAAATCCATGCGCAAATTGCCCGGTGTCGGCGCACTTCTGGCGGTGATGCTGGCCTACCAGATCGCCAATTTCACCTATCCGGCGGTGTGGGCCTATTACATCCAGGGCGCGTTTGGCTGGGATGCGCGGATGGTGGGTCTGTCGCTGGCAGCCTATGGCGTGGCTATCGCCGTGGTGCAGGGCGGGCTGATCCGGGCCATCCTGCCCCGGCTGGGCGAAGGGCGCGCGGTGCTGTGGGGATTGGTGCTGAACACCGGCTGTCTGTTGGCCTATGGCGTGGCGACACAAGGCTGGATGATCTGGGTGTTGATCCCGGTCTCGGCCCTGGGTGCGATCGTGGCGCCCGCCATGCAGGGCATCATGAGCCGGGCGGCCGGCGAAAAACAGCAAGGCGAATTGCAAGGCGTGCTGGGGTCGATCTCGGCCCTGTCGATGATCTTGTCGCCGCTGATGATGACGCAGGCCTTTTTCTGGTTCACGCGCGACGCGGCACCGCTGCATCTGCCCGGCGCACCGTTTTTGCTGGGTGCCGTGCTGATGGCGGGCGCGCTTGTAATCTTCGCGCTCACGCGGCCGCGGCGCAGCCCCGTGGCCCACGCCGCAGACTGACCGGCCAGCGCGTCATCTTTCCCCAGATGCGAAAGCCCCGACCGCGCCATGTGCGCAGCGCCCAGGGTTGGGCGCAGCCCGCCGTCAACCGGCAGCCAGGATCGCCGCATAGCCGGCCGGATCGGCATTGCCCCCCGACAGGGTGCAGATCACCGGGCCATCGGCCAGCTCTGCCCCGTGAAACAGGGCCGCCGCCAGCGCCACGGCGCCGCCCGGTTCCACCACCAGCTTCAGGCGACTGGCCGCCAGCCGCATCGCTTCGCGCACCGCATCCTCGGCGACCACGATCCCGGCACCGCATAGCCGTGCCAGGATCGGATAGGTCAGAACGCCCGGCATCGGGGTCAGGATCGCATCGCAAAACCCGACTTCGGCCTGTCCATGACCGACGCGCTGGCCGGCCGCCAGTGACCGGGCCGTATCGTCGAAGCCTTCGGGTTCGACCGGGCGCACGCGCAGGCCGGGCGCATGCGCTTCGAGCGCCAGCGCGATCCCGGCCGTCAGCCCGCCGCCGCCGCAACAGGTCAACACCGTGCCCGTGGTGATCCCCTGGCGCGCGGCCTGTTCGGCGATTTCCAGCCCACAGGTGCCCTGCCCCGCGACCACCTGCGCATCGTCGAACGGCTTGATCAGGGTCATGCCGCGCTCGGCCTGCACCCGCGCGCCGATCTCCTCGCGCTTTTCGCCGCCCGCACGGTCATACAAGATCACCTCGGCACCCAGCGCGCGGGTATTGGCGATTTTCAGCGCGGGCGCGTCGCGCGGCATGATGATGATAGAGGAAACCCCATGCAAAGCGGCGGCATAGGCCACGCCTTGTGCGTGATTGCCCGACGAAAAGGCCAAGACACCCTTGGCCCGTTCGGCCGGCGGCAAGGCCGAAACAGCGGCCCATCCGCCACGAAACTTGAAGCTTCCGGTGTGCTGCAGCACCTCGGCCTTGGCCCAGACAGGCCGGCCCGCGATCGCATCAAGATAGGGCGACGACAAAAGGGGCGTTTCGCGCACCACCCCCTTGGCCCGCGCATGGGCAGCTTCGATCAGGGCGATGTCGGTCATATGGAGCGCTCCAGAACGGTTTCGATGACAGCCAGGGCTGCGGGTTCATCCAGAAACGGGACATGGCCCCGATCGGCCAATTCGGCATAGGCCATGTCAGGGCGACGGCGGCGCATCTCTTGCGCGGTTGCGGCCGACAAGATGTTGGATCCCGCCCCCCGGATCAGGCCCAGGGGCGCCCCGTCCAAGGCATCAAACAATGGCCAAAGATCGGGCGCCACGGCATCGGGGGCAAAGGCGGGCGCCACCGCATCGCGCAGCGCCGGGTCATAGCGGTTGACCAGCCGATCGCCGTCTTCACGGTAGATCCGGCGCGCCATGGCCGCCCATGTGTCGGCCGGAACGTCGCGAAAGGCCGGGGCGTAATGGCGCGGCAAGGCGGCGGCCGCTTCGGCCAATGTCCGGAACCTGGGCGGTTTGCCGAGATATTCCATGATATAGCGCAGACCCTCGGGCATGATCTCGGGGCCGATGTCGTTGAAAATGACGCCCGCGATCCGCGCCCTTGCCATGGCCGCCAGCGCCAAGGCCACAAGCCCCCCGCGCGACGTGCCAAGGATCGTGACGCGCGCCAGCCCCAGATGGTCGATCAGCGCGATCACATCGCCCGCCTCGACCGGCACCTGATACCGGGCCGGGTCCCCCCAATCCGAGGCGCCGCGCCCGCGGAAATCCATCCGGATCACCTGTGCGCGGTGGGCAAAGGCATCAAGGATCGGCTCGAAATCTTCCATGTTGCGCGTCAGCCCGGGCAGGCACAGCAGCGGTGCCCCCGTTCCGGTGACGTCATAGGCCAGCTGCAGCCCATCGAAACTGGTGACATGGCGCATGTTATACCCCCAGATGACCGGGCAGCGCCGTCAGATCCGGCGCGATGGCGTCGGGCCGGCCGGGCATGCGGTCGACCGGAAGCGCGGCGCGATTGATCCAGAGCGTGCGAAACCCATAGGCCGCGGCACCCGCGATATCCCATCCGTTCGCAGAGACGAACAGCACCTGCGCGGGGGCACACGCAAAGCGCGTGCCGACCAGATCATAGACAGCGGGATGCGGTTTGAACTTGCCCACCGCCTCGACGCTCAAGACATCGTCGAGCAAATCGCCGATCCCGGCGGCGGCAACAGCGGCGGCCAACATATCGGGGCTGCCGTTCGACAAGATCGCGCGCCCAAACCCGGCGCGGGCGAGCTGCGCCAGAACGCCCGGCACTTCGGGATAGGCGGGCAGATCGCGATAGAGATCCAGAAGCTGCCCGCGCAGCGCGGGGTCGGCCACGCCCGCACGCTCAAGCGCCCAATCCAGCCCATCTTGCGTCACCTGCCAGAAATCGCAATGCGCCCCGGTCAGCGTGCGCAGCCATGTGTATTGCAATTGCTTGCTGCGCCAGTCGGCCGCCACCTGCTGCCAGACGGCGGCAAAGCGGTGCTGCGCGTCTTGCCCGTGGCCTGCGGCCCCATCTTGTGCGGCTGCATCCGCCAGCCTGCGCGCGGCTGCATCGACATCGAAAAGCGTGCCATACGCATCGAACACACAGGTCGTGATCGGCCCCATCTTGTCCCCCAGCCGCCGCAAGCCGACACTGGCACGGGCCGGCGCCGGGGGCAATCGGGGGCAATCACATCGCATGCGGGTTTCATCGCAGCCCGTTGCCGCTTATGATGCGACGAGCAAGGGTGCAATTGGCGCGCCCCGCCACCCCACAACCCCATGCAAAGGCCAAACCCCATGACGCAGGCCCGAACCGGCAGCACCGTGTCCATTCATTACAGCGGCACCTTGCAAGACGGGACCCCGTTTGACAGCTCGGCCGGGGGTGCGCCGCTTGTGTTTGAGATGGGCGCGGGCCAGATCATCCCGGGGCTGGAGGCCGCCATACAGGGCATGACCGTGGGCGAGCGAAAGACCGTGACGGTTGCCGCCGAACAGGCCTATGGACCACGGCAGGACGACGCGGTGCAGACCGTGCCGCGCGACATGATCCCCGATGACATACCCCTTGCGATCGGGACCGCGCTGCACGTGCAGACGCCCAGCGGTGCGCTTGTGCCCGTGACGGTCACAGCGCTCGGCCCCGAGACGGTGACGCTGGATGCCAATCACCCGCTGGCCGGGCAGGATCTGACCTTTGCGGTGGAGGTTGTCGCCGTCAGCTGACGCGCGGGCGATCCAAAGCCCTTTGTCAGCGCAGCCGCCGGCGCCGGTCGTGGCGCGGCGCCGTGCAATTTCTTTCGGATGCAAACTTTAGTGTTGAATTTTTCATCTTAGGATATATCGATAGCCGAGGCTGCCGAAAGGCGGCCGGGCGAACGCCCAGCCTTGGCAAGCACGGGTCTTGCGGGCCGAGCTTCGCGGCGCATCATGGAAGGGAGGATCCATGAGACACCATGTTCTTGGCGCGGCCTGCATGGCCGTATTCCTGAGCCTGCAGCCGGCGGGCGCGCAATCGGCCCCAGATGCGGCGGCGCTGTATGCATCGACCTGTGCGGCCTGCCATGGCCGGACGGGTCGCGGCGTATCGGTTTACCCATCGCTGGTGGGGCGCGCTGATACCTACATCACGGAACGGCTGACGCGCTATCGCGCGCGGGAAAAGCTGGGGCCCAATTCGGGCTTGATGATCCCGGTCGCCGTCAAACTGAGCGATGCCGAAATCGCCGGCCTGTCGGCCTTTATCTCGGACAGTTTCCGATAGACGCGAACCGGACCGGGCCGAAGGCCCGTGTCGCAACGGCTTCGTGGGCGCAACAAGGTCCGGTTTCGGTTCGTGCGAACGGGCCCGGCCCCGCGCCCATGGTGTGGTGCAGCGCGTATCTGCACGATGTCGCACGGTCTGGCGTCCGCGATGACGCCGCTTTTGGGGAGGACGAGTAATGAAACCTGCTACGACAAAGGCATCGATCGGCGTGGTCCTGGCCTCGACGGCCATGTGGGCCGTCTCGATGGGGACGGCTCAGGCCCAGGTGCCCAGCTTGACCCATACGGTCGTCATGTCCGGCCTGGAAAGCCCATGGGACATGGCGTTCCTGGACGATGGCACGATGTTTTTCACCGAAAAATGCCGTGGCCTGTCGGTGCGCCTGCCATCGGGCGAGGTGAAGCCGCTTCTGGGCATGGTGCGCAGCTCGGGCTTTGACAACATCGCCTACGACCTGTTCTGCGAGGGACAGGCGGGCATGATGGGGGTGGCTGTCGATCCGGATTTCGCCGACAACCGCCGCATCTACGTGATGTCGACCTCGAGCCTGACGGCGCCGGCATCCAATCGCGTCATCCGGCTGGAGGTGAGCGAAGATCTGGCGTCCGTGTCGAACCGCACCGACATCGTGACCGACATTCCCTACAAGCCCGCGGCCTCGAACCACCCCTTTGGCGGACCCGGCGCGCACAATGGCGGGCGCATCCGGTTTCACGACGGCCATCTGTATGTGACGACCGGCGACACCCACAACGGCGTTGTGCCGCAATCGCCCAGCTTGCTGGGTGGCAAGGTGCTGCGCATCGACACCGACGGCAACGCCGCACCGGGCAATGGCGCCCCCGATGGGTTCGATGCGCGCATCTTCACCTATGGGCATCGCAATGTGCAGGGCATCGCCTTTGATCCCGCCAGCGGTGCCGTGGTGATCGCCGAACATGGGCCGTGGCATTCCGACGAGGTGACGGTGCTCAAGCCCGGCGGCAATGGCGGCTGGGACCCGCGCCCGAACATCGGGGGCCGGGGCGATTGCCCGGACAACTACTGCGGCTATTCCCCGAACCAGATGGACGGCATGGATCCGGCCGCGCGGGCGGCCTTTATGCCGATGACCGACACCGCCACCTACCCCGACGCGATGCCGCCTGCATGGGTCAACGACGGGCTGTCGCAGGGCACGGGTTCGGCCGCTTTCCTGGTGGGGGAACAGTGGGGCGACTGGAACGGCCATATGGCTGTGGGCATCATGGGCATTGGTTTTGGCGGAACGCCCGTGGGTCAGCGGATCGACCTGCTGGACATCGCCGACGACGGGCTGTCGGCCGAGGTCGTTTCGCTGCCCTTGCCGATGGAACCGGGCCGCTTCCGGTCGGTCGTTCTGGGGCCGGATGGAAGCCTTTATGCCGCCATGGACGAAGGCGAGATCTACCAGATCATCCCGAACTGACCAAAACGACCGCCGCGCCGCCCGAACGGGGGGCGCGGCCCCGCTTGGTCACATGTTTTCCGGCTGTGCCATGCCCAGCACATGGTAGCCACCATCGACGATCACGATCTCGCCCGTGGTGCAGG
>JBEAQJ010000134.1:0-3510 GCA_041163945.1 Pseudomonadota bacterium
GGCCTGAGCCAGCTTGACGTCATGCTGGCATCCAAGATGGATCGTTTTGCCGGATAAGGGGGGCGGAACCCGGTCGTGGCCCGCCCCGCCGTTGTCAAATCGCGGCCAGCAGCGTTTCGCCCGCGGACAATTCGCACACGCCCGGGCCTTCTTCGATGTTCAAGACCTTGACCACCCCATCCTCGGCGTAAAGCGCATAGCGGCGTGAACGGTCGTAGAAGCCAGCCGGCGCCGCGGTCCAGTTCAGGCCGATGGCCTTGGTGAATTCCGCCGCCGCATCGCCCAGGAACGTCAGCCCGGCGTCGGCTGCGCCGGTGTCCTTGGCCCAAGCCGACATCACGAAGGGGTCATTGACCGAGACACAAATGATCTCATCCACGCCCTTGGCATCAAAGCCGGCCTTTGTGCGGATGAAGCTGGGCACATGGGCCGCGGTGCACGTCCGGGTATAGGCGCCCGGCAAGCCGAAGATCACGACCTTGCGGCCCTGGGTCTTGTCGGCCATCTTGACCGGCTCCGGCCCGTTGGCGCCAAAGATCAGCAGCGTGGCATCGGGCAGTTTGTCGCCGACGGAAATGGTCATGGGTGCGGTCCCCTTCGCTTGTGATTCCTGTGCCCCGCCATATAGGGTCTGCGCGACATTCGGCCAACGCGAAAGGTGGGGGTGATGGAAAACATCGTGGTCATCGGCGCGGGTCAGGCCGGGGCATCCTGCGTTGCCAAGCTGCGCACCGAAGGCTTTGCCGGCCAGATCACCCTGATTGGCGACGAACCGGTGCTGCCCTACCAGCGCCCGCCCTTGTCCAAGGCCTATCTTTTGGGCGATCTGGCCCTGGAGCGGCTGCTGTTGCGGCCCGAAAGCTATTACCAGGGCATGGGGATCACCTTGTCGCTGGGCCGGTCGGTCACAGGGATCGACCGCGTCGGGCATCGCATCGTGCTTGGGGAACAAAGCATCGCCTATGACGCGCTGGTGCTGGCCACGGGGTCGGTGCCCCGCCGCCTGCCTGCGGCCATCGGTGGCGATCTGGCGGGGGTGCACGTGGTTCGGGGGCTGGCCGATGTGGATGGCATGGCGCCGGACCTGCGGGCGGGGCGGCGCGCGCTGATCGTGGGCGGCGGCTATATCGGGCTAGAGGCCGCAGCGGTGGCCACCAAGCGCGGCATGGATGTGACGCTGATCGAAATGGCCCCGCGCATCTTGCAGCGGGTGGCCGCCCCCGAAACTTCGGATTATTTCCGCGCGTTGCACCGCGCCCATGGTGTCGACATCCGCGAAGGCGTGGGGCTGGCCCGACTTGTCGGCAAGGGCCATGTCAGCGGCGCGGTCTTGTCGGATGGAACGGAACTGGCCTGCGACATGGTGATCGTGGGCATCGGCATCACACCTGCCACCGCCTTGGCCGCGGCGGCAGGGCTTGTGATCGAGAACGGCATCGCGACCGATGAACAGGGGCGCACCAGCGATCCGGCGATCTGGGCGGCGGGCGATTGTGCGAGCTTTCCCTACCAAGGCGGGCGCATCCGGCTGGAGTCGGTGCAAAACGCCATCGACCAGGCCGAGATCGTGGCGCAAAATATCCTTGGCGCCGGTATCGCCTACCAGCCCCAGCCGTGGTTCTGGTCGGATCAATACGACGTCAAGCTTCAGATCGCGGGGTTGAACACGGGTTACACGCGTGTCGTGGTGCGCGATGCGGGCGCTGCGCGGTCACATTGGTATTACGCGGGCGAGCGGCTTATCGCGGTTGACGCGATGAACGATCCGCGCGGCTATATGGTGGGCAAGCGCTTGATCGCCGATGGAAAATCCCCCGACCCCACGCAGGTGGCCGATCTTGGCCTGGACCTGAAAACGCTGTTGCAGGGCTAGGGCGATGCGCATTGTCGCCGGGCGCTGGCGGGGCAAGAAACTGGCCGAGGTTGGCGCGGGCGACATGGCCGCGCATCTGCGCCCGACCACCGATCGGGTGCGCGAGAACCTGTTCAACATCCTGTGCTCGGGCAAGCAGGGGGATCCGATCACGGGGGCCCGCGTGCTGGATCTGTTTGCCGGCACCGGCGCCTTGGGTCTTGAAGCGCTGAGCCGCGGGGCGGCGCATGTCACCTTTGTCGATGATGGCGCGACGGCGCGCGGGCTGCTGCGCGAAAACATCGCACTTTGCGCGGCACAAGGGGTCACAACGCTGTTGCGCCGTGACGCCACCGATCTAGGCCTGGCGGCGGCGGCCCCGTTCGAGCTGATCTTCCTGGACCCGCCCTATGGCAAGGGTCTGGGTGCGCGCGCCTTGGTGGCGGCCCGCGCCGGGGGCTGGATTGCACCGGGCGCCCTGATCGTATGGGAAGACAACAGCGCGCCGCTGGTGCCAGACGGGTTCACCTTGCGTGATCAGCGCAGCTACGGGGGCACGGTGATCACGCTGTTGCGCGCCGATCAGGGCTTTGGCGCATCGGCGGAATAGGGCCCGGGCGCGGTGCCCTTTTCGGCCGCGACGGCGGCACGGGCGGCGGCCACAAGATGCGCGCCATTCAGCCCACGCGCATCCATTTCGGCGATCCACTCGGCAATCACCGTCTCGCCCTGCGCCATGATTTCGGCCGTCAGTTCCGGCGTCATTTGCGTGATGATGTTGCCGGCATCCTCCATCGCGATGCGCCCTTCGACATCGCCGATGTCATGCGCCCGCCCGGCCCAGGCCGATGCCATAAGGCCGGAATTCGCATCGATCACCGCCTTCAGATCGGGGGGCAGCGCGTCATAGACGCCACGGTTCATCGCCCATAGAAAATAAAGATTGTAGAGCGATTGATCGCCCGCCACATCCGTGTGGCTGTCGATCAGATCGGCAAAGCCCAGCGATGGCGCCTGTTCCCAGGTGATCACCCCGCCGTCGACCACGCCGCGCGACAGCGCTTCGGGAAAGGCGGGCACGGGCAGGCCCACGGGCGTGGCGCCCAGGCGTTCCAAAAGCAGTGTCGCCGGGCGTGACGGCCCGCGCAGCCGCAGCCCTTCGAAATCGGTCAAGGCCGCAATCGGTTCGCCGCGCAGATGGATCAGCCCCCGCCCATGCATATGCACCGCGATCAGGTGCACATCGGCGAAATCCTCCATCAGGTTCTGCACCGTAAATGCCCATGCCGCGCGGCTGGCTTCTTCGGCCGATTTGGTCGTCATGAAGGGAAGCTCCAGCGCCTCGGCCTTTGGAAAGCGCCCGGGCTGGTAGCCGGGGATGACCCAGCCCCCGTCGATCACCCCGTCGCGGATCAGGTCGTATTGATCCGGGGCCGTGCCCCCCAGTTGCAGGAAGGGGTAGATTTCGACGCGGATGCGCCCGTTCGATTGCGTCTCGACCGCATCGGCCCAGGGTTGCATGAAATGGGTCGGGTTCGCGCTGGCCGGCGACACGAAATGCTGAAAGCGCAGCGTGACTTCGGGCTCGATGGTCTGGGCGGGGGCGGCTTGGGCCATCATCAGCCCCATAAGCGCTGCGAAAAGGGCGGTCGGAATGC
>JBEAQJ010000135.1:0-17230 GCA_041163945.1 Pseudomonadota bacterium
CGCCCGAAAAATCGAACAGGAAGCTTTCCAGATTGGGCGTCGGCCGTTCAAACATCGGCCGGATGCCCAGATTGGCCACGCCGTGATAGGTGCCTTTGTGGGGGCCATCCAGAACATCGACAAGCACCGCATAGACGCCTAGCTTGGGCACATGCAGCCCTTCGAGCGCCATGTTGGCGGTCGGATAGCCCAATTCGCGGCCGCGCTTGTCGCCATGCAGAACCGGCCCCTCGATCCGGTGCCAATGGCCCAGCATGGCGGCGGCATCCCGCGCGCGGCCCTCGGACAAGGCGGTGCGGATCGCGGTGGAAGACACGGCGCCCGTTTCGGCGGTGACAAGATCCGCGATGGTGACCTCAAAGCCGTAGCTCCGGCCATAGTCGCGCAGCATCTCGGCGGTGCCGCTGCGCCCTTGGCCAAAGCAGAAATCCGCCCCCACCACCACATGGCTCAGCCCCAGGCCACGGGCCAGCACATCGCGGGCAAAAGCCTCGGCAGACAGCGCGGCCAGGCGCGTGTCAAAGGGCAATTCGGCCAAGATCTCGACCCCCAGCTTTTCCAGCCGATGGGCGCGCGCGGCCGCGTTCATCAAGCGAAAGGGCGGCGCGTCGGGGGCAAAGAATTGGCGGGGGTGCGGTTCAAAGGTGACGACGCCCAAGGGGGCCTGGACCCTTCGGGCCAAATCGATCACGTATCGATGGCCGCGATGCACGCCATCGAAATTCCCGATGGCGGCCGATGCGCCGCGATCTTGCGGGCGGGTGTATTGAGGGTCGCGCAGGATCCGCATGGGCCACGGCGTAGCCGCCCCTGCGCCGATGCGCAAGCGCTGCGCGTCAGTCGAACTTTCGCGACGGGGCCAGCACCACGGCTTCGCCCTTCAGCACGACGGTCGGGCCCACCCGGCAATGGGTGGCCAGCGTCACGCGCCGGCGGCCATGGTCGATCTCGGTCACCTCGACCTCGGCCATCACCATGTCGCCCGGGCGAACGGGCGCCATGAATTTCAAGGTCTGCCCCAGATAGACCGTGCCATGCCCCGGCAGCTGTTCGCCGATCACCGCCGAGATCAGCCCCGCGGTCAGCATCCCATGTGCGATGCGCCCTTCAAAGATCGTGTCGCGGGCATAGGCGTCATCCAGATGCACCGGGTTCCGGTCGGTGGACACCTGCGCGAAAAGCTCGATGTCTTGATCGGTGACAAGCTTCTGAAGCGACCGCTTCATGCCGATTTCCAGGTCTTCGATGACGATGGTGCCGGTGGTGATGTTGTCGAGCATGGGCGGCGATTCCTGCATGATGCGCCTGTTTAGCGGGAAACCGGCCATTCTGCAATGCAGAAAGCAATAAAGAACCACGAAAACGTAAAATGCCGCAATTATGTTTCGCGTGCGCTGCGCATCTTTGCTTCGGAAATACTCCAGGGGGGGTGGGGGGACAGCGTCCCCCCGTCTGGGGCGTGTCCGCTTAGCGAAGCATGCCGATCGAATAGGTCGGTTCCATCTGGGCTGCGGTCAAGAACTGCGCCAGCTTCTGCGGATCGGGTTGCCGATCGGTGCCCGTCTCCGTGCGGGCGAGCCCGCCGGTGATGAACAGCGTATCGATGTCCTCGCCCATCCCGCCTTCGACATCGGTGTGGATACCATCGCCCACGGCCAGGATACGCGCGTCCGGCACCGATGGGCCAAGCTGCGCCAGCCGTCGGCGGGCCAGATCGTAGATCGGTGGGTGCGGCTTGCCGAAATAAAGGCTTTCTCCCCCCATTTCGGTGTAAAGCCGCGCCAGTGCGCCGGCGCACCATTCCCGTTTTTCGCCCCGATCGACGACGATATCGGGGTTTGCACACAACAGCTTCAACCCGCGTGTCTTGGCCAACAGGAACTCGGGGCGCATCACGGCCGGATCGGCCTGCGGGTCAAAGGGGCCGGTGCACACGATCCCCTCGGCTTGGGCCAGCGGCACCTGTTCGATCTGCACGGGATTGTCGAGCAGCGCCATCGGTTCGAAAAACGACAGATCGTGCGGTTCGCCGATATGCCAGACCTTGGCGCCGACCACGCCCGCAAACATCGCCGCGCGGGCGCTGTCGCCCGAGGTGGCGATCACATCATAGCAGTCGCGCGGCACCCCGATGCGATCGAGCTGGCGCGCCACCGCGGCGCGGGGACGCGGCGAATTGGTCACCAGCACCACGATCCCGCCTTGGGCCTTGTAGTCCCGCAGCGCCGCCACGGCATCGGGAAAGGCGCGCATGCCATCATGCACACATCCCCAAAGATCGCAGAACAGCGCGTCATACTGGGCAGCGATCTCGGACAAGGTGTTGATGATGCGGGTCATGGGCGGGTTCCTTTCGCACTTGGGGCAGCCATACAGGCAAGCAGCGCGTGCTGCCAGCCATGCCCGCACCAAAAGGCGCGGGTCAGCCGGTGCTGTCGCGCGCCCGCCTGTGCAAACCGCCCGGCGCTTACAGCGCCAGGTTGGGGATGATCTGCTTCTTGCGGCTCATGATACCGGGCAGAACGACGGTGTCGGCCCCGCCGGCATCGGCCCCAAAGCTTTTGGCAGCGATCTGCGCCACAAGGTCATTGGGCACCAACAGCGTCGCTTCCTCGCGCAGGATGTCGACGACGAACAAAAGCACCTGATCGGCGCCGTCTTCGGCCGCCACATCAGGCATGGCCGCCATCAAGGCATCCTTGCGCGACAAGATCGCGGCGGGGGATGTCGTTTCCAGCACGCTGACGCGCAGCTGCAGGCCTGCGATTTCGTATTCCTTGCTGTCCATGCGCAGCAATTCCGCCTCGCTGAAGGCCGACACATCGGATTTGGCCGCGAACATTTCGGCGGCGTAACCGGCAATGTCGATCCCGAGCGCCGTGGCCAGGGATTGGGCAACGCTGCGGTCTTCGGTTGTCGTGGTGGGCGAGCGGAATTCCAGCGTGTCCGACAAGATGCAGGTCAGGATCGTGGCCTTGATCCAGTCGGGGGCGCGGGCGATGTCGGCGCCGATCATCTTGTGCAGAATGGTGGCGGTGCAGGCCAGCGGTTCCATCCGGATCTCGATCGGGCCCTTGGTTTCCAGCCCGCCCACCAGCTTGTGATGGTCGATGATGCCGCGGATGTCGGCCGCATTGATGCCGGCGGGCAATTCGGCGGGGTTGTTGGTGTCGACGATGACCACCGGCTGGCCGGGTGCCACATCGGTGATGATGCGCGGGCGCGGCAGGTTCCAGCGCGCCAGCAAGAACGCGGCCTCGGTGTTGGGCTCACCCAAAAGCACGGCTTCGGCGGGTTCGCCGCGGATCTCGTTGAGATACCAGGCCCAGATGATGGGCGAGCCGGTGGAATCAGTGTCGGGCGATTTATGGCCGAATACGAGCGTTGTCATCGATCTCTCTCAAGCTGGCACAAGCGGAATCGCGCCCTCATAGCGATGGGGGGGCGGCTTGTCACGGGGCTGCGGGTCGCCCCCGCGCGCAATGGCGGGGCGCGTTCATTTTTGCGCGCGCGGGCCGTTGACTCGGCCGGGGGCGCTCCTTATGTGCGCGCTGTTGGCACTCACCCGTGACGAGTGCCAACGCAAGGATGAAACGAACCCGAGAGGAGTGTTCGAGAGATGGCATTCAAACCGCTGCATGACCGTGTGTTGGTCCGCCGCATCGCGTCCGATGAAAAGACCAAGGGCGGCCTGATCATCCCTGACAGCGCCAAGGAAAAGCCCTCCGAAGGCGAAGTGATCGCTTGCGGCCCGGGCGCGCGCAAGGATTCGGGCGAACTGATCGCCATGGCCGTCAAGGCCGGTGACCGTATCTTGTTCGGCAAATGGTCGGGCACCGAGGTCACGATCGACGGCGAAGAGCTTTTGATCATGAAGGAATCGGACATCCTCGGCGTCACCGCCTGAGCATGAGGGCGCCAGCGCGCCCGATCCCATTCCCTTTCTTCAACGATAATCCAAGGAGAGCCCACAATGGCTGCTAAGGACGTCAAATTCTCGACCGATGCCCGCAACCGCATGCTGCGCGGCGTCAACATTCTGGCCGACGCGGTCAAGGTCACGCTCGGCCCCAAGGGCCGCAACGTCGTGATCGAAAAATCCTTCGGTGCGCCCCGCATCACCAAGGACGGCGTGTCGGTCGCCAAGGAAATCGAACTGGAAGACAAGTTCGAGAACATGGGCGCGCAGATGGTGAAAGAAGTCGCCTCGCGCACCAATGACGAGGCCGGCGACGGCACCACCACCGCCACGGTTCTGGCGCAGGCCATCGTGCGCGAAGGCATGAAGTCGGTCGCTGCCGGCATGAACCCGATGGATCTGAAGCGCGGCATCGACATGGCCGTGCACAAGGTCATCGACCACATCAAGTCGTCGTCGCGCGCTGTCGCCGACAGCGACGAGGTCGCACAGGTCGGCACCATCTCGGCCAATGGCGAAGCTCAGATCGGCCGCATGATCGCCGACGCCATGCAGAAGGTCGGCAATGACGGCGTGATCACCGTCGAAGAAAACAAGGGTCTCGAGACCGAGGTCGAAGTGGTCGAAGGGATGCAGTTCGATCGCGGCTATCTGTCGCCCTATTTCGTCACCAACCCCGACAAGATGGCCGTCGAACTGGAAGACGCGCTGATCTTGTTGCACGAAAAGAAACTGTCGTCGCTGCAGCCGATGGTTCCGCTGCTGGAATCGGTGATCCAGTCGGGCAAGCCGCTGCTGATCATTTCCGAAGACGTCGAAGGCGAAGCGCTGGCCACGCTGGTGGTCAACAAGCTGCGTGGCGGCCTGAAGATCGCCGCCGTCAAGGCGCCGGGCTTTGGCGATCGCCGCAAGGCCATGCTGCAGGATCTGGCCATCCTGACCGGTGGTCAGGTGATTTCGGAAGATCTGGGCATGAAGCTGGAAAGCGTCACGCTCGACATGCTGGGCCGCGCCAAGAAGGTCGTCATCAAGAAAGATGACACCACCATCGTGGACGGGGCCGGCGCCAAGGCCGAGATCGAAGCGCGTGTCGGCCAGATCCGTGCACAGATCGAAGAAACCACCAGCGATTACGACAAGGAAAAGCTGCAGGAACGCGTGGCCAAGCTGGCCGGCGGCGTCGCCGTCATCCGCGTCGGCGGCATGTCCGAAATCGAGGTCAAGGAGCGCAAGGACCGCGTCGATGACGCGCTGAACGCAACCCGCGCCGCGGTTCAGGAAGGCATCGTTGTCGGTGGTGGCGTGGCGCTGGTTCAGGGTGCCAAGGCGCTTGACGGCGTCAAGGGCGACAACCCCGATCAAGATGCCGGTATCGCCATCGTGCGCCGCGCGCTGGAAGCACCGCTGCGTCAGATCGCCGACAACGCTGGCGTCGACGGTTCCGTCGTCGCGGGCAAGATCCGCGAATCGAAAGACGCCAAGTTCGGCTTCAACGCGCAGACCGAAGAATATGGTGACATGTTCAAGTTCGGCGTGATCGACCCCGCAAAGGTCGTGCGCACCGCGCTGCAAGATGCCGCATCGGTCGCGGGCCTGTTGATCACCACCGAAGCCATGGTGGCCGACAAGCCCAAGAAAGAAGAAGCCGCAGCCGGCATGCCCGACATGGGCGGCATGGGCGGCATGATGTAATCGCACCCGCGATAGGATCGGGAAAGGGGCCGCATCTGCGGCCCCTTTTCGTTTCTGTCCCCGCCTGCCCCGGCCCCGGTTGTGGGGTGGGTTGGCGCGTGGCATGGTCCGGCATGCAGGCACTGGGGGGCGGGATGGACAGGATCGGGGTGATCGGGTTGGGCCGGATGGGCCGTGCCATCGCGGCCCGGTTGGCCGCCTCTGGCCGTCCTGTCGTCGGCTGGACCCGCAGCGGCCGGTCGGTGCCGGGTCTGGCCATCGCGCCGGATCTGGCGCACCTGGTCGCGCAGGCCGATGTTTTGGTGCTAAGCTTGTTTGACGATGCCGCCGTGGCCGAAATGCTGGCGGCATTGACCGGCGGTCCGCTGGACGGACGGCTGATCGTGGAAACCAGCACCATCACGCCGGCCACGCTGACGGGTTTTGCCGACCCGATCGCACAGCTTGGTGCCGATCTGGTCGATGCCCCGATTTCAGGGGGGCCCGACATGGTTCTGGCTGGCACCTGCGGGCTGTTTCTTGGGGGCGCACATGCCGCGGTGGCGCGCGCGCAGGCGGTGCTGGCGCCGCTGTCGGGGCGCATCTTTCACGTCGGACCCCTGGGGTCGGGCCTGGTGATGAAGTCGATCAACAATGCCATGATGCAAAGCTATTTCGCGGCCTTGGCCGAACAGGTGGCCGTGGCCCGACAGGCCGGATTGCCCTTGGATACGGTCTTGTCGATCCTGGCGGGCGGGCCGGCCGGGGCGCCGGTGCTGAAGGACCGGCTGGCGCGCATGCTGGGCCAGGACCACAGCGTGGGCTTTCCGATCGCGGGCGTGGCCAAGGACAACGCCGTGTTTCGCCGGATCGCGGCCGATTTCGGCGTGGAAACCCCGACGCTTCTGGCCGCCCGCGCGCAGATCGCGGCCGCCATGGCCGCGGGATGGGGCGACGCCGATGTCGCCGCGCTGATCGCGCGCGCCTATGGCGATGCTGCGCGGGATGCGGCGGCCCCCGGCGCGGGGGGTGCGGGTGATGCCGATGGCTGAACTTGCGCCGCTGCGCCTGACGGGGGCCGAGATCTTGTTCGACGATGGCCTGCACCGCGACGCGATCAGCATCGTGGATGGCCAGATCGCGACCGCGGGGGGGCGGGCCATCGATCTGACGGGATGGCGGATCGTGCCGGGTATCGTGGATTTGCATGGCGATGGCTTCGAGCGGCACATGGCCCCCCGTCGCGGGGCGGTCGATACCCCCGCGGCGGGGCTGGCGGGGTTGGACGCCGAATGTGGCGCAAGCGGCATCACCACCGCCGTCTTGGCCCAGTTCTGGAGCTGGGAAGGCGGCATGCGCAGCCCCGAATTCGCCCAAAGCCTGGCCAAGGCGCTGGCGGCGGCGCAAACCCTGACGCAGCTGCATCTGCAGCTTCGCGTCGAAACGCATCTGATCGATACCTTCGAGGCGATGCTGGCCTTCGTGCAGCAGGCGGGCATTTCCTATGTCGTGTGGAACGATCATCTGCCCCACAAGCATCTGGCCGCCGGCAAGCGGCCCCCCGGCCTGACCGGCCAGGCGCTCAAGGCCGGGCGCGCGCCCGACGCACATGCCCGCCTGCTGTCAAGCCTGCACGCCAATCGCGACCGCCTGGCCACCGTGCTGCCCGATGTTGCGGCCCGTCTGGCGGCCTGGGGCGTGCGGATGGGCAGCCACGACGACCACACCGCCGCCGATCGCGCCCGGTTTCGCGCGCTGGGCGCGGATCTGTGCGAATTTCCCGAAACCCCCGAAGCTGCCCGCGCGGCCAAGCAGGCCGGCGAGCCGGTGATCATGGGTGCACCCAACGTGGTGCGCGGGGCCTCTCACAGTGGAAAGGTCTCGGCCGAGGCGCTGATCGAGGCGGGGCTGGTCGATGCGCTGGTGTCAGACTACCACTATCCGACGCTTGCGCGCGCGGCGCTGAAGTTGGCGCCGCGCCTTGGCTGGCCCGCGGCCTGGGGGCTGATCTCGTCGGGACCGGCCCGCGTGATGGGTTGGTCCGATCGCGGCCGCATCACGGTGGGGGCCCGGGCCGATCTGGTGATCCTCGATGCGCGGGGGATGATTTGCGGCACCATCGCGGGGGGGCGCGTGTCCTACCTTTCGGGGGCCTTGGCGGCGCGGATGCTGGCATGAAGCTTTTCGGGCTGACGGTTCTGGTTCTTTTGGCCTTTGCGGCCAATTCGGTGCTGAACCGCGCCGCGGTCGGATCGGGGCAGATCGGCGCGCTGGATTTCGCGCTGCTCAGGGCGGCGGCGGGGGCCTTGGTCTTGGGGCTGCTGATCCGGCTTCGGGGTGGGGGCATGCAGATGCTGTCGCCGCGGCGGGTGGTCGGTGGGATGATGCTGTCGACCTATCTGGTGGGGTTTTCCTGCGCCTATCTGGCGATGGATGCGGGGCTTGGCGCGCTGATCTTGTTCGGGGGGGTGCAGGTCACGATGTTTGCCGGCGCCTTGATGCTGGGCGAACGCCCGCCCGCACGGCGCTGGTTCGGGGCCGGCGTCGCCTTGGCGGGTCTTGTCTGGCTGGTCTGGCCCGGCCCTCAGGCGGCCAGCCCGGCCTGGGCCGTGGGCGCTATGATTGCAGCGGCGCTGGGCTGGGGCATCTATTCGCTGATCGGGCGTGGATCGGCTGATCCCTTGGGCGATACGGGGGGCGCCTTTGTCTGGGCCACGGTTCTGGGATTTGGCGCCGTGCTGGTTCAGACGGGGGCGAGCCTGACGAATGATGCGACGGCTTGGGCCTTGGCCCTGGCGGCGATATCGGGGGGGCTGACCTCGGGGCTGGGTTATGCGCTGTGGTATCGGGTGCTGCCGCGCATCGGGGCGTCGGTCGCCGGGTTGGCGCAGCTGTCGGTGCCGGTGATCGCGGCCTTGGGGGGCGCGCTCTTTTTGGCCGAACGCCCCAGCTGGGACATGGTTTTGGCGGGCCTGGTGGTGCTGGGGGGCATCGGCTGGGGGCTTTGGCCTCAGCGCACCAGGGGTTCGAGCGCGTCGTAGACGACCGCATCGGACCAGGCCACATCGGGAAGGCTGTCGGGCTTGTAGCGATAGCGGTGCATGTCGTGGCGTGCGATCAGATGGCGTTGGGTCACGATGCCTTCGGGATCGGTCCATGGGGCAAAGGGGTCGCCCGCCACCCAGTGCACGCGGAAATAGATGTCGACCTGATGGAAATCATGGCCGGGTGCGTGGAATTCATTGACCAGGCAGGGCGCGCCCACCGCGATGGTCAGGCCGGTTTCTTCGTGGAATTCGCGGATCAGGTTGTCGTGCAGCGAGCGATGCATCTCGACCCCGCCACCCGGTGCACACAGCAAGTCGCTTTTGCCGCCGCCCCAGGCATTCACCAGCAGCAGGCAATCGTCGATCAGCAAAAGGCCACGGACGGCAAGGCGGGGGCGGGTGGGCGACATGGCGCCGAGACTGGCGCGTGGCGCGGGCCAAGGCAATCCCCCCTTGTCTTCCCCCCCCCTCGCGGATCCCGGCAACCACCCCTATCTAAAGGGCCATGAAACGGATGGTGTTGATCTTGCTGCTTGCCGGCGTCTGGCCGGCCACGCTGCGCGCGGCCGATTGCGTGATCTTGCTGCATGGGCTGGCCCGCAGCGGCGCGTCGCTGTTTCTGATCGAAGAGGCGCTGGAGGCCGAAGGCTATCAGGTGGTCAACGGCAGTTATCCGTCGCGCAAGGCCTCGATCGCGGAATTGGCGCCCATGGCCTTGCTGCCGGCGCTGGCGCGGTGCGCGGGCGCGCAGGTGCATGTCGTCACCCATTCGATGGGCGGGATCTTGCTGCGCTACTGGCTGTCGCGCCACAAGCCCGCGCATCTGGGCCGGGTCGTGATGCTGGCCCCGCCCAATGCCGGATCCGAGCTGGTCGATGTGCTGGGGCCCCTGGAACCGTTTGAATGGATCAATGGCCCGGCCGGGATGCAGCTGGGCACGGGCGCGCGCGATCTGCCAAACCGCTTGCCGCCCGTGGATTTCGAACTGGGCGTGATCGCGGGCGATCAATCCTTGAACCCGATCTATTCCGCCATGATCCCCGGGGCCGATGACGGCAAGGTGGCCGTCGACAGCACGCGCGTGGACGGCATGGCCGATCACATCGTGCTGCCCGTGACCCATACCTTCATGATGAACAACCCGCTGGTCATCGCCCAGACCCTGGCGTTCTTGCGCAACGGCGCTTTCGATCGTGAGCTTGGCTATATCGAGGCCATCGAGCGGATCATCGAATAGGCGGGGGGCGGCCGGCCACGGGCAAGCCCCATGCCGGCGGCGCCGTTCCACCACGGGCTTCATGCCGATGCGGGGCAATCCGCGGATGTGGCGACAGGTGACGGGGCTTTGTTCAGGCGGGTCCGGTCACCCGGTTCACATGGCCCATCTTGCGGCCCGGACGCGCGTCGGATTTGCCGTAGAGATGGATCTGCACACCGGGTTCGCCCGCCAGAATCCGGGCGCGGTCGACATCCTGGCCGATCAGGTTTTCCATCACCACATTGGCATGCCGCCGCCCGTCGCCCAGGGGCCAGCCCGCGATGGCGCGGATGTGCTGTTCGAATTGATCGACCGCGCAGCCCGCCTGGGTCCAGTGGCCGGAATTGTGCACGCGCGGGGCGATTTCGTTGACCACAAGTCCCTGGGGCGTGACGAAAAGTTCCACCCCCATCACGCCCACATAATCCAGCGCGCCCAAGATGCGCCCGGCGATCAGCACCGCATCCGTGCGCAGTGCCAGCGCCAGGTTGGCCGGCACGGTGGTGGTGGCCAAGATACCGTCAATGTGCAGATTTTCGCCCGGATCGAAGGCCGCGATCTGCCCATCATGCCCGCGTGCGGCGATCACGCTGATCTCGCGCGAGAAATTCACGAAGCCTTCGGCAATGGCGGGTGCGCCTTGCAGGCTGGCCAGCGCCTGCGGGGCATCGGCGCGCGCCATCACGCGGGCCTGGCCCTTGCCGTCATATCCGAAGCGGCGGGTTTTGAGGATGGCGGGGGTGCCGGTCGCATCGAGCGCCCCGTCAAGATCGCCCGGTTCGTCGATCGGCGCAAACGGGGCCGTGGCCAGCCCCAGTCCGGCCAGAAAGCGCTTTTCCACAAGCCGGTCCTGGCTGGTTTCAAGGGCGCGGCGGTCCGGGAAAAGCGGGGTCGATGTGGCCAAGACATCGAGCGCGGTGGCGGGGATGTTTTCGAATTCGAACGTGATCAGATCACAGCTGGCCGCAAACCGGCCAAGCGCGTCGAGATCGGTATAAGGGGCTTGGGTCAGCGCATGGGCCACATCTGCGGCCGGGGCGGGGCCCGGTTCGAAGATATGGCTGCGATAGCCCAGGCGTGCAGCAGCCATCGCAAGCATCCGGCCCAGTTGCCCGCCGCCCAGAATGCCGATGGTCGCGCCGGGGGGCAGCATATCAGGCTTCATTCGGGGTCTCGGGGATAGAGGCCGACAGCGCCGCGCGCCACGCATCGAGCCGGGCAGCCAGGGCCGGATCGGACAGCGCCAGAATCGCGGCCGCCATCAGCCCGGCATTGGCCGCCCCCGCCGATCCGATCGCCATGGTGGCCACCGGATAGCCCTTGGGCATCTGCACGATGGAATAAAGCGAATCGACCCCGGACAGCGCCTTGGTCTGGACCGGCACGCCGATCACCGGCACCCGGGTTTTCGAGGCCATCATGCCCGGCAGATGTGCCGCACCGCCGGCGCCTGCGATGATCACCTTGAGCCCGCGGTCCACCGCCGTTTGGCCATAGTCCCACAGCCGGTCGGGCGTGCGATGGGCCGAGACGATGCGCGTCTCGTATGCCAGCCCAAGCGCATCCAGAATATCGGCTGCCTCGCGCAGGGTGGGCCAGTCGGACTGGCTGCCCATGATGATGCCCACCTCGATCTTTGCCATGCACACCGCCCTTTCGCGCCCCGTGTGAGAGCCGCGCACTATAGACGCGCCGCGCGGTCATGCAATGGCACGCTCAGGCGATGATGTCGGGGGTCAGATCATCCTCGATCCGCGCGATGCGATCCTTGAGCAGAAGCTTTTGCTTTTTCAGCCGCCGCAGCGTCAGCGGATCGGGATTGATCGCCAGATGCAGGGCGGCGATGGCCTCATCCAGATCGCGATGTTCGCGCTTGAGAACCTCCAAAGAGATGCGCAACACCTCTTCGTGGGTCAATTCCTTGGGGCCCATGGGGGCATTCATGCGGGGCGATCCCTTGCTGGGTCTGCTCGGTCTGTTGGGTATAGTCTAGCGCGGTGAAGATCACCCGCCAAGCCTTGCCAGAGGGCGCGGGCCTTCCCATATTCGGCGGGTGCGCGTGTTGCCGGGATCGGGGCACGCCGCCTTGCAGATCGCTTTTTGAAAGGATGTGCCGCTGATGACGAAACTGACGCTGGGATCGCACCCGTTCTTGCTGGGGTTCGACCAACTGGAACGGCTGGTCGAGCGCACCGCCAAGGCGGGCAACGACGGCTACCCCCCCTACAATATCGAACAATGTGGTGAAACGGCCTATCGCATCACCTTGGCCGTGGCCGGGTTCGCCGAAAGCGACCTGTCGATCACGCTGGAAGATCGGCAGCTTTTGGTGCGGGGCCGACAGGCCGACGACAGCGCCGAGCGGGTGTTCCTGCATCGCGGGATCGCCGCGCGGCAATTCCAGCGCAGCTTCGTGTTGGCCGATGGGGTCGAGGTGGCGGGCGCGCGCCTGGAAAACGGGCTTTTGCACATCGAATTGCAGCGCAGCCGGCCCGACAGCATCGTGCAAACGATCCGCATCACCACGGGCGCCACGGGTTGAAAGGAGGGCATCACCATGACCAATGATCACGACGCGGCACGGGTTTCAGGCCGTCCCATCGTCTACATCCGGCCCGTCGCCGTGTGCGATTTGCCCGACGAGATCCGCCAACAGGCCAAGGGGATCGACACGCTCTATGCGATTGGCAGCGAAAGCGGCCAGCAGTTGGCGCTGGTGCGGGATCGCAACATGGCCTTCGTCGTGGCCCGCCAGAACGACATGATGCCCGTCAGCGTGCATTGACCCGCAAGCTGCGCCCCGCATCGGGCGATGGCCGCGGTCAGCTGTTGTCGCGCCAGCGGTTGACGATCGGGTAGCGACGATCGAGCCAAAAGGCACGTTCGGTCAGCCGCGCGCCGGGGGCGGATTGAAAGCGCTTGTATTCGCTGAGGTAAATCAGGCTTTCGATCTTTTTCACCACGGCGCGATCATGGCCCTTGGCCACGACGTCGGCGACCGAGGCGTCTTTGTCGATCAGCATTTCCAGGATGTCATCCAGCACCGCATAGGGGGGCAGGCTGTCTTCGTCCTTTTGGTTTTCGCGCAGCTCGGCGGTGGGGGGCTTGTCGATCACGCGCTCGGGGATCACTGGCCCAGCGGGGCCCTTCATCCAGACCTCGTGGTGGGTGTTGCGCCAGCGACAGGTTTCGAAAACGCGGGTCTTGTACAGATCCTTGATCGGGTTGTAGCCCCCGGCCATGTCGCCATAGATGGTGGCATAGCCCACGGCGACCTCGGATTTGTTGCCGGTTGTCAGCAGCATTTCGCCGAACTTGTTGCTGAGCGCCATCAGCATCACGCCGCGCAGGCGCGATTGGATGTTTTCTTCGGTCAGATCCGCGCTGCGGCCCGCAAAGAGCGGCGCAAGCGTGCCCAGCACCGCGTCATGAGCCGGCCCGATCGGCACGGTGTCGAGCGCGACGCCAAGGCTTTGCGCGACAGCCGTGGCATCATCGAGCGACGCCTGCGAGGTGAACCGCGACGGCAGCATGACACAGCGCAGGTTCTCGGGCCCCAGCGCATCGGCGGCGATGGCGGCCACCAACGCGCTGTCTACCCCGCCCGACAGCCCCAGCAGCGCACGGGAAAACCCCGCCTTGCCGACATAATCGCGCAACGCCTCGACCATGGCGCGATAATCGGCCGCCCATGGGTCGGGCAGGATGGCCTTGTCGCCGGGCAAGGCGTGCCAGCCCTGTGGGCCGCGTTCGAAATCGACATGGAACAGACCGGCGTCGAAAGCGGGCATCTGGTGGGTCAATTCCCCATGCGGGTTCAGCACGAAGCTTGCGCCATCGAAAATCTGGTCGTCCTGTCCGCCGGTCAGGTTCAGATAGACCAGCGGCAGGCCCGTCTCGATCACGCGGGCGACCATGATCGCCTGCCGCGTGTCCATCTTGCCGCGATGATAGGGGGAGCCATTGGGCACCACCAAGATTTCGGCCCCGGTTTCGGCCAAGGTTTCGGTCACATCGTCAAACCAAGCATCTTCGCAGATCGGCACGCCGATCCGCACCGGGCCCACCCGCACCGGCCCCGATGGATCGCCGGCGTGGTAATAGCGCTGTTCGTCGAAAACCTTGTAGTTCGGCAGGTGGTGTTTCAGGATGTGCGCCGTGATCTGGCCGCCCTGCAAGATGAACCACGCGTTGAAAGGTTTGTCGTCACCGGGCAGGGGCGCACCGATCCCGATGGCCGGGCCATCGGCGCAATCTTGCGCCAGCTGTGCCAGCACCTGCTGCACATCGGCGGCAAACGCGGGCTTTGCGACCAGATCTTGCAATTGGTAGCCGGTCAGGAACATCTCGGGAAAGGCCACCATATCCGCGCCCACGGCTTTGGCTTGCGCCCATGCGCGGGCGGCCGTTGCGGCATTGCCACGCAAATCGCCCACGACGGGGTTCATCTGTGCAAGGCTCAAGCGAAAGCGCTCGGTCATGGGGCGCCCTTTCCGGAAATGACGGCATCCTCGATCGGCGCACATGTAACAGAAAGCGCCCCGAGGCCAAGGCCATGCATCGGCATGTGCCAAAGCCGTTGCACCCGCCCGCCCAAGCCCATAGCCTTGCAGCGGCACCGCGCGCCCCGGACGCAGACCAACAACAAAGGGCATCCGACCCGTGAACAGGACGACACACGCCTTGGCGCTTGGCGCCGTGATCCTTTCGGTGTCTCTGGCCCAGGCCCAGGGCACCGGCGATGTCGTGACCGACATCCAGCAGTATGACAACGGCGCCATCTACGAGGGCGAATTCCGCAACGGCGTGCAGCATGGGCAAGGCACCTACCGTCTGCCCAATGGCTATGAATACACCGGCAGCTGGGTCGATGGCGAAATCCGGGGCGAAGGGCGTGCGGTATTTCCCGACCGCTCGATCTACGAAGGCGCGTTTCAGGCCGGTCGGCCGCATGGGCAAGGGCGCATCACCTATGCCGATGGCTCGACCTATGAAGGCGCGTGGCGCGATGGGCGCATCCATGGCACGGGCGTGGCCGTCTATTCCAACGGGGTGCGCTACACCGGCCAATTCGCCGATGCCCAGCATCATGGCCAGGGCACGCTGACCGGGCCCAATGGTTATCGCTACGAGGGCGAATGGCAAAACGGCATGATGGCGGGGCAGGGCGCGATCACCTATCCCGATGGCACCACCTATGTCGGCGGCTTTGTGCAGGGCCAACGCGATGGCACCGGTCGTCTGGTGATGCCCGATGGCGCCACCTATGACGGCCAATGGGCGGCGGGCCAGATCAACGGCACGGGCGTTCTGACGCAATCCAATGGCGACATCTACGAGGGCACGCTGGTGGCTGGCCAGCGCGTCGGGCGCGGGGTGGTGCGGTATGCCAATGGCGATGTGTACGACGGCGAATTTGCCGATGACCAGCGCCATGGGCAGGGCAGCTTTACCACGCCCGATGGCTACAGCTACACCGGCAGCTGGGCCGAGGGCCGCATCATGGGGCAAGGCCGCGTCCGCTATCCCGATGGGTCGGTCTATGAGGGACAGTTCGTCGATGATCTGGCCCATGGGACCGGCACCATCACCTATCCCGATGGGTCATCCTACAGCGGGGATTGGGCCGAGGGTGTGATCCAGGGACAGGGCACGGCCAACTATGCCAATGGTCTGCTCTACGTCGGGCAGTTCCTGAATGCCCGCCAGCATGGCCAAGGCGTGATGACCCACCCCGACGGCTACCGCTACGAAGGGGAATGGCAAGACGGGCTGCGCCATGGGCAGGGCCGTGTCGTTTATGCCGACGGGACCCTCTATGATGGCACGTTCGTGGCCGGCGAACGCCAGGGCCAGGGCCGCCTGACCATGCCCGAACCCAACGCCTTTAGCTATGTGGGCGAATGGGCCGCGGGCGACATGAACGGTTTTGGCATCGCCACCTATTCCAACGGGGACGTCTACGAAGGCCGCTTTGTCGACGGCCGCCGCCAGGGCGAGGGCACGATGCGCTACGCCAGCGGGCAGGTCTTGCGCGGCACATGGGACAACGGGCTTCCGACCGAAGGCGCGGCTGTCGAGGGCCCGACCCCGGCCCCCGACCCCGACACAAGCGAGGCCGCGCCGGGCGCGGGGGCCGCATCGCCCACCCGCTAAGCCCGCAACCGGCCGCCTCCGCTTGGGCCGCCCCTCCCATCTTTGCTTTTCAAATACTCCCGCCGGAGGCTCCCGCAGCCACAACACGCGCGTCCGCAGGCAAAAGGGCACAGCATGACAGCGGAGCGCAGATCGTGGCGGCGGCATGGCCGGCACAACCCGGCAAGGGCGATCAGGCGGCAATCAGCCCAAGGTTTTCAAGCTTCAACAGCACCTGTTGGGCGCAGTAATCCACCTCCGTGCCTTCGGTGTTGACCACCAGCTCGGCGGCGGTGGGGGCCTCATAGGGGTCGGAAATCCCTGTGAATTCCTTGATCTTGCCTTCGCGCGCCAGCTTGTACAGCCCCTTGCGGTCGCGGCGCTCGCATTCCTCGATGGGGGTTGCCACATGCACTTCGACAAAGGCGCCATGGGCTTCGACCATCTCGCGCACGGCGCGCCGCGTTGCGGTATAGGGGGCGATCGGCGCGCAGATGGCGATGCCACCGTTCTTGGTGATTTCGCTCGCGACGTAACCGATGCGACGGATGTTGATGTCGCGATGCGCCTTGCTGAACCCCAGTTCGGATGACAGGTGCTTGCGCACCACATCGCCATCAAGCAGCGTCACGGGGCGCCCCCCCATCTCCATAAGCTTGACCATCAGCGCGTTGGCGATGGTCGATTTGCCCGAGCCCGACAGCCCGGTGAAGAACACGGTAAAGCCTTGCTGGCTGCGCGGCGGCGAGGTGCGGCGCAATTCGCGCACCACCTCGGGGAAGGAAAACCATTCGGGAATTTCCAGACCTTCGCGCAGGCGCCGCCGCAGTTCCGTGCCGGAAATATCCAGAACGGTGTCGCCCTCGGGCACCTCGTTGGCGGGGTAGTATTGCGCCTTTTCCTGCACATAGACCATGTGTTTGAAATCAAACATTTCCAGCCCGATCTCGGCCTCGTGCGCCTTGAACAGCACCTGCGCGTCATAGGGGCCGTAGAAATCCTGACCTTGGCTGTTCTTGCCGGGGCCGGCATGGTCGCGGCCGACGATGAAATGGGTGCAGCCGTGGTTGCGGCGGATCAGCCCGTGCCACACCGCTTCGCGCGGGCCGGCCATGCGCATGGCAAGATTCAATAGGCTCATATGCGTGGTGGCGGCGGGGTATTTGTCCAGCACCGCCTCGTAACAGCGCACGCGCGTGA
>JBEAQJ010000136.1:0-18791 GCA_041163945.1 Pseudomonadota bacterium
CTCAAAGATGGGCTCGACCACCTTTTCGCCCCACTGCACCGACCGGTTGGAGGCCGTGCGCGACCCCGAACATTCGAACTGCGTGCAGATCGGCAGAAGATAGGTGTTGTCGGTGCGCGAATGCAGCGCCGCAAACGTCGTCGGGTGCGGGTCGGCCACCACCAGAAGATCCAGCGCATCCATGCCGCGCTGGGCATCTTGCATCCGCGGCACGGTGTTGCCGCCATGGCCAAAGACCAGCATCGCCTTGATGTTGTCCTGCTGGTCGACCTCTTCGGCGTCCAGCGTCACCGCGTCGAACCAACGGGTCGAGGTGATGCCGGGCACTTCCATGTTTTGCGCGGACGTGCGCGCATCGCGGCCCGCCTTGGCCGGAACCGCATCGAAGCGGCCTACGAAGTAATCGTAGGGCACCTCCCAGACGCGCGACCAATGCTTCCACGCACCGGCACCCAACCCGTAGTAAAGCGGCAGGTTGCCGACATCGAGGCCGAAATCCGTGGCGCCCTGCACGTTGCAGTGGCCGCGGAAGATGTTGGCACCGGTGCCTTCGCTGCCGACGTTACCGGTGGCCAGCAAAAGGATGTTGTACATCCGCACGTTGGCGGTGCCGACGGTGTGCTGCGTGCCGCCCATGCACCAGATGAAGGTCGAGGGGCGTTCCTTGGCGAATTTTTCGGCGGCACGCTTGAGCGTATCGCCATTGACGCCAGTGATGCGTTCCACGACTTCGGGCGGATAGGCCTTCACCGCTTCGCGGATCTGGTCCATGCCCCAGACGCGCTGGGCGATGTATTCCTTGTCTTCCCAGCCGTTCTCGAAAATGTGCCACAGCATCCCGTAGATCACCGCGATATCGGTGCCGGGGCGGAAGCGGACATATTCGGTGGCATGCGCCGCCGTGCGGGTGAAGCGCGGGTCGAACACCATGACATTCGCGCGCTGCGTTTCCTTGCCTTCAAGGATGTGCTGCAGCGAAACGGGGTGTGCTTCGGCCGCGTTCGAGCCCATGAAGATCACGGTCTTGGCGTTGCGGATATCGTTGTAGCTGTTGGTCTGGGCGCCGTAGCCCCAGGTGTTTGCCACACCGGCCACGGTGGTCGAGTGGCAGATGCGCGCCTGGTGATCGACGTTGTTGGTGCCCCAGAAGGCCGCGAACTTGCGGAACAGGTAGGCGCCTTCGTTCGAGAACTTGGCCGAACCCAGAAGGTAAACGGAATCAGCGCCCGACTGGGCACGGATTTCGGTCATCTTGTCGGTGATTTCGGTCAGGGCCTGATCCCAGCTGATGCGCTGCCATTCGCCGCCGACCTTTTTCATCGGATACTTGATCCGGCGGTCGCCATGCACCAGTTCGCGCACCGATGCGCCCTTGGCACAATGCGTGCCGCGGTTGATCGGGCTGCCATAGGCGGGCTCCTGGCCAACCCAGACGCCGTTCTGAACCTCGGCCTTCACGGTGCAGCCCACCGAGCAATGGGTGCAGATGTTGGTGCGGATCTCGATCGGCTGCGACATGTCGGTGAAGCCTGCGGCTTCGACCCGGCGCGTCATGCTGGCACCCAGGCTGCCCAGCGCGGCCAAGCCGCCGACAGTCAGACCGGATGCGCGCAGGAAGCTGCGGCGATCAAGGGGGCGGGCCGAAACGGCTGCCGCCATCTGTGACAAGCGCCCGGTCGAGGCGGTGTCACCGTTTCTGCGCTTTACGAGCATCAGTTGGTCCCCCGGGGATAGTAGCGGTTGGTCCGATAATAGGTTTCGACATGGTCGGTGGCTTGATACCGTGCGCGGGTGCGTTCATCGCCTGTCTGCTGTGCAAAGGCAGGCGTCGCGCTTCCCGAACCGAGGGCAACGGTCGCCGCTGCGCCGACGGATGCCGTGCCAAGAAATGCACGGCGACTGATCGGTGTCGATTTTTCCTTGGTCATGTCGTTTCCCTTTCCTGATACGATCCGGGCCTTGACCTGCCCGGAACGCATTCCGTTTCCTAGGCCGCGAGCGAAAACGCCCGGGCTTCGATATCCACAAGCAACCGACCGATTTCTGCGACCGGTCGGTAAAATGACGCGCTGGGCGCTATGGCCAGATCGTCGAAGAACTGCGCCGCCCAGGGCGCGATGTGACGCGCAAAGAAATCGGCCTGAACAGCGGCATCGACGGGCAATGCGCCCGCCGCCATGTCCGCCATGACTTCCATCAACAGCGCGATGTGATCTTCGGGTTCATAGCGACCCTCGACGCGGGCCACACCGATCCGCGCCAGATCGCCACGCAATTCGGCAAGCGGGCGTTCGTTCAGGAACCCGGTCTGATAGAAACTGGCATAGGGCAGCAATTCACCGCGGCCCACGCCGATGAACAGGTCGAAGAATTCGCGCTCCACCACGCGCGCCTCGGCAGCCTTGGCTGATTCGGCCAATACGGTGATGGCCTGCCCCAGCGGGGTCTGATCGCCCGACAAGGCCGCGATGCCGTCAATCAGTTCCTGGGTTGGCGCCGCAGACAGCAAAGCAGCCACAAAGCGATACATTTCGCTTCGCGCCACGTTTTCCGCATCGCTTGCACGCCGGTTGCCCGACTGGCTGGCTGACATTGCTTTCAAACTCTCCCTACACACTGCCGATGTATGCAGCAGCATGCCTCGGCATTATTGCACCTGAAATGAGTGCGCGAGGCAAGCGAAATTTGTCATTTCCCTGCAGCATTTTCGGCTGTGCGGAAAACTTTCGATGCCGCAAGAACCGCGGCATGCCGCAAAAACCTTTTTCTTTTTCGCATTCTAGCCCGGAAGCGCCGAACCATGCCGGCGTCGGGGCAAGGGTTCGGGGTCAAGTGGCGCGTCTTGAGCGGCAGTTTCGGCGCTGTCGGGTGCGGCAAGGGCCGCCTGCGCGGTTGGGTCGGGCTGTGCGCTGTCGGCACCCACGGCGTCAGCCGTATCGGCAGGTGCGGGGGTTTCAGGGCCGGCATCGGCATCCTTTGCCGTCTCGACAGCGGGTGCCGTGTCACGGGGCTTGAAGAGGTCTTCAAACATCTTGGCGGCCTTTTCGGGCGATGGCCCGATCCCGTCGCCGGGCACGCCGCCGGGCGTGTTCCAATCCCAGGCGTAATCAACGGCCGGATCGCTGTAATCGCGAATGGCAGGTGTCAGCATCCACATCCGGCGCATGGCGGCATTGCGCAGCTCGCGCGGGACACCTGCGCGCAGAAAAGCGCGGATGTCGCTGCCCTCGGTCAGCTCTTCGACCCGCGGCAGCGCCTCCAGTTCCTCTGGGCTCAGCGCATCGGTTTCGGGTTCCGATTCCGGGGCCGCATCCGGCGGGGTTTCGGGCAAGGCCGCAGGCATGGGTTCGGGTGGGGCATCGGCCTTTGCGGCCGCGCGCTTGGCACGCGACCAGCGGCCCAGAAAGCTTTCGGGGGTATCATCGGTCACGGTTCGGGTCTCCGGCCTTTGCGGGTTTCCCATTTGTCCGACGGTTGCAAGATACGCGGCGCGCGCGATGTCATGGCATTGGGATCGGCCGGCTGGCGTTTGCGTTTCTTGAACGGCATCTCGAAGAAATGCGCATCGGCAAAGGCTGCCACCGCGCGCATGACGGGTTCGGGCATCGGCACGGCGTCCACGATCAGATCCGGGTCCGACGCCAGCCCTTCGCCTTCGTAGGGGTCGGCCGTGACGGCGATCACCTCGGCATGGGCCGGGTGGGTGCCGCGCAGCGCCACCCAGACCGAAGGCCGCCCCGATGTCAGGTTGTCGCGGTGATGGCTGGCGTCGCCCGACCACAAGACCAGATCACGCCCCCCCAGATACCAGGTTTCGACCCCGTTCTCGTTCGACAGGCAGGTGCCCGGCGACGTGGCCGGTTCCGTGGGCAAGACCATCAACGCCCGCAATTCACCGCTGCTCCAGCGGGTGACGGGCGGGCGCAATTGCGCCACGACCCCAAGACGCAGAATTTCCTTGGGCATCATTCCCCCCGTTCAATGCAAACCCGGCGCGACCAGCGGCAAGCCCGCCAACAGGTTTTGCGGTTTCATCCGCACCGCCCCATCCGCGCCGAGACCCAGCAATAACCAAACCGGTTGCCCTGCCAGATCCGGGCGCACGACGGCCGGATCGTCGAAATCCAGCCGGAACATGCCGATCAGGCTGGCCGGCGCCGGCTGACCGCGCCACAGCGCGTTGCCGATGGCCGTGCCATTGGGATCCAGGCCGACATACCAGCGCAGATCGACATCATCGACCTTCGTGTGGGGCGTCACCGTCACCTTGGCCCCGGTCATGTGACCGATGAACGCCGCCAGGGCACGCGCCATGCCGCGCCGCGCCTCGGGATCGCCGCCGAAATTGAAGATCATCGTATGGGCATCGGATCTTGACCAATAGGTCCATTCGTTGCCCCCGCCCAGCACATCCAGGCTGTCGACCCCGCCCGAGAACATCGCCATGAGCGGCGAGGCATGCATATCCGCCTCGTAAAGCGCGACCAGCTCCTCGTCGGCAAACAGCACGACGCCATCCTTGACATGGGCGCGTTGCGGCCGGAACAGGCATTCGGCGGCGCGCAACACTTGCGGGTCGTCGCAACCATCCAGCGCGTTGCGCAAGATCAACTGCACCAGCTGCGCCAGGAACACCACCGGCAGGCGCAGCCCCTCGTGCATGATCGCAGCATAGCCCTCCTCGATGGTGCCCGCCTGCAACAGACGGTCGCGCAGGGTCAGGAAAAATTCCCAGTTTTCCCGCGCGTCCGGGTCCTTGATCGCGGCAAGTTCCAGCGCGGGCACGGGGCTGCGTGGCATGGTCATCAGTCGGGCGTGCACCGCGCGCTCTGTCGGGCAGGCCTCGGGCGGGGGCAGGATCTCGGGGCGGGCCAACCATGCCAGCAGCAATTCATCGGTCACGACCATCCGCCCGGCGTGATCCAGCCGGGCCAGATGATGACCCGAAGCAACCCAGAATTCCGGCATCAGTCCTGACCTCGCATTTGGAACAGATCCACGTGATCTTCCACCTCTGCCTCTTCCTCAAAGAACTGAAACGCCCGGTCGTGGCCCATCAGATGGGTGGCGGAAAACGCGGTTTCATCGCGCGGCCGCAAGGTGCGGAACTGTTCGCGGATGTCGCCGTCATCGCCGCGTTTGCGATGCAGCGCAACAAGGGTGCCAATCGCATGATCGGCACACAGGCTTTCGGCCAGCGCCACCTCTTGTTCGGCGGCCGGGCGGGCGATGTCGATCGACGGGGCACCCAGATGGGCCACCAGCTGGCGGGCCAGCGTATCGACCATGTGGGCGCGTTCCTCGGGGCGGGCATCTTGCACGGTGACAAGCGTGGAATGGCCAAAGCTGTCGATCCCCAGAAACCCCGACCGAAAGGCGATCGCTTCCTTGCGCGACAGGCTTTCGGCGGGCCGCCCCCAGAACAGGAAGGTGCCCGGCACCGCCCATTCCCCGGGTTCGGCGGCACAGGCAAAAACATGCTTGTCCGACGGGTCCAGCCGGATCGTGCGCGGCAGCCGTGTCACAGCTTGGGCCCTGTCTCGTCGCGCCAAGCCTGCGCTTTCAAGGCCTCGCGAATGGGCGGAAAACTGCGGCTGCCGCCGGCAGGCTTGATTTCGATCATGCGATCGCCCTCGATGCGGCGCACCCCGCGCAAAAGCGGCGGATCCACCCGCATCAGGAAACGGTTCGACACCGCCGCAAAACCTTCGTGCGCCCAGCGGTCGAAATACAGCATGAGATACGAGGCAAAGGTCGATACGATATCCTCGGCCGGATCAAAGATTTCTTCCTTGAGCGACGTGGATCCCGGGTATTGGCCGGGTTCGTCGATATGGTCGCGGTCGGCGATCAACTCGGCGGCAAAGACCATCCAGTCGGGCACCCCGTCATCGGTCGTTCCCGGCGCAATGGCAAAGCGCCCGCCGCCGATGCGCGCGGCGTCATAGGTCACCTGATCGGGCCAGATCAGCCGCACGGGTCGCTCGGGCGGGCAATGCGCCGCCAAGGCGTCACCCAAGGCGGTCATGCCCAAGAGAAACGCCAATTGTGCCTCGGACAGGGGTTGTTCGGGTTCCAAAACCACGGCGAACGCCAAAAGCCCCGCCGATTGGTGCATGACCAAGGTGCCCGCGCCATCGCTCGGTGCCCGTTCCGCGGCGACGGCCAAGACATCGCGCCGCGACGTGCGATGCAGGCTGAAGGGGGGCGGCAGATGCACCCTAGACCCCGCAAGATCATCCGCTATGTGATGCGACATTCGTTCTTCCCTCCCGAGAGCGCTACCCATTCCATGAGGATCGGATTACACCGCGCCTGAGATAGTGCAGCCGAACGCCAGACGAAAGCCCCATGCCAGAGAACCGTGAAACCCGCCTGATCTGCACCTGTGAAGGCACCATGAGCCTTGCCCCCGAAACACTTGGCGCCACGGGCAAACCCGCCAGCCAACTGTGTCGTGCGCAGCTTGACCATTTCCGGCAAGCGCTGGGCAGTTTTGCCAGCATAACGGTGGCCTGCACGCAAGAAGCCCCCTTGTTTGCCGAGGTGGCCGAAGACGAAGGCTATGGCGGAACGCTGCATTTTGCCAACATCCGCGAAACGGCGGGCTGGTCGGCCGACGGGGCGCAGGCTGCCCCCAAGATGGCGGCGCTGTTGGCCATGGCCGAAACCGCGGCCTCGGCTTTTGAAACCGTCAGCCTGGAAAGCCGGGGCGTGGCGCTGGTGCTGGGCCGCGATGCGGTCGCGCTGGACGCGGCACACCAGTTGTCGGGGGTTCTGGACTTGACGGTTCTGTTGGTACCGGGCGCCGAGGTGGCACCCCCCCGCCAGACCACCTGGCCGGTGCTGCAGGGGCGCATCGCGCGGGCCACGGGCCATATGGGCGCCTTCGAGCTGACCGTCGATGCCTATGCCGCCCCCGCGCCATCGTCGCGGGCACGGTTGGAGTTCGGCCCGGCGCGCAACGGTGCGGTGTCGCGCTGCGATCTTGTGCTGGATCTGACCGGTGCCCCGGCGCTGTTTCACCACACGCGCCCGGGCTATTTGCGGGCCGACCCGCGCGACCCGGCCGCCGTGGCGGCACTGGTGGCCGAGGCGGGCCAGATGGTCGGCGTTTTCGACAAGCCCAAATACATCGATTTCGCGGCCGACCTGTGCGCCCACTCCCGCAACATGAAGACCGGCTGCACCCGTTGCCTCGATTTGTGCCCGACGGGCGCGATCGTGCCGGCGGGCGACAGCGTGGCGATCGACCCCGCGATCTGCGCGGGCTGCGGGCAATGCGCGGCGGCCTGCCCAACCGGGGCTGCCTCTTATGCGCTGCCGGTGGTGGGCAGCCTTGCCGCGCGGCTGCGCGTTGGATTGATGGCATGGTTTCAGGCCGGCGGGCGCAGCGCCCCCGTGATCTTGTTCCATGACGAAGCCCATGGCGCAGCGCTGATCGATGCCGCGGCGCGCTACGGGCGCGGTCTGCCGGCCCATGTCATTCCGGTGCAGGTCAACGAACCCAGCCAGATCGGCCCGGAAATCATGGCCGCAGCACTGGCTTGGGGGGCGGGGGGCGTGCGCGTTCTGACCAAGGGCCGCCCGGCCCATCCCCTGGATGGCTTGGACAACACGCTGGATCTGATGGGCGCGATCTGCGCCGCGACGGGCCTGCCCGAAGCGACCTGTGCGCTGATCCAGACCGATGACCCCGACGCGCTGGAGACGGCCCTGTGGCAGCCCGCGGCACCCGCACGCGGCGCGCGGTCAAGCTTCCTGCCGCCCGAGGACAAGCGCGGGCTTTTGACGCTCGCGATGGAAGAGCTGAACCGGACCGCCCCCCGCCCGGCTGACCGGATCGCCCTGCCCAAGGGCGCCCCGTTTGGCACCGTGCATCTCAACCTCGACAGCTGCACGCTGTGCCTGTCGTGCGTCGGGGCTTGCCCCACGGGCGCACTGGGCGACAACGCCGACAAACCGATGCTGCGCTTTACCGAAAGCGCCTGCGTGCAATGCGGGATCTGCGCCGCGACCTGCCCCGAACAGGCCATCAGCATCGAGGCGCAGATGGATTTCGCCGCCTGGGCCACACCCAAGCGTATCCTCAAGGAAGAAGAACCCTTTTGCTGCACGCGGTGCGGCAAGGGTTTCGGCACCGGATCGAGCATCCGCCGCGTGATCGAACGGCTGGATGGCCACTGGATGTTTGCGGGCGACGACGGCGCGGCGCGCAAGCGTCTGCTGACGATGTGCGACGATTGTCGCACGCAAGAGGTGGTGATCGCGGGCTTTGATCCGCATGAGGGGCCGAACTGACGCCGTTGGCGGCGCGCATCGCATGGATTCGGTAAGATCGCGGGGCTGATGGTCCGCCCGCCATGCTCATCAAGGCTGGCTTGGCCCGCCGCGATCCGTCAGACAGCAAGGGCCGGGCTGGGCCCTTGGGATGCCGCAAGGCACCATGCGACCGCGGCGTCGATGTCGGGGGGCACTTCGCTGGCCAGACCCTCGGCAAAGGCCAAAAAGGCCGGCAAGTTGGCCTGGGACACGCTGGTCAGAACCGGGATGCCCGCGATCAGCGCGCGGCCGATCAGTTCGCGGAAACCGCCGCCGTCGACCTCTTGCTTGCCGAATTTGTTGACGATCAGGATCGCGGCCGCGCGTTGATCCAACACGGTCTCGACGCGTTGAACCGCATCGGCCAGTCCGCGCGGGTCAAGCCGGCAGCCGCGGGCGTGACGGCCCCGATCCTCGGAGATGCGCAGCACATCGTCACGGCCCAGGATCCGCAGATCCATGTGGCAATGGCGTTCCGGGTCATGTTCGATGTTGATCTGCACCGCGCCCGCCACCGCGATGGCGCTGGCCGCAAGCCTGTCGGCGATCGCGATCATCACGCGGTCGCCGGCCCCCCGCCCGGACGAGATGATATAGCCCAGCATCGACAGCCCCCCGGCGCGCCGCCGGATCGGCGACACCCGCCGTTGCTTAGGCAAGCGCGCGCAGCCTTGTCAACGCCAGCAAACGGCCCGCCGGAGCCGGCCGATCAGCACGGCTCAAAGCCCAGCGCCCGCAGATCGGGCGCGCTTTCGGCCAGCGCGGTTTCGAACGCCTCTATCGCGACCGGATCGGCGGGGTCCTGCCAGACGGCGAAATCGTAATGTTCATCGGCCACGGGCAGAAAGCCCAAGCCCATCGCCTGCGCCACGGGCCGGATCGCCACGCCCCAATCGGCGCGGCCCTGTGCCACGCTGGCGGCCACGGCGTTGTGGGAATTGGGCTGGTTCCAATACCCTGCGGGCCGTGCGCCCCCCAAAAGTCGGTCGATCAGAACCCGCGTGCCGGCGCCTTGGTTGCGGTTGACCATGATCGCGTCGGGATCGGCCAGGATGGTGGCGAGCGCCTCGGGGACCGTGCGGCCCGTCAGACGGTCATCGCCGGGGCGGAACACGATCCCTTGCAAGCGCCGCCACCCCGCAATCAGGCGCATCCCATCGGCCAGATAGGCGGTGTTGAACCCGTCGGTCGCCGGATCGAACAAATGGATGGGGGCAATATCACATTCGCGCCGCGCAAGCGCTGCAAGCCCGCCCTGTGACCCCGTGGCCAGAATGCGCGTGCGCAGGCCGCGATCCGCCAGCTTTCCGACCACGGCATCAAGTCCCACGCAGTGGCTGCCGATGACAGAAAGCCGAGGCGCCGCGATGCCGGGACCAAACAGCGTGACCTCGGCCCTTGTGCCGGGGGCCAGGCTTTCGACCAGGGCGGGCACGGTGACGAAGCCGTCGGCCTGTGCAAAGGCCGTGACCGCCCCCGAGCCCTTGGCCACCGGGTGGGCGACAAGGCCCGTGGGCCCCTCGGTCAGCGCCACCATCGCGAATTCGGTTCGCCCCAGTTCGGATGTCAGGCGCAGCGGCAGGGTGGCGTCAAGCCGTGCCCGGCCCTGTGGTGGCAGCCCAGCCATGGTCCGAAGCACCGGTGCGACCATGTCGTGAAAGGTGAACATGGCCGAGGTCGGAAAGCCCGGCAGCACCACCACCGGCTTGCCGTCACACACCGCAAGGCACAGCGGCTTGCCAGGCTTGAGCGCGACCCCATGCGCCACGATGCCGGGCGCGCCCAGACCGGCGATCACCTGGGTGGTCAGATCGCCCGCCCCCTTTGATGTGCCCCCCGACAGGATCACCCCGTCATGGGCGGCAAAGGCCGCCTGAACCGCGGCGTTCAACCGGGCGGAATCATCGGGGATCGCCCCCAGATGCACCGCATCGCAGCCGTTTTCGCGCAACAGCGCCACAACCACGGGCCCGTTGGAATCATAAATGCCGGCCGGGCGCAGCGGCTGACCGGGCGCGACCAGCTCATCGCCGGTGGACAGCACCGCGATGCGCGGCTTGCGCCAGACGGTGGCATGGTCCAGCCCGACGGCGGCCAGCATCGCCACCTCGCGCGCGCCGATCACCGCGCCCTTGCGCAGCAAGGTCTGACCGCGCGCAATATCGGACCCGGCAAAAGACACGAAGCTGCCCGGTGACAGCGCTCGCGACACCGCAATGGCATGCCCATCCGTATCAGGGGCGGGTTCGGTGTGTTCGATCATCACCACGGCATCGGCCCCGCGCGGGATCGGGCCGCCGGTGGCAATCGGAGTGGCCGTGCCTTGGGCCACCGGCCAGCAGGGCGCGGTGCCGCAATGGATCACCTCGGGGTTCAGTCGCAAACGCACAGGTTCGACATCAGAGGCGTCGAACAAATCGGCCGCGCGCACCGCGAAACCATCCACCGTGGCGCGGTCAAAGGGCGGCGCATCGACCGGGGCGGCGATGTCATGGGCCAGCACACGACCCAGAAGCTGATCAAGCCCCAGCGCCTCGGCGCCCAGTGGCCGCGGGTTCAGCGCCGCAACAAAAGCCGCCTGGGCCGCATCGCGCGACAAGACTTGCAGGAATTGTTCCTGCCGCGGCGCGCCGGCCTGAAGATCAGGGGCCTGAGGATCACGGGCTTGTGGATCACGGGCTTGTGGATCAGGGATTTCGGACATCCGGATCACCCAAAAGGCGCCGACAGCGATATGCCTGCCAGCGGGGTGCCCGCAGCAAGCCCTTCGCTGTCGGGCGGCAGGATTGCAAAGGCATCGGCCGTGGCCAGTGCGGCCAAGGTCAGGGTTCCAGCAGGCGCGGGATGCCAGTCCGGGCCTTGCCCGGTCAACAGCACCAGCTCGGCCATGCCCAGCGCCGAAGCCAGCTTGCGGGCCAGCGGGCGCACGAGCCCGCGGGTGGATGCCCCGGCCAAAGCTGCCAGCGCCGGCAGCCCCAGTGCAAGACAAGCGGCAACCATGCCATCAAACCGCACGGGCAGGCGCAGTTCAAGCCGCGCATCGACACGCGCCAACCATCCGGTTTCACCCGGCGCCAGCGCAAGGCACGGCCGGTTGTCCGATACCGTGCGCATGATCAGATGCGGCGCATCGTCGACCAGCTGCGCGCCCAGCCTTGTGACGAAGGCACGGGCAAAAATGGCCTGTGTGGGATCGGGCAGATCAAGGGCCACCCTTGGCCGTCGAACACGCGCCTCGGTCACGCCCGACTGCGCCGCGACCAGGCACAGCCGTTCGCTGACAGGGGTGCCTGCCGGCGCCATCACGGCCCCGGCGCGACCGTCGTGACCCGCGCGGCGCACGTGTTGGCCGGGGTTGACGGGCCGGATCGCGGCCCAACCGGCAGGCCCGGCTTCGACCCCGTCGACCGGCAGCACCGCATCGGTGCCGGGGGTCAAGGGATCGGCGGGCGAAACCCGCTGCGGCGCGGCCAAGGGGATGGGCACGCCGGCGCTGGCCCCGGTCAGATCCAACGAGGCCACGGCGAACCCGTCGCGCAAGGCCACGGGGCGGGGCGGCATGTCATGGGGAAAGATCAGCGGTTCGGCCAGGATGGCCCCCATCGCATCCGGCAGGGCCGAAAGCGTGGCCGGCGCCGGGGCAAGATCGCGCAACGCCTCTTGCAGGCAGGGGTCAAGGGCGGTCAGGCTGTCCATGCCGCTGCATCTAGTGCGGTGGGCGCGCAAAGGCCAGTGCCGCGCCGATGCACGGCACTGGCCCGCTTCGGTGGCGATTTATTGCGCCGACGGGAAGAACAATTGTTCACCGCCCACGGTAAAGGATGCGATGGCTTGCTGGCCGGCCTCGGACACGATCCAGTCGATGAAAGCCTGGCCCTGCGCCGCCTTGACATGACCGTGACGCTCGGGATTGACGAGGATGATGCCATAGGGGTTGAACAGCACCGGGTCGCCGTCGAACACGATTTCAAGCGGGCCGCGGTTCTGGAACGACAACCAGGTGCCGCGGTCGGTCAGCGCATAGGCAGGAACCTGGGCGGCGGTGTTCAGCGTGGCCCCCATGCCCGACCCGGTCGACAGATACCATGTGCCCGCCGGCTCGATGCCGGCCGCGGCCCAAAGACGCTTTTCCGCCGAATGGGTGCCGCTGTCGTCCCCGCGCGATGCAAAGGCGGCGCTGGCAGCGGCCACTGCCGCCATGGCATCGGCGGCGGTTTCGGTCGCACGCAGACCTGCCGGGTCATCGGCGGGGCCGACGATGACGAAATCATTGTACATCACGTCGAAGCGCTGCACGCCGTAGCCTTCGGCGACAAAGGCCTCTTCCTGCGCACGGGCGTGGACAAAAACGACATCGGCATCGCCGCGCCGTCCGGTTTCCAGCGCTTGACCGGTGCCTTGGGCCACCACGCGGACCTCGATCCCGGTTTCGGCCTGAAACAGCGGCAAGATGTGCCCGAACAGGCCCGAGTTTTCGGTCGATGTCGTCGAGGCGACGGTGATGAAGTCTTGCGCAGCCGCAGGCAGGGCCGCCAGCATGGCAAGCCCCGAGGCAAGACCCAGAAGGGTGGAACGGCGTGTTGGGTTCATGGTAAATCTCTCCCGTTGGTTACCAGATCAGATCGCCCGCCAGAAAGGCGCGGGCTTCGGGGGCCTTGGGCCCGGCGAAAAACGCGGGCGCCGATCCGTGTTCGATCAGCCGACCGCGATGCAGAAAGGCGACATCTTCGGCCAAACGCCGGGCCTGCCCCAGATTGTGGGTGGTCAGCACGATGGTGATCCCCTCGGCCGAAAAGCTTTCGATCATCTCTTCGATGATCCGGGTGGCCGATGGATCGAGCGCCGATGTCGGTTCATCCAGAAACAAGATCTCGGGCGCCATCGACCATGCGCGGGCCAAGGCCAACCGCTGCTGTTCCCCACCGGACAACAGCCGCGCGGGCCGGTCGGCCATAGGGCCAAGGCCGAAACGCTCCAGCGTGCGGGCCACCGTCGTGCGCCGATCCGACCGCGACAGGCCGCGCAGCGCCAGCGGATAGTCGAGATTGGCCGCAACCGACCGGCGCAGCAGGATCGGGCGTTGAAACACCATGGCCTGCGCTTCGGGGCGGACCGATCCATCGGCCCACAGCCGGCGGCCCGCCGTCGGCGCGATCAAACCGTGACACAAGCGCAGCAACAGGCTTTTGCCGGCTCCGTTCGCGCCCATGATGACCAGCCGCCGGCCGGCTGCCACCGACAGGGTGATATCGGACAGCAGCGTCTTGCCGCCCACGGCATAGCCCGCGCGGTCCAGCGTCAGGGGCAGGATGGCTGGGGTGGGGCGTTGCATCGGCATCATCCAAGCCGGCCCCGCGCCCATTGTCCGGCCCCCCAGGCGATGGCGTTCAACGTCAGGGTCAGGGTCAACAAGATGATGCCCAGCGCCACCGCCAGGCCGAGGTTTCCACGGTTGGTTTCCAACGTGATGGCGGTGGTCATGGTGCGGGTGTGCCCGGCGATGTTGCCGCCCACGATCAGCACGGCGCCCACCTCGGCGCTGGCCCGCCCGAAACCTGCCAGAACGCCGGTCAACAGGCTGACGCGCCCATCCCAGAGCAAGGTCGGCACGGCCCGCAACCGGCTGGCGCCAAGGCTTTGCAACTGTTCGCGGTATTCCGCCCAGATGTCTTCGACCACCGACCGCGTCAGCGACACCACGATCGGCAAGATCAACACCGTTTGCGCAAGGATCATCGCCTCGGGCGTGAAAAGCAGCGCCAGATCGCCGAACGGACCGGAGCGCGACAACATCAGATAAACCACCAGCCCCGCCACAACCGGGGGCAACCCCATCAGCGCGTTGAACACGACAATCACGCCGCCCCGCCCCGGAAAGCGCGCCAGCGCCAGCGCCGCGCCCAAGGGCAAACCGATGGCGCAAGCCACCAGAACCGCCGTCATCGTCACCCGCAAGGACAGGCCGATGATCGCCATCAAGCCCGGATCAGCGGCCATGATCAGCCCCAGAGCAGTTGCAAACGGCCCGTCCAAGTGAATCCCCCCCAGAAGTCGCTGGAAACTAGTTTAAAACTGCAATAGGCTACAAGAACGGAATTTGCGCATGGAATTGCATTAAAATGCAGGATCAACCTGACCGTATCGGTGCCACAACCCAGGATGCCACCACAGCCTTGATGACCACGGGCGAGATCGCCGCCTACCTGCGGCTGCGCGAGCGCACGATCTATGAGATGGTCGCGCGCCAGACGATCCCGTTCACCCGCGCCACTGGAAAGTTGCTGTTTCCAAGGCGGCTGATCGATGCATGGCTCGAATCCCAGACGGAATTGCCCGATGCTGGCATCGCACCCGCGCCGCCGATCTACGCCGGATCGAACGATCCCCTGCTGGAATGGGCCCTGCGCCAATCGGGCAGCGGGCTGGCGGTTCTGGCGCGCGGCTCGACCCAAGGCCTGGAAGAACTGGCCGCAGGTCGCGCGGTTCTGGCCGGCCTGCACCTGATCGATCCCGACAGCGGGGCGTGGAACCTGGCTGCGGCCCGCGCCCATTTGCCCGGATCGCGCCATGTGATGATCCACTGGGCACGCCGAACCCAAGGCCTGTTGGTGGCCAGCGGCAACCCGCTTGGCATCACCGGACTGGCCGATGCCGTCAAGCGCGGCCTGCGCTTTGCCATGCGCGCCGAGGGGGCGGGGTCACAGCGGTTGCTCGATGTCTTGCTGGCCCGCGAAGGCCTGTCGCGCGCGGCGCTGATCACCGCCGGGCGGGGGGCCGAAACCCATGCCGATCTGGCTGCGCTGATCGAAACCGGCGAGGCGCAATGTGGTCTGGGTTTGCAATCGGCGGCCGGGCAGCTGGGGTTCTTGCCGTTGATCGGGGATGAAAGTTTCGATCTGGTGATGACCCGACGCGCCTATTTCGACGCGCCGATCCAGAACCTTTTGGCATTCGCCGCATCAGACGCGTTCCAGAAACGTGCGGCACATCTGGGTGGCTACGATTTGACCCAGACCGGGCGCGTGGTCTGGAACGGTTAGGTGTCAGCCCACCGGCAGCGGATGCGCGCTCAAAACAGGGGATCGGGCGCCTGACCCACGGGGACGGGCAGGGGTCGTCCCGCGCGCAAGATCGGCCAGACGACCGTCAGGTTGATCGAAGCCACCGCCATCGGCAACACCATGGGCCCAAGCCCCTGACCCAGCCACAGGTTTCCCGCCACGACGACAAACACCAGCCCCGAAGCGACGGCCGCGACGCAAGCGGCCAGCCATTGACGGCGGCTGGGCCCGATCCACAGGGGCGTGTGCGGCGCCAAGCGGGCGACGGCTGCAATCAAGGCCGGCACGCCTTGTATGATCTTGGGCATTGCGGGGCCCCCGGTTGACAAGACCAGAGTCAGACCGCGCCCATCAACTGGCGTCAGCACGAGCAGCGCCCGTCGCGACGTCACGCGCTGAAACCGGATCGCGGCAAGGTGCTTGTATCCGATGCGCGTGACCCCTGAACCGCGGATGATCGAAAGCGCGTCATCCTCCAGGCGGCAGATGACATCGGCTTTCAAAAGCCCGATCCGCGCCGGGAATTCATCGCCGCCGGCACCCGTCATCGTGTCACCCCCGGCCGCCCCAGATACGGCAAAACATGTCTTTTCATCCCCATATCCTTTCGGCACTATCGAGCCTAATTGTGATCCAAAGAGAATTCCAGACACCGGGTGGCGCGAAGGTTCAATCAGGCAAGCCCTTGGCAAATCGGCCCTTACGCCGGGGGGGCGTGCGCGCGGCCGCCATTCTGGCCATCGCTCTGGCCACCAGCGGGCCGCTTTGGGCCGCCGACCCGGTCTTTTCGCCCAAGGCCACGGAAAATTGTGCGGCTGCGGCCGCGGCGGCATCGCCGGCCCTGTCGGATCATGCGGTTCTGGATTGCGTGGGGCGCGCGGCGCAGGCGTGCATGATGACGCCGGGCGGGGATACCACCTATGGGATGATGGAATGCCTTGATGGCGAACGCCGCTACTGGGATGACCGCCTGAACACGGCCTATGCCGCACGGGTCGCCACAGCCCAGCAACAAGACAAGGAACTGCGCGATCTTGGGTCCGCGGCGGCGACGATTGAACAAAGCCTAAGGGACATGCAGCGCGCCTGGATCGCGTTTCGCGACAAGGCTTGTCTGTACGAGCAATCGCTGTGGATGGGGGGCACGGGTGGCGGGCCCGCCACCATGGCCTGCCACATGCACGAAACCGCACGGCAGGCCCTGAAACTGGAAGGCTGGTGGGGCGAATGATCCGCGGTCTGGCGCGGTTGCGTTTTGCCATTGCGGCCGCTGCGATTGCACTGGGCGCAACGGGTGCGGTGCGCGCCGACGACCGGGTGATGCCGCCGGTGCCCGGCTGGCAAACGGACGCGGCCCAATGTGCCTGGCATTGGCGCCAAGGCGGCGGCTGGGGTCTTTGGGCCGAAACCTGCCAGCTTGGCGGCGCGACATGGCAGGTGGCGTGGAATGCAGACCAGGCGGCGTTCGTCACGCGACGCGGCGCGCTCGACCAGGGGATCGCGGTGCAGCCCCTTGTTCTGCCGGAGGGCGCAGGCATGGCCGCGTTGCGCGCCCAGTGGATCGAAACCGGCGCGCTTTCGGCCGATGCCGATTGTGACTGGCAGACCATCGCACCGCAGGATGCGCCGCCCGGCAGACGCTTTCACATCTTGGCCCCCCGCGACCGCAGCGCATTGGCCCCCACCGCGATGGGCGAAGTGCCGGCGCCCGCCTGCGGGCCCTACGGCGCCAGCACGCATGGGCTGCGCTACATCATGACCGATAGCCATTGGCCCGAACGCGCCGTGTTCGTCGACGAAGGCCAAGAACGCCCGCTGTTTGACCCGATGAGCATCACACCCCTGCCCTGACGACCACCGCCGGTCAGGGGGCGAATTCCAGAATGTCGAAATCCGATTCCAGCGCGGGTGCGGGAAATTCCAGCCGCAGGCGGCCATCATGCAATCGGGTCAAAACCGCCAGCTGGTTGCGCGCGGGATCCTGCCCGAACCAAAGTGGTGGCTCACCGGCGTAATGCAGCGCCCCAAGATAGAGCAAGCGCTCGGCGGTCAGGCGATAAAGCCGACCCATGCTGCGCTGTGAACCCGTTGTTTTCCAGATCACCCAACCCGCGCCATCATCGAAGATGCGGCAGGAAAACCAGTCGTAGACGACGAGCGCGGGATCATCGCCCAGCTTCAGATACCGGCAGCGCCAATCGCCGCTGGGATCATAGCCATCGTCAAAGGGCAAGGTTTGCGCCGACACAAGCTGGTCCAGCGCTGCAGTGGCGGCACTGTCCACGGCCTGGTGAACACGCGCAAGCGCGGCTGCCCGCCGTGCCTCGAATTCGTCCAGGATGCGGGTATCGGTTTCTGACATCAGGCGCACGATGTCCCCATCGGACCATGCAGGCTGGGCCATCGACAACCCCATCACGATCATCGCCCAACGGATAAGGAACAGGTGTTTGAACATCTTGGCCATTTGAGCCCCGCGCCCGGTTTGATGCCCCTTTTATGGCACGGTTTTATGGCATGGTGCCCACCAGATTGGCGATAACCGGCGCGCCCGCGGGAATGTTCAGGCCCTCGATGATCAGATCATCCACGCGACCCGAGGGGATGGCGCCCGCGCTGAGCACCACCCAAGATCCGAATTGACTGTTGCGATAGCCCGCCGCCCGCAATCGACCCGGAATGGCCGCCAGATCCGACAGTTTGGTCCTGGGGCCATCGGCGAAGTTGACGGGCCATGTCACCACCCATCGGGCGATCACGACCTGCGCGCCGTCGCTATCGACGGCGATTTCGTCGGCCAAGGCCGATTGCCAGCCAACCAGGGGCTGAAACGGGCCAAGATCGAGCCCCGCTTGCACGGCCGCCAGATTGGTCGTCAGCGTTGCCGGGTCTGCATCGACCACGGCCCGCCCGACGGCCTGATGATAGCGCAGCATGTCATCGGCCAGCAGCACCGTCGCCTGACGTTCGCCCGAGGGCGACACGATGAACAGCGTCGCGCCCAAAAGCAGCGACATCGACAGCGCGGCGGGGATCAGCGGCAGCATCCGGTGGCCTTTGGACAGGGGGTCATCATGGCATCGCTCAGCTGGGCGACCGGCAATAGACTTCGGCCATCACGATCACGCGAATCGGCAAGGGCCATCGCCCCATGATCGTGGCCGTCAGGGTGGTGTTGACCGCAGTGACATTGACGGAAAGGATATCGGTGGTTTGCAGATCCGACTGCGTGGGGCTGCCGGAAAACTCGTAGCCGACCAAGCTATGTGTCAGCACGGGCGGCCGCGTGGCGGGGCACATATCCGGATGGAACGGATTACTGTCCAAGGTCGTGATGTTCTGGTTTTTCCCCTGCGTGCCCATGTTGGGCTGCTCCGAGAAATTCCCGAAAATCACCCGCCGTGACCA
>JBEAQJ010000137.1:0-5369 GCA_041163945.1 Pseudomonadota bacterium
TGATAGCCCGCCGATTTCAGCGCGCCCGCGATATAGGCCACCTAGGCGGGCGGCCAGTTTCCGGCGATCTCGGCGCCGCCGGAATGGTAATTGGGATGTATCAGGCAAATCCGCATCTCTGGTTCCCCGGCAATCTGGGGGTGTCTGAGCATGAATTTGCGCAACCGCCCTTGACGCAGATCAAGCCGCGGCAGCCTGGCCGGGCCTATGATCATGCAAGAGTATGATCTGTAATGGTAACGGTCTTGGCCTGTCCGTCGGCCCAAGGGGGGCGTTCGAGCGGCCATACCCTGGAAGGACAAGGCGATATGTGGGACTGGATGCTCGACCGGATGTTGGCGCGGTTTGTGCTCATCGGGGCACTGTATGTGACCTATCCCGATGGGCGGCGGCGGCGCTATGGCCGGGGCGCGGCCAGTGGCGCGGGTGCGGGCGGATGCGTGCAGGTGCGCTTGCACGATGCAAGCCTGCCGCGCCGTCTGGTGGTGTCGCCTGAATTGGCCCTGGGCGAAGGTTATATGGAGGGCGGGCTGTCGATCGCAGACGATGATCTGGACGGGTTTCTGGCGCTGATGACGCGCAACGCGGCCCAACCGCCCCAGGGCTTGCGCGCCCTGGCGTTGCGGATGCGGCGCTGGAAACGGCGCTGGGATCAAGCCAATCCCGTGGCGCGCGCGCATGCCAATGTCGCGCATCACTATGATCTGTCGGGCGCGCTCTATGACCTGTTTCTGGATGCCGACCGTCAGTATTCCTGCGCCTATTTCGCCGACCCTTCCCTGACACTGGATCAGGCGCAGCGCGCCAAGAAACACCACATTGCCGCCAAGCTGTGCCTGCGCCCGGGGTTGGAGGTGTTTGAAATCGGCTGTGGCTGGGGCGGCATGGCGCTGACGCTGGCGCGCGATTACGGGGTGCGGGTGCTGGGCGTGACCTTGTCGCACGAACAGCACAAGATCGCCACCGAACGCGCCGCGCGCGCGGGGCTTTCGGACAGGGTGCGCTTTGAATTGACCGATTACCGTGCGGTTACGGGCCAGTTCGACCGCATCGTGTCGATCGGCATGTTCGAACATGTGGGCGTGCCCCATTACGGGGAATATTTCGACCAGATCCGCACCCGCTTGCGCCCTGATGGGGTGGCGCTGATCCATACCATCGGGCGCGCGGGCCCGCCCGGGGCCACCAGCCCCTGGATCACCAAGTACATCTTTCCGGGCGGCTATGTTCCGGCCCTGTCGGAAATGGCCGCGGCTGTCGAAGGGGCCGGGCTTTATCCCACCGATCTGGAGGTCTGGCGCCTGCATTACGCCGAAACGCTGCGCCATTGGCACGAGCGGTTCGTGGCCAACCAAGACCGCGCGCGCGCGCTTTATGACGATCGATTTTGCCGGATGTGGCGGTTCTATCTGAAGGCGTGCGAACAGACGTTTCGCCACAATGGCCAATGCGTGTTCCAGCTGCAACTGGCCCGCCATCAAGATGCGGTGCCGCTGACGCGCGATTATCTCTATGCGGCCCGCCCGCCCGATGCGTTGCGCGCGGCCCAATAGCGCCCATCCCCCCGCATTCGCACCTTGCGCCCCGGCTGTCCCTGTCTATAACACCGCCAATTTGCGCCAGCCGTCCCGGGGGACCCCATGCCGAAAAGAACCGACATCCGCTCGATCATGATCATCGGTGCGGGGCCCATCGTGATCGGTCAGGCCTGCGAGTTTGACTATTCCGGGGCACAGGCCTGCAAGGCGCTGCGCGAAGAAGGCTACCGGGTCATCTTGGTCAATTCCAATCCCGCCACGATCATGACCGATCCGGGCCTGGCCGACGCCACCTACATCGAACCCATCACCCCCGAGGTTGTGGCCCGCATCATCGAAAAGGAACGCCCCGATGCGCTGTTGCCCACCATGGGCGGGCAGACCGGGCTGAACACCTCGCTCGCGCTCGAGGAAATGGGGGTTTTGGCGAAATACGGGGTCGAGATGATCGGCGCCAAACGCCATGCCATCGAAATGGCCGAAGACCGCAAGCTGTTTCGCGAGGCGATGGAACGGATCGGTCTGGAAAACCCCAAGGCCACCATCGTGGCCGCCCCCAAGCTGGCCAATGGCAAATACGACATCAAGGCCGGGCTGCAACAAGCCATCGACGCGATCGAATACGTGGGGCTGCCCGCCATCATCCGCCCGGCCTTTACCCTGGGCGGCACGGGCGGCGGGGTGGCCTATAACCGCGAGGAATACGAATTTTACTGCCGCACCGGCATGGAAGCCTCGCCCGTGGCGCAGATCTTGGTCGATGAATCGCTTCTGGGCTGGAAAGAGTACGAGATGGAGGTCGTGCGCGACCGCGCCGACAACGCCATCATCGTCTGTTCGATCGAAAACGTGGATCCGATGGGCGTGCACACGGGCGACAGCATCACCGTGGCGCCAGCGCTGACGCTGACCGACAAGGAATACCAGATCATGCGCAACGGCTCGATCGCCGTTCTGCGCGAAATCGGCGTGGAAACCGGCGGTTCCAACGTGCAATGGGCGGTAAACCCCGCCGATGGGCGTATGGTCGTGATCGAAATGAACCCGCGCGTGTCGCGCTCGTCCGCGCTGGCGTCCAAGGCCACGGGCTTTCCCATCGCCAAGATCGCGGCCAAGCTGGCGGTGGGCTACACGCTTGATGAGCTGGACAATGACATCACCCGCGTCACACCGGCCAGCTTCGAGCCGACGATCGATTACGTCGTCACCAAGATCCCGCGCTTTGCCTTTGAAAAATTCCCCGGCGCCGAGGCCACGCTGACCACGGCGATGAAATCGGTGGGCGAAGCCATGGCCATCGGCCGGACCTTCCAGGAAAGCGTGCAAAAGGCCTTGGCCAGCCTTGAGACGGGCCTGACCGGCTTTGACGATATCGACATTCCCGGCGCCCCCGAGGAAGCGGCCATCATCAAGGCGCTGTCGCGCCAGACGCCGGATCGGATCCGCATCATCGCGCAGGCCATGCGCCACGGTCTGTCGAATGACACGATCCACCATGTCACCCGGTTCGACCCGTGGTTCCTGGCGCGCATCCGCGAAATCGTCGACACCGAGGCGCGCATCAAGCGCGATGGCCTGCCCGTGACCGAGGACGGGCTGCGCCGGTTGAAGATGATGGGCTTTACCGATGCGCGCCTGGCCAAGCTGACCGGGCGCGACGAAACGCAGGTGCGCCGGGCCCGGCTGAATCTGGGCGTGCAGGCCCAGTTCAAGCGCATCGATACCTGCGCCGCCGAGTTCGAGGCGCAAACCCCCTACATGTATTCCACCTATGAACACCCCACCATGGGCGAACCCGAATGCGAGGCGCGCCCATCGGATCGCAAGAAGGTGGTGATCCTTGGCGGGGGCCCGAACCGGATCGGCCAAGGAATCGAATTCGATTACTGCTGCGTGCATGCCTGCTACGCGCTGAGCGATGCCGGCTATGAAACCATCATGATCAACTGCAACCCCGAAACGGTGTCGACCGACTACGACACGTCGGACCGGCTCTATTTCGAGCCGCTGAGCTTTGAGCATGTGATGGAAATCCTGCGCGTCGAGCAATCGCGCGGCACGCTGCATGGGGTGATCGTGCAATTCGGCGGACAGACGCCGCTGAAACTGGCCAATGCGCTGCATGATGCGGGCATCCCGATCCTGGGCACCACCCCCGATGCCATCGATCTGGCCGAAGACCGCGAAAGGTTCCAGCAACTGGTCCAGCGCCTTGGTCTGACACAGCCCGAAAACGCCATCGCCACGACCGATGCACAGGCCAAGGCCGCGGCCGAAAAGCTGGGCTATCCGCTGGTGATCCGCCCGTCCTATGTGCTGGGTGGCCGCGCGATGGAAATCGTGCGCGACAGTGCGCAGCTCGATCGTTACATCCGCGAGGCCGTGGTGGTGTCGGGTGACAGCCCGGTCTTGCTGGATCGCTACCTGTCGGGCGCGGTCGAGGTCGATGTGGATGCGCTGTGCGATGGCACCGATGTGCATGTCGCAGGCATCATGCAGCACATCGAAGAGGCGGGCGTTCATTCCGGCGACAGCGCTTGTTCGCTGCCCCCCCATACGCTCAGCGACGCGATCCAGACCCGGATCATCGAACAGACCAAGGCGCTGGCCCATGCGCTGAACGTGGTCGGGTTGATGAACGTGCAATTCGCCGTCAAGGATGACGTGATCTACCTGATCGAGGTGAACCCCCGTGCCTCGCGCACGGTGCCCTTCGTGGCCAAGGCCACGGATTCGGCCATCGCCTCGATCGCCGCGCGGCTGATGGCAGGCGAAAAGCTGTCGGCGTTTCCGGCGGCCAAGCCGCACAAGCCCGTCGATGATGAAACCGTGATTCCGATGGGCGATCCCATGACGCTCGCCTCCTATCGCACGCCATGGTATTCGGTGAAGGAAGCCGTGCTGCCCTTTGGGCGCTTTCCCGGCGTCGACACGCTGCTGGGCCCCGAGATGCGTTCGACCGGCGAAGTGATGGGATGGGACCGCACCTTTCCCCGCGCCTTCCTGAAGGCGCAGCTGGGCGCGGGAACCATCCTGCCCGATGCCGGCACGGTTTTCGTGTCGATCAAGGATGCCGACAAGACGCCCGTGCTGATCGAGGCTGCCGAAATCCTGTGCGGCCTTGGGTTTTCGCTTTTGGCCACCAGTGGCACGGCGGCGTTCCTCAAGGCCCATGGCATCGCCTCGGATGTCGTCAACAAGGCCTACGAAGGCGGTCGGTCCATCGTCGACATCATCAAGGATGGGGGCGTGCAGCTGGTGCTGAACACCACCGAGGGCGCGCAGGCGGTCGAGGATTCACGCTCCATGCGCGCGGTGACGCTGGCCGACAAGATCCCCTATTTCACGACGCTGGCGGCCAGCCACGCGGCCGCACAGGCGATGAAGGCCGCCCGCGAGGGCGAGCTGGGGGTGCGCAGCTTGCAAGGCTAGGGTGGGGTCCAACCCACCACGCCGCCCGTAGGGTGGGGTTCCACCCCACCATTCCCGTGGCCCGGGCTTCAGCCGGGCATGCGCCCCCTTGATCCACCGCGCCCCAAACCGCGCAACGTCAGGCCGCGGCCGGGCGATCCAACGGACAATCAGCAGCGCTTTGTGCCAGCCAGATCCGGGCGACATCCCAGCGTCGCGCGGCGGCCTTCGGCCGTGTCTCGCGCGGGTGGGCGGCATGTGGCAGCGAAAGATGTCGGGACGGTGCAACCGGCATCGAAACGACGCACAGCTTGCGGTGTGTGCGCCGATGGCCTGCGGTCATCGACCTTGCGAAAGTGCCAGCGCCTTTTCCACGCCGGCCATTGCTGCCCCGATCCGTGTTGGATCAGGGCAGTTTCG
>JBEAQJ010000138.1:0-7073 GCA_041163945.1 Pseudomonadota bacterium
CGGGCGACGGCGCAATCCGCCCCATCGCCGGTGGCGCAGCGCCTGGCGGCGCTACGGCCCGATGACATGACGGCCCGCGAAGCCCTGGCGGTGCTTTATGAACTGAAGGATCTGAGCGAGCGCGGCTAGCCGGCCGTATTGGACGACACACCCACCTGTGCCGGACGCACAAGCCGGTCATGGAGCACGAACCCTTCGGCCATCACCTGAAGGATATCCCCCGCCTTGGTGCCGGGAACGGGGGCTTCGAACAGGGCTTCATGGGTTTCGGGGTCGAACCGATCGCCGATTTGGGGCGTGATGGCGGTTACGCCGTGTTTGGTGAGCACGTTCAGCAATTCGCGCAAGGTCAGCTCTACACCTTCGACCAAGGCCTTGTCGGCATCGCCCGCGGCATCAGCGGCGCTGTTCAGCGCCCGGCGCAAATTGTCATAGACCGGCAAAAGATCCCGCACGATGCGGGTGCCGCCGTATTTCTCGGCCTCGCGACGGTCACGGTCGGCCCGCTTGCGGACGTTTTCCGATTCCGCCAGCGTCCGCAAAAGACGATCCTTCAATTCGTCGCGTTCCGCGCGCAAGGCGTCCAGCGGATCGCTTGCGGTGTCGCCCACGGCGGGCTCTGCCTCCGTGGCGCCCATGTCGCCGATTGGCTGCTCGGTCTCTGCGATATTGTCCTGTTTCGCGTCAGACATGCTTGCCCTTACCTTTTCTTGCAACGCTCAGCCCCGGTCAGCCATCAGCTTGCCCAAGAGCTGCGCGGTATAATCCACGATCGGAACGATCCGCCCATAGTTCAAACGGGTGGGCCCGATGACCCCCACCGCACCCACGATCTTCCGGTCCGCGTTCATATAGGGAGAGACGACCAAAGCGGAACCCGAAAGTGAGAAAAGCTTGTTCTCGGAGCCAATGAAAATGCGCACACCTTCGCCGGATTCAGCCAATTCCAGGAAATCGGCGATGTCGCGCTTGCGTTCAAGATCATCAAACAGCTGGCGAACGCGTTCCAGATCCTCGGCCGGGGCGGCATCGCTGAGCAGATTGGACCGCCCGCGCACGATCAGGCGCCCGATGTCGCTATCGTCATTGTCCCAGACAGCCAGGCCGGCTGCAATCAAATGGCCCGCGATTTCATCGATCTGGGCGCGGCGGCTGGCGATTTCATGCTGCATTTCGGCCCGCAAGCTGCCCAAGGTGCGATCTGCAAGATGGGCGTTCAGGTAATTCGCGGCCTCTCGCATTGCGCTGGGCGTGTGACCGGGCGGCGGCTGGAACAGGCGGTTTTCAACATGCCCATCAGAATGAACCAAAACCACTAGCGCGCGATCCGGCGACAAGGCCACGAAATCGATATGCTTGATGGGCGCCTCGCGCTTGGGGGCCAACACGACGCTTGCACCTTGGGTGGCTTGCGACAGCGCCGCACCGATCCGATCCAGGGCGGTGGTCACATCGGCGGTGTTGGACCCCATCATTTCGTCAAGGTTCTGCTTGTCGCTGGCGGTCAGTTCGCCAACCTCGAGAAACCCATCAAGAAACATCCGCAACCCCATCTGGGTGGGGATGCGCCCGGCCGATACATGGGGGCTTCCCAGAAGGCCGAGGTATTCAAGATCCTGCATCACATTTCGCACGGTCGCCGCCGAAACCTGTTCGGACAGGCTGCGCGTCAGGGTTCGCGAGCCGACCGGCGCGCCGGTTTCCAGATAACCCTCGACGACGCGACGAAAGACCTCGCGCGAGCGGTCGTTCAGATCCCCGAGGACGGTATTGGTTTGGGTCAATCGATCGGTCGTCTTCATGGTCGTGCCGGGCATTCGGGCTTGCGTCGCGGGGCGCGCGCAGACTATCCCCGCTTCACGGATCATCAGGAGATAGATATGCGCCCTTCCGGCCGAAACCTAGACGAAATGCGCGACATCGTGATCGAAACCGGCGTCGCGCGCTATGCCGAGGGCTCGTGCCTGATCCGGTGCGGTGGCACGCATGTCTTGTGCACCGCCACGCTTGAGGAACGCGTGCCCCCGTTCCTCAAGAATTCGGGGCTGGGCTGGGTCACGGCCGAATACGGCATGCTGCCGCGCGCCACACATTCGCGGATGAAGCGCGAAGCGGCCACGGGAAAGCAATCGGGCCGAACGCAGGAAATTCAACGCCTGATCGGCCGGGCATTGCGGGCGGGCGTGGATCGTTCCGCGTTGGGTGAGCGGCAGATCACGATCGATTGCGATGTGATCCAGGCCGATGGCGGCACGCGCTGTGCGTCCATCACGGGCGGTTGGGTGGCGCTGCGACTGGCGGTGGACAAGCTGATGAAGGCCGGCGCCATTACGACAAACCCGATCACCGATCACATTGCGGCGGTGTCGTGCGGCATCTATGCCGGCCAGGCGGTGCTGGATCTGGATTACCTGGAAGACAGCGAGGCGGGCACCGACAGCAATTTCGTGATGACCGGGGCGGGTGCCCTGGTCGAGGTGCAAGCCAGCGCCGAGGGCGCCGCCTTTTCGCGCGCCCAGTTCGAAGAACTGTTCCGCTTGGCCGAAAAGGGAACGGCCGCACTGGTGGCTGCGCAAAAGGCGGCCATCGGCTGATGCGGTCCTTTACCGGCGATCACCTGCTGATCGCGACGCACAATCGCGGCAAGCTTGAAGAAATGGCCGCCCTTCTGGCGCCCTTTGGTGTGCGTGTCAGTTCGGCCGCTGATCATGGCCTGCCCGAACCCGAGGAGACAGGCACAAGTTTCGTCGAAAACGCCCGGATCAAGGCCCATGCTGCCATGAAGGCAACCGGCCTGCCCGCGCTATCCGATGACAGCGGGATCGAGATCGACGCGCTGGGCGGCGCACCCGGCGTCTACACCGCCGATTGGGCGGAAACGCCGAGCGGGCGTGATTTTCAGATGGCGATGGAGAAAACGCACAATCTTCTAGAAGAATGTGCTGCGCCCTATCCCCGGCGCGCGCGGTTCTGCTGCACCTTGGTTCTGGCCTGGCCCGACGGCCATGACGAGGTGTTCGAAGGAAAGATGGAAGGCCAAATTGTCTGGCCCATGCGCGGCGCCCAGGGCCACGGCTATGACCCGATCTTTCAGCCCGATGGGCACGATCTGACCTTTGGCGAAATGGATCGCTGGGAAAAGAACCGCATCAGCCACCGCGCAAAGGCGGTGGAAAAGTTAAAGCAGGTTTTTGGTGGCTGAAGATTGGGAAAGCGCGGGCTTCGGGCTTTATGTTCACTGGCCGTTCTGCCAAGCGAAATGCCCCTATTGCGATTTCAACAGCCATGTCACGGCCAGTGTCGACCAAGCCCGCTGGTTGGACGCGTATCTTAGCGAAATAACACGCATTTCCGGCGAAGTTCCCGGGCGCCGGTTGACCAGCATCTTTTTCGGGGGCGGCACGCCCTCGTTGATGCCCCCCGATACGGTCGGCCAGATCATCGCGGCGGCCAAGACGCATTGGACGACGGCGAATGACTTGGAAATCACGCTAGAGGCCAACCCCACGTCGTCCGAGGCTGACCGGTTTCGCGCCTTTCGGGATGCGGGGGTCAATCGGGTGTCCATCGGGCTGCAGTCTTTGCGCGACGCCGATCTGAAGCGGTTGGGTCGGCTGCATTCCGCCCAGGAAGGCCGATCGGCGTATCAGTTGGCGCGCGCGGTGTTCCCGCGGGTGAGCTTTGATTTGATCTATGCGCGGCAATTCCAGACCTTGGACGATTGGCGGCAGGAACTGGGCGAGGCCCTGACCTTGGCCGCCGATCACCTGTCGCTGTATCAGTTGACGATTGAACCCGGCACGGCTTTTGGCGATCGGCACGCGCGCGGGCGCCTTCCTGGTCTGGTCGACGACGATATGGGTGCCGCGTTCTATGATCTGACGCAGGATATGTGCGCGGGCCATGGCCTGCCGGGGTATGAGGTCTCGAACCACGCCCACGATATGGCACAATCGCGCCACAATCTGATCTATTGGCGTGGTGGAGATTATGCCGGTATCGGACCGGGCGCACATGGTCGGTTAACCATCCAAGGCGTGCGCTATGCGACCGAGACTGCGCTTTCGCCAAGCCTGTGGCTGGATGCCGTCGCACAAAAAGGCAGCGGTGAAACGTTGCGAACCGCCCTATCTGCGCGAGAACATGCCGAAGAATATGCGATGATGGCGTTGCGGTTGGCCGAAGGTATGGACCGAGCGCGCTATCGCCGCTTGAATGGTTCGGATTTTTCCCAAGAAACCCTGAACCATCTCCAAGGCCACGAACTGATCACCGTGACGTCAGAGCGCATTTGTACGACGACAGTTGGGCGACGCTTGCTGAACGCCGTCCTGCGCGAATTGCTATCGAATTGATGCTCAACCGCCGCCCAACAGGCGGATGATGTCGTCAAGCGCCTGTAAGTCTTTGTATTTGATAGATATTTTTCCTTCGCCAGAGTTGGGATCATATTCGATGCTGACCGGCATGCCGATGGCAGCACTCAGATCCCGTTCAAGCGCGGCGGTATCGGCATCTTTGCGTGCGCCAGCGGTGGGGCGACGGGATGCTTTGGATCGGGTGGGTTTGGCCTGTTTTTCAAGCTCTCGCACCGACCAACCGTTGGCCACGGCCTTGCGCGCGAGACCAGCGGGATCTTCGGCAGTCAACAAAGCACGCGCGTGCCCTGCGCTTAACTGACCACCGCGAACAAGTTCCTGGAGATCCTCGGGAAGCGCCAAGAGGCGCATCATGTTGGCGATATGGCTACGGCTTTTCCCCAGCGCTTGCGCCAATTTTTCCTGGGTGTGGCCGAAGCGATCGACCAGCTGCCGATAACCATACGCTTCTTCCATGGCATTCAGATCGGCGCGCTGCACGTTTTCGATGATGGCGATTTCCAGGACCTCGACATCATCGAAATCGCGGATCACGACCGGCAGTTCGTGCAATTGCACCAATTGCGCCGCCCGCCAACGGCGTTCACCGGCCACAATTTGAAACGCATCTGGGCGATGCGGGTCGGGCCGCACGATCAGGGGTTGGATCACGCCCTTTTCGCGAATGGATGCGGCAAGTTCATCCAGTGCAGCCTGTGCAAAGCGCCGACGGGGCTGGTCGGGGTTTGGGTGAATTCGGTCAATGGGAACACGACGTTGCGCACGCGGCGCTTGCGTCTCGAAATCGCCCGACGTGGTCGTGGCCGACGCGGGATCGATATCGGCCATCAAAGCGGAAAGGCCCCGGCCAAGACCAGTACGTTCGCGTTTCTTGACCATCAGGCGATCTCCTTTCGGGTGGCGCGACGCGAGAGAAGTTCGGCCGCCAGATCTTGATACGCTTGGCTTCCCTTTGATGTGGGGTCATAGGCCAATGCCGGCATGCCAAACGACGGCGCTTCGCCCAATCGAACGTTGCGCGGAATGCGGGTATCGAAAACAAGGGCACCCAAGGTGGCACGCGCGTCGGCTTCGACCTGCAAGCTGAGATTGTTGCGCTGGTCGAACATCGTCAACACGATGCCTTCGATACGCAGCTTGGGATTGGCGGTTTCGCGGATCTCACGAATGGTGAGCATCAATTGTGACAAACCTTCGAGGGCGAAAAATTCGGCTTGAAGGGGCACAAGAACGGCATCGCTGGCGACCAAGGCATTGACGGTCAACAGGCTGAGTGATGGCGGGCTGTCGATCAAAACGTGATCGTAGGCAGCAAGGGCATCGGTGTTAAGTGCTTCTTTCAAAAGAAATATTCGGTTCTCGTGATCGCCCAGAGCAACATCCGTAGAGCTTAGATCGGTCGTTGCGGGGGCAAGATCCAAGCCCGCGGTGCCGGTCTTGTGTATCACGGATGCAAGCGTCGCGCCTTCATGCATCAGCTCATAGGTCGTGATCTTGCGATCACGCAGCGCCAAACCAAGGCCCGTTGATGCATTGCCCTGCGGATCAAGGTCGACGATGAGGATGCGCTGGCCCAACGCCACCAACGCGGCACCAAGATTTATGGCCGTGGTGGTTTTTCCGACACCGCCTTTTTGATTGGTAATGGCAAGAATCCGCGGGCGTGTGTGTTCAGGCATGGCGCAAGCCTTCAATCTTCAACAACACGGCGTCAGGGTCGGTGATGCTGGTGTGAATTTGACAGGTCATGTGCCAATCGGATTGCGCTGTTTCCAGTTCATCTTGATAGCGCACGCCTTTTTGAAACAGACAGATCCCGTGTTCCGCCAAGTGTGGAGCAGTATAGCGGCACAAACTGACCAAGGGTGCAAGAGCGCGGGCCGAGACAATATCGGCTTTTTGGGGCGGTAGATCTTCGATGCGCCGGCTCATGATGCCCACGGATATGCCCATCTGACGGGCCACCTCCCGGAGAAATGCCGCCTTTCGCAAGTCTGCCTCGACCAGAGTGATGGATAAATCGGGGTGGGTTTCCGCGGCCATGACTGCACAAACCAAACCGGGAAATCCACCGCCGCTGCCAAGATCAAGCCAGCTTTTGGCGGTCACGGGAACATGATCCATGAGCTGCGCGGAATCGAGCATATGGCGCGTCCATATCGCGTTCAACGTCGATGGAGCGACCAGATTTATCGTTTTTTGCCAACGCGTCAGAAGATCGGCGTATCGTTCAAGCCGTTCGAATGTTTCACGTGAAACGCGCCCCGAAAGCTGCGCCTTGCTGGCATCATCGCTCATGCCGTGCGTCGTTCATTTTGCCGGATGCGTGACAGGATCAGCGCCAAGGCCGCCGGCGTCATTCCGTCAATGCGACCTGCCTGTCCCAGGCTTCGTGGCCGGGTGCGCTCCAGCTTGCCCTTCAATTCGTTGGAAAGGCCGCCGATTGACGCGTAGTCAAAGTGTTCCGGGATCGGCTGCGCCTCGTCGCGCGCCAAACCGGCGGCATCACGCGCCTGACGTTCCACATAGGTTTTGTACATGGCGTCAATCGCCAATTGTTCTCGCGTTTCAGCAGGCAAATGTGCAAACGCCGGGATCAAACTATCAAGATGGCTGGGGGACACGTCATGAATCGCCAATATGTCCATTCCAGTGCGCCGCTGACCATCCTGGTTGATCGCTATTCCAACTGAC
>JBEAQJ010000139.1:0-12279 GCA_041163945.1 Pseudomonadota bacterium
ATCGAAATCGTCAGACACAATCATGTCAAGATCGTTGATGTCGATGGTCTGATGATGGAGGTAGGCGATCCTGAACTATTTGGGTCCCAACTCGATGATCGTGCGGGCATCGGGGGAAAGAGGTCACTGTAGCTATGGCACTGCGTTGACCGAACCACTAGCCTCAACTGGCCATCAAATCGGTCTTGCCGGATTGGCGTTTAACTGTTCCGCGTACATTGCCAAAATGCATAGACCCCGACCAGAGCATCAGGAATATCCTCAGCGGCTTGCTCCAAGGCATCAAACAGGTCTTCTCGCCTGATACCTATCACAGAGTTACCGTTCTCGTCGATCAGGTGACACAGGATAGGGGTCATCAGATGCCCTGAGGTGCCGCTTTCAGTGAGCCTAAGCCATTCCATATGCCTGAGTAAAACTGCATCCATGAACCCTTCGCACGAATCCATAGCGATCACATGGCCTTCCTTGGCTTCCCAGAAGATGTGGTTCAACCTTAGGCCAGCTGAGAAGCTACAGTAGCTTGCGAACGGGTGCTGCGTACCGGGAATGCCTTTTTGAGTCTACTAACCGGCTCTTCTATCAAGTACCAAGACACCGTAGCAAAGCCGATTGTCAAAGCACTCAGAACGAAAAAGGTCAGGGGGCCTTTTGCGAAGAGTCCCGGATAAAATTGGACTACCAAATACCAAGCCAAAAGATGATAAACGTACACCCCGTAGGAAATAGTTGCGACAAACTTTGCAGGGGGTGATTGTAGTAGCCACCCAATCGGACCACGATAGCCCTTGAAAGCTCCTACAACAATTATACCCAATGCTGCTTGAGAAAAGATGCGGTAACTGTTCGAGTGGCCAAACGCATCCCACAGAAAAAATGGCGACGCCAACACTGCCAGAGCTAAAACAATTGCAAGACGGCTTGTCATTACTTCAAGCACAGCTTTTTGACGTTGTAACAGATAAACTAAGACTCCTGTCAGGATTGGATCGAACGACAATAACAAGAATAACCACCAACCATTTATCCCAATTTCATTCGCATTTGCATGAAAAAATATCAAGGCAGAGAGGCCAATAAGCACCAAGACATAAATTGTTTTTATTCCGAAATACAAAATTACTAAGGGCCACAAAAAATAGAACTGTTCCAGCAAATTCAGGCTCCACAAATGCCCTACCACCCAAGGCTTGATCTGTTCGTGGATCGCGAAATAAATGTTTGAAGCGGACAGTAAGTGCCAAATAGCACTGAGACGAAAACCGTCCGCGTCAAATGCCCACGCTACTGCAAAGCAAATGATCAAGGCCGGAAACAGCCGCAACGACCGCCTAATGTAGAAATTGCGTACGACGATGCTGCCCCCGCGTTCCTTGGCGGTTATCAAAATATGAGTGATCAAAAATCCAGAGACCACCAGAAATAGCGTGACCCGCACATGTTCAGTGACCGGCGTAGCATCCCAGAAATGCACATACAGCACCCCGATCATCGCCAAAGCGCGTAGTCCATCTAGTTGAGGACGCTTGGTTGACAGTTCTGCCATAGATACGTCGCCCTCTTGCCGCCATGTTGAAGTGGGTTCACCCGGCTCCCATCACGAGCAACAGATCATCGTAAACGCATTGATGGCGAGCAAAGAAGCTATTGGCGTCGCCTAGAGAACAGGAAATCGGTAACTCTCGTTGGAGGAGCTGAGTGACGGCCCTAAACTGCCGCGACCGAGCTTTTGCCGCGGGATGGGGCAGAGTGAGACCACGGCAACCCCGCCGACGGCCTGATGTGGCTACCAACAAAGACACAGCCAAGAACCTCATCCGTTCCTCGATGCTGATGAACGCCGAGACTGCGATGCAGGCCATGCCAATCCAGTGACGTAGGATAATGGTTGTGGCCAGCTTCCGTACTGGGGAAGAACGCAAGACCGATCACCAGCATCTCTTCTTGGGTCAGCAGATGAACAGCGATGGCATCGCCATGGTGGGCAAGGTGCCAAGGCCTGAAGACATCCAGAGGCTGCTGGTTGAAGGCCACCCCGACATCCCAGGATCAGGTTGGGGCGAGGTTGAAGACCTGACCGTGGACTTCCTGCATTCTGGCATCGCCGTGCAGGTGTCGAAGGAAGACCTTGAGGATGCAGGGGATGAGGAAGACAATGGCGGGGGGGGGCATGATTACCCCAGCCCCTAATGGGTAAAAGTGCTATAGGTTCTCTATAGGAGATTTACCCAATAAGCCCGTGTGGGGATCCTATATCCCCCCGCCATCAAGACCCCCATGCCACACCATCCCTGCCATGGTCCCATCCGGCCATGTTCAGCCGCCAAGATGTACAGGGCAGACCTCCCACCCCTACGACCAAAACCGTCAAATCTTCGGGATACCCCGGCAAGGCAGGACCACAGCAGTTGACGGTCCTAAAACCCACATCTCGGGTCAGGGCCATAGACGATATCCCTACCACCCCCCATGGCACTTGCCCCCGGGGGTATGTCTGAGGAGTTCTGACAGGCTGCTACAGGGCCATGCTATCGGTAGGGCGGCAGGACGATCAGGGCATGAGATGGGCATCAGTAGGCCATTCCACGGCCCTATCAGTCTACAGCAGGACCCATCTCGGCTGGGTACATGGCCGGGCGGGTTCTGGCAGGGAAAGGCCTGCAGGGACGCCATGCAGGAGAGCAGCGGCATGACCCGACCAGTAATGTCAGCCCTGCCTGTCGAGCGTAGTGGAAATCGTAGTGGTTCACGTGCCGTATTGACCCCAACCACCAATGCAGGCCACGTTGAAAACATGAAGAAATCAGAGGCCGAGCAGGGCAGTTGGTTCCGGTATTAGGCCTTTCAGCCCTTCATCGGCACCAGTCTTCTTGGCAAGATCCGGCAAGGTCTGCCGCCACAGCTTTGGGGCGGGCCGCTTTAGGCCGGGTTGGGGCCGATGACGTCGCGCAGGCCTTCCAGCGTCATGGTGTAGTGTTCGACCAGCAGCCGGCAGGCCAGATCGGCGTCGCGCTCGATGGCGGCGCGCAAAAGCGCCTCGTGCTCGGCGGATGCCCCTTCGCGGCGCTGAAGGCTGGGATGCACATTCATCGACAAGCTGCGATAGCGCACCGCCTGATCCATCATGGTCGAGCAAAATCCCAACAGCCAGCTGGACCCGCACCCGTCCAGCAGCAGCATGTGGAATTCCTTGTGGCGCAGTTCCCATTCCTCGGACAGTTCGCGCCCGGCATCGGCCGGCATGCGGCGATGGGTGCGCGCAAGGCGGTGGTATGACAAGACCAGCTGTTCTTCCCACGCCTCGTCGCCCCTGAGGATCGATTCCCGCAAGGCCAGCGTTTCGAGCCAGATCCGCGTTTTAACCAGCTCTTCCAGCGCCTCCATCGAAATCGTTGCAACGAAGAAGCCGCGCTGGCTTTTGCGTTCGACCAACCCTTCCGAAGACAACCGGTTCAGCGCCTCGCGCACCGGGGCCATGCCAATGCCGTAGCGTTCCGACACGGCCTCGATCTGCAGCTTTTCACCCGGGAACCATTCCCCATTCAGGATATCGCGGCGGATCCGGTCATGTGCTTGTTCCGACAGATTTTTCGTGTCGGTCAAAGCCTTGTCGGAGGCATTCATCCTCAGCCCACTCCACCCGGCCGATCTGCCTTGTTCCAGAACACGAGCCGCTTTTCCACGAAGCTTACAAAGAAGAAAAGGGCCAATCCCAGAAGGCTGAGATACAAGATCAGCGAAAACACGCGCGGTGTGTCGAGCATGCTGGCCGATTCCCGGATCAGGGCGCCAAAGCCCTTGCCGCCGCCCAGAAACTCGCCGGTGATCGCCCCAGCCATCACGCCCACAGATGCGATCTTGAGCCCGGTGAAGATATACGGAAGCCCGGTCGGCAGCTTGAGACGGATCAGGATTTGCAGGCGGCTGGCACCGATGGATTTGAACAGCATGCGTTCGTTTTCCGACGCCGCATACAGCCCGGCCGCCGTCGACACCACGATCGGAAAGGTCGCGATGAAGGCGGCAAGCGCCACCTTTGAGGCGATGTCAAAACCCAGCCACGCGATGAACAGCGGGGCAAAGGCAACCTTGGGCATGGTGTCGATCGCCACGAGGTAGGGCATCACGGCACGTTCGCCGAATTTTGTTTCGCCCACCAAGATGCCCAGCGAGAAACCGATGCCCATGGCGATCAGAAACGCCCACAACACGGTGCGCGTCGTGGTCCACAAGGCGGTCAGCATATGCTCGCCGGCAAGCAGGTTCTTGCCCACAACGATCAGATCCTTCACCGTTTCCCCCGGTGACGGCAGGATGATGGGCGACACCCACGCCATCCGGGCGGTGGCCAGATCCCAGATCCCGATCACCACCACCGCCAGCCCCAGCATCGCGACCCAGCGCGGGATGCTGTCGATCAGGGCGACATGTTCCACCCACGGGGTATCGTCGTCGGACTCGTCGTTCAGGTTCGGGTTCAGGGTCACTGGAAAGCCTCCTTGCCCAGAAGATCGCGAATATGGGCCACGATTTCGCCAAAGCGGGGGGTGTTGACCATTTCCAACTGGCGCGGACGCGGCAGGTCGATGACGATCTCTTCGACGATGCGGCCGGGGCGCGGTTTCATCACAAGGATGCGATCCGACAAGATCACGGCCTCGGCCAGGGAATGGGTCACCAGAAAGGCGGTGGCCTGTTGCTCGGCACAGATGCGCTGCAATTCCATGTTCATGAAATCGCGCGTCAGCTCGTCGAGCGCGCTGAAGGGTTCATCCAGCAGCAAGACGGCCGGGTTCGAAATCAGCATCCGGCAGATCGACGCGCGCTGCGCCATGCCGCCCGACAGCTCGCCGGGGTAGACATGGGCAAAATCGCCAAGCCCAACCAGCTGCAAAAGATCGAGCGCGCGCGGAACAGCCGCCTTGGCCGCCGCGCGGCCATTGCGCATCTCGATGGGCAACAGGACGTTCTGAAGGGTGGTTTTCCACGGCAGCAGCGTTGCCTGCTGGAACATCATCCCGATGTCGTCGCGCGGGCCGGTCACGGGGCGGCCTTCCAGAACGACCCGGCCCGTGGTCGGCGGCAACAGCCCCGCCATGATTTTCAGCAGCGTCGACTTTCCACATCCCGATGAGCCGACGACCGATACGAATTCGCCCTTGTGAAGGGTCAGTTTCACATCCGTCAGCGCCGTCAGACTGTTGCGCGCATAGGTCTTGGACAGCCGGCTGATCTGATAAACCGGCCGCGCATGCGCGGCCGGTTTGGCGGTCATGGAAAGATCCCTTTCCATTGTCATCAGGCGTTCCAACCTGCCACGAATTCGTTCGTGTAAACGGCCGACAGGTCAGGCAGCGGTGCCGACAACGCGCCGGAGGCGACAGCGCTGTCATGGATCTTCTGCCAATGCTCGGGCGGCTGGTAGCCATGCCCTTGGCCGATGTAGGCTTCGGTCGGGGTCATGCGGTTGAGCACGCCATCAAACAGCGAGGGCGCGTAATCTTGTTCGCCTTCGCCGGGGTTGCCGGCGGCACAATGGGCCAGCGCCTTTTCCTTGTTCGCCGGATCGGCAACGAAGCGCAGGCCGCGCACCAGGGCCTTGCCGAATTTCGGCGCCAGCTCGGGCATGGCGGCCATCTGGCTTTCCAGCATGGCGATGCCGTTGCCAAAGAAGGCAAGATAAGGCTCGGGGGTGATTTCGCGCAGTTGCAGGCCGCGCGCCGCCAAGATGGCCGCATCCGACACGGCACCCGCGTAAGAGCCGACATCATCGCGCAGGAAAGCAACCGCCGCCGTGCCGCCGTCGCCCACCGGCAGGAAGGTGAAATCGGCACCTTCCGACAGGCCCAGATCGGTCATGATCGCCTTGGTAAACGACACTTCCGCGCCGTCGGCCGTTCCGACCCCGATCACCGTCCCCTTCAGATCGGCGGGTGTTTGCGCCGGGCTGTCGGCCTTGACCAGCAGACCGAAGACCGATTTCGGATACAGGTTGAACAAGAACTTCACATCCACGCCGCGCGCGCGCGCGCCAAGCGTCGGGCCAGGCCCGGGTGCGCCGATATGCGCCTGTCCTGCCGACATCGCCTGCAGCACCGACGACGATCCATCGACGGCTTCCAGACGCAGATCCAGACCTTCATCGGCAAAATAGCCTTCGCCGACGGCAACCCAGTAGGGAAGCCATGTCAGCGCCGAAGGGTTCGGCACCGCAAAGGTCACGGCCGTCTGCGCGCGCAGCAGCGACGGGGTGCCCAGAGCAAATGTTGCAGCCCCGCCCGCGGCCAGAAGGCCAAAGCTGCGGCGGCTGAGTTTGGTGGTATGTGTCATTGTGTTGTCTCCTCCCGATTGTCCCTAGGTGGCATGCCCAATGTCCGGCGTAAGGATGCCCCTGCGCCGAACGCTATACGATTCGACGCAAGAATCAAAAAAATATATTTGTTGCGAAAAAATGAGCCATCGTATCTTGATCTGAGGTCTGAACGGGTAAATCGTGTTGCGAACCCGACTCGCGCCAACCGGCGTGGGCCTTGCCTGAATGGAGAACGCCATGGCGACCTTTGCCTTTCCCCCTGCGCCCGCCGCGCATCTCGACATTGTCGGCAGCGACGCCAAGTTTCCGGTTCGGCGCATCTATTGCATCGGCAAGAACTATGTCGCCCACATCATCGAGATGAACGCCGATGAACGCGATCCGCCGGTCATCTTCATGAAACCCACCGATGCCATCGTGAAAAACGGCGGCGAGATCCCGTATCCGGTCTTTACCAACAATTTTCACTATGAGTGTGAGCTGGTCGTGGCGCTGAAATCGGGCGGCTACAACATCCCGCAAGCGCAGGCCGAAAGCCATATCTTCGGGTATGCCGTGGGTCTCGACATGACGCGGCGCGACCATCAGGCCACGGCCCTCGCCAAGGGGCTGCCGTGGGAAGTGACAAAAGGTTTCGATCAATCCGCCCCGGTCGGCCCGATCACCCGCGTCGAAGACTGCGGCATCCTGCACACCGGCCATGTGCGCTTTTCGGTCAACGGCCAGGTCAAGCAAGATGCCGATATCTCGCTCATGATCTGGAAGATCGACGAAATCATCGCCAAGCTGTCGGAACAGTATTGCCTGATGGCCGGCGACATCATCATGACCGGCACACCCGCCGGCGTGGGGGCTGTCGTGACCGGCGATGTGCTGGATTGCCATGTCGATGGTCTGGAGCCCATGCAGGTGCGCATCGGGGCACCGGCGGCGTGACGGCCTCGGCCACGCTACTGGCGCTGGGCACGGCCACGCTGATCGAAGCGTGGCCGTCCACGCGGCTGATCGCGGCACCGCTGCATCCGATTGCGCCCGGCATGACCGTGGCAGGGCCGGCGTTGACGGTGCGCTGCCAGCCGGGCGACAATCTGGCGCTGCATCTGGCCATCGCCGCGGCGCGGCCCGGCGATGTGCTGGTCGTTGATTACGGGGGCAGCCTGGAAAGCGGCCCCTTTGGTGAAATCATGGCGCTGGCCTGCCAGATGCGCGGGTTGGCCGGCATGGTGATTGACGGCGCCATCCGCGACAGTGTGCAGATCAGCACCCTTGGATTTCCCGTCTTTGCACGCGGGCGCAACATTCGCGGCACGGTGAAACAGGATCCGGGCCAGATCGGGGGCACGATCCACATCGGCGGTGCGCCGGTGGCCAACGGCGACGTCGTGCTGGCCGATGCCGACGCCATCGTGGCCATCGACCCGGCTGACCTGCCCGCCGCGCTGGCGGCCGCACAAGCGCGCGCGGCGCGCGAAACGATCATCATGGATCGTCTGCGGCAGGGCGAAACCACGTTGGCCATTCTTGGCCTCAAACAGGGAGATCGCGCATGAGCACATCGATAGGCATTGCAGGAACCGGCCGGATGGGCACGGCCTTTGCCCGCCGCCTGATCGAGACGGGGCATGCCGTCCGCGTCTGGAACCGCAGCCCCGAACGCACCGCGGGCGCCGTTGCCGCGGGGGCGGTCGCCTGCGATCTGGCGGGGCTGGCTGACTGCGACACGATCGTGATGTCGCTGACCGACGCCACGGCGTCAGCCGCGGTGCTGGCGGCGCTGGCGGACGCGGGCCTGGCGGGCCGGCTGGTCATCGACATGTCCACCCTGCTGCCCGACGCGGCCGAAGACTTGGGCCAATCGGCCATGGCCGCCGGCGCGGCCTTTGTGCATTGCCCGGTCGGCGGCACCGTGGCCCCGGCCCTCAAGGGGCAGCTGTTGGGATTGGCCGGCGGCACGCCAGAGGCTTTCGCGCGGGCCAAACCGGTGCTTGAGGCGCTGTGCCGCCGTGTGGAACATCTGGGCAGTCCTGGTGCGGCCGCGCGGATGAAGCTGGCGGTGAACCTGCCGCTGGCAATCTATTGGCAGACACTGGGCGAGGCGCTGGCGCTTTTGCGCGGGGCCGGGGTGTCGCACGAGCTGGCCATCAGCCTGATCGCCGACAGTTCCGCCGGACCGACCGTTCTGAAGAACCGGGCACAGGTTGTGATCGACACGCTGAATGGAACCGACCAACCGGGCACCTTCGACATCGCGGGGTTGATGAAGGATCTGCAGCTGGCCCTGCGCTTGGCGGGGGCCGAAGACGCCGCCCTGCCCGTGGCCCAAGCCACTGCGCCCCGCTTGCAGGCCGCGCTGGATGCCGGTCTGGGCGGCTTCGATGGCGCCAGCCTGACCCGGTTGACGGCCGGGGCATGACCGAACTGCTGGACGCCGGAACGCTTTTGCCCCTGATCGCGGCGCTGGGCTTGGCCGGGGCGCTGATCGGCGTTCTGGCCGGGCTGTTCGGTATCGGGGGCGGGGCGATCTCGGTGCCGGTGTTCTACGAGGTCTTCCAGACGCTCGGCCATGCGCCCGAGTTGGCGATGCCGATGGCGGTGGGCACCTCGCTTGCGGTGATCATCCCGACCTCGATCCAATCCTCGCGCCGGCATTACCTGCGCGGAACGGTCGATATGGATTTGCTGCGGCTATGGGCCGTTCCGGTGCTGATCGGCGTGATCTTCGGCGCCTTGATCGCCCGCGTGGCGACACCCGATGTGTTCCAGATGGCCTTCGTTGTCGTGGCTGCGATCAATTCCGCCAAGCTCTTGAGCGGGGGGGCTGGTTGGCGGTTGCGCGACACGCTGCCCGGCAAGGTCGCGCTCAGCGCTTATGGCGCGGGCGTGGGCCTGGTTTCGGCGCTGATGGGGATTGGCGGGGGCGCCGTGTCGAACCTGATCCTGACCTTGCACAATGTTCCCATTCACCGGGCCGTATCGACATCGGCGGGTGTGGGGATCTTGATCGCCGTACCCGGCACGATCGGATACATGGCCGCGGGGTTCGGTCGGCCCGACCTGCCGGCCGATGCCATCGGGTTCGTGTCGCTTGCCACCTTTGCGCTGACGGTGCCGACATCGCTGTGGACCACCCGTTTTGGGGTGAAGCTGGCGCATCGGCTGTCACCCCGGCATCTTGAACTGGCGTTTGGCCTGTTCCTGCTGGCGGCCTGTTTGCGGTTTTTGTGGGCCATCGTGGCCCCGGCCGGGTCATGACCCCCCGACCCGACCCAGACGGGTGATGCCGCCGTTTACACAAGCCACGCCCGCGCGAATACTGCGCGGGCAACCTGACACGCCAAGCAAGATCAGACGGAACAAAACCCCATGAGTGTCATCACCTATCTGACGGACATCGAATTTGCGGCCGGCGCCGTGGCCGAGCTCGGCGCACGGCTGGAACGGCTGGCCATCACGCGCCCCTTGCTGGTATCAGACCACGGGGTTCTGGCCGCAGGCCTTGTGGATCGGGTGCGGCCCTATCTGCCCAAGGATACGCCCTGCTTTTTCGATGTGCCGTCGAACCCAACCGAAGAAGCGGCGTGGCAGGCCGTGGACCTTTACCTCGCATCGGGATGCAATGGCATCGTGGCGCTGGGGGGCGGCTCACCGATCGATCTGGCCAAGGCGGTGGGGCTGGCAGCAACCCATGACGGGCCCTTGGCGCGCTTTGCCCTGATCGAAGGGGGGCTGTCGCGCATCACCCAAGCCGTCGCACCCGTGATCGCGATCCCGACCACCGCCGGCACCGGATCCGAGGTGGGGCGCGCAGCGCTGATCACCTTGGCCGATGGTCGGAAACTGGGCCTTGTCAGCCCCTTCCTGATTCCGAAAGCGGCCATCTGCGACCCCGAATTGACGCTGGGGATGCCCCGCGCGCTGACAGCGGCCACAGCGCTTGATGCCCTGTCGCATTGTCTGGAAACCTATCTTTCACCGCGCGACAATCCCCCGGCGGAAGCGATCGCGCTGGATGGGGCCGCGCGGATCTGGTCGAACGTGATCCCCGCCTACGAGGACGGCACGAACCTGGCCGCGCGGCATGCCCTGATGATGGGGTCCTTGCAGGGTGGATTGACCTTTCAAAAAGGGCTGGGCGCGGTGCATGCGCTGTCGCACGCCTTGGGTGCGCTCAAGACCCCCAACCTGCATCACGGCACGCTCAACGCCATCTTGATGCCCCCCGTGATGCGCATGAACCGCCCCGCGGCCCCGGAAAAATTCGCACGGATCGAAAAGACCCTGGATCTTGCGGCGGGTGGGCTGGCGGATGCGCTCGAGGCGCTCAACCATCGCCTGGGCCTGCCCGTTGGCCTCAAGACCTTGGGCCTGCGGGAAGATCAATTCGACGGTGTCATCCAAGGCGCCTTGGCCGACCACAGCCATCCAACGAACCCAGCCCCGCTGACAGGCGACGATTATCGGCACTTGCTACAAACGGTCTTTGTCTGACGGTGGCCTGTTCGCCCGGACAAAACCGGCGCATTGCCCGATCAACACAGGCGCATCACGCCGAGCGGGGTGTGGCGACCGACCAAGGACCATGGTGACCCCGACAGGATTCGAACCTGTAACCTATCCCTTAGGAGGGGATTGCTCTATCCATTTGAGCCACGGGGCCGACGGGGAATGTTGTCGGATATTCGCAGCGGACGGGCAACCCGGAACTGTGCAGGCCGCTTGCAGCCGCGGGCCGGGCGACCTATCAAGGTCTTGACAGCCCGCCCCATCGCAGGATCGGCCCTTTGCGCGGACGCAACCCCTATGACGGCAAGCCCCAGATGACGCTGCGCGACGTGGCCGAGGCCGCGGGCGTGTCGGAAATGACGGTCAGCCGGGTCTTGCGCCAGCGTGGCGATGTCTCGGCCCAGACGCGCGAGCGGGTGTTTTCGGCGGCGCGCAGGCTTGGCTACGTGCCCAACAAGATCGCGGGCGCCTTGGCGTCGAACCGGGTCAATCTGGTGGGGGTGATCATCCCGTCACTGTCGAACATGGTTTTCCCCGATGTTCTGGCGGGCATCGGCGCGGTGCTGGCGGAAACGCCGCTGCAACCGGTTATCGGCATCTCGCAATACGCGCCGGAGCTGGAGGAAAAGGTCATCTATGAAATGCTCAGCTGGCGGCCATCGGGGTTGATCGTGGCCGGGCTGGAACACAGCGATGCGGCCCGCGCGATGCTGGCCAATGCCGCCATCCCCGTGGTCGAGGTCATGGATGTCGACGGCACGCCGGTGGCGGCCTGTGTCGGCATCAGCCATCTGGACGCCGGCCGGCAAATGGCGCGCGAAATCGTGGCGCGGGGCTATCGCCGGATCGGCTATTGCGGGTCATCCTCGATCAAGGATCACAGGGCGCAAAAGCGCCGTCAGGGACTTGAGGCGGGGCTGGCCGAGGCCGGGTTGGGCCTGAGCGATCTGTGCCTTTATGCCGGCGCTTCGGGTTTCGGCACGGGACGCGCCATGACCGCCGAGATCCTGACGCGCAGCCCCGAGTTGGATTTCCTGTATTTCAACAGCGACATCAATGCCGCCGGGGGGCTTTTGTATTGCCTGGAGCAGGGGCTGGATGTGCCGGGCCGGATCGGGCTGGCGGGGTTCAACAGCTTTGAGATGCTCGATGGCCTGCCCATGCGGATCGCCACGATGGACAGCCAGCGCCACGAGATCGGACGCCGTGCCGCCGCGCTGATTGCCGCCAATGCGTTGACCGATGCAGTGGTGCGGCTCGACCCGGTGTTCTTGCCGGGCGACACCGTGCGTTAAGCGGGGCGGCGCTCAACATTCGGGCAGGTTGACCGCCAGACCGCCAAGGCTGGTTTCCTTGTACTTCATCGACATGTCATGGCCGGTCTGGCGCATCGCCTCGATGCAGTTATCCAGCGGCATGAAATGCGTGCCATCGCCCCGCAGCGCCAGTGACGCGGCCGACAC
>JBEAQJ010000140.1:0-6758 GCA_041163945.1 Pseudomonadota bacterium
TTCGGGGTCATCAATTCCACGACGCGCCGACCCTCCAGGCTGTTCTGGATCACGATCTGCTGATAGGCCGCACGGCTGGCGTTCAACACGAAAAACCCGATCAAGGCCAGCCAGACGCCCCCGAACCCACCCCCCGACAGGGCCGACAAGACCCCCAGCCCCATCAAGACCAGCGCAATCCCCGTGCCCACGGCACTGGCCCGGCGCGTGGCATCCGGCATGTTGCCCGTGCGATGCCACAACCAGGCCCGCAAGACCCGCCCCCCATCCAACGGGAACGCCGGCAAAAGGTTGAAAAGCGCCAACACCAGGTTGATCATCGCCAGATAGCCCAAGACCGGGCCCAGAACGCCCAAACTTGCCGCCGCCCCTTGGGCGGCCATGGCGCAGATGGCGGCCAGGCCGACGCTCATGGCCGGGCCGGCCAATGCGATCCGAAATTCCGATGCGGGGCTTTTGGGGTCATCCTTCAACTCGGCCACGCCGCCGAACAGGAACAAGGTGATCCCCCCGATCCCCAGCCCATCCCGACGCGCGACCAGCGAATGGGCCAGCTCATGCAAGATCAGGCTGGCAAACAAGCCCAGCATCGCCACCACCGCCAGCCCCAGATAGGTCGCTTGCGACAGCCCCGGCGCGACCTGTGGGAAATAGCCCGATGACAGGCTCCAGATGATCAGCGCCGCGATCACGAACCAGCTGGCATCGATGCGGATCGAAAAGCCGAACAGATCGAATAGCTTCAGGGAATGTCCGAACATGGTGCGACCCTTCACGCCACAATGATTGCCATAGTTAATTACAATATGGCCGACCGCAAGCCATGCGGGGATTGAGACCACCGCCCCAAAGGTCTAGACCCCGACCCCATGACCGCCCGAGGATACGCCGTGCCGGATTCCCAGCATCCTGATCGACCACCGCGCAATTTCTATGGCCGACGCCGTGGGAAACACCTGCGCGACAGCCAGGAAACCTATCTGCACCAAGATCTCGATGCGCTGAGCCCCGGCGCGGTGGATTGGGAACGCAATCCCGACCGGCACAAGCTGGATCTGGCCGCGCTGTTTGGCGGGCGCGAGGTGTGGCTTGAAATCGGGTTTGGCGGGGGGGAACACATGGTGCATCAGGCGCGCCTGAACCCGCAGATCGGCATCATCGGGTGCGAGCCTTACATCAACGGCGTGGCGATGCTGCTGGGCAAGATCCGGCGGGCAGGGGTGGACAATTTGCGCGTCTATCCGGGCGATGTGCGCGACCTGTTCGATGTGCTGCCCGATGCCGCGATTGCCCGGGCGTTTCTGCTCTACCCTGACCCTTGGCCAAAAACCCGCCACCATCGTCGCCGCTTCGTCACGCCCGACCATCTGGCACCCTTGGCGCGGGTGCTCAAACCGGGGGCAGAATTCCGGGTGGCCACCGATATTCCCGATTATGTGCGCCAGACCCTGGAGCAAGTGCCCCCACAGGGCTTCACGCGACTGCGCGCGGGGCCCGACGATCTGCACCGTCCATGGGATGACTGGATCGCCACGCGCTACGAACAAAAGGCGCTGCGCGAAGGTCGGGTGCCCCATTACCTGAGCTTTCGCAGGCAGGGATAAGCCCCCGGGCGTCAGGCGGTCGGCGGGGCATCGCAGGTTTCGAAGATCGCCACCGCGGGGGCTGCACCCGCCAGAGAAAAGCCCACACTGGCCGGGCCGGCAAAGGCGGTGGCGGTCAGATTGCGCGAAAGCCCCGCCAGAACATTGCCAAACCCCCGGTCGGTCACGGTGATTGCCCGGCCGTCGGCGGACCGGACATGACGATCGGTGGTGATGGTCAGCGCCTCAGCGCCCTGAAACGCGATGCCAAAGATCTCGGCATCGGGCCAGGCTTCGCCATGCGCCACGGTGATCGTGTAGATCGGCCCCGTTGGATCATGGGTCAGCACCACATCGCCCGCGTCGTTGGTCAGGGTGCAGACCACGCCGACACGCCCGGCCACCCATGCGGGGGCGGCCAGTGGCCACAGGATCAACAGGATCGGCAAGATCATGCGCAGCATGGGCCAAAGAATGGCGCGCAAAACGGGTTTTTCAACCCCGCGCCCAACCACAGGTTGACGAACCCCATCGGCTGAGGGACGCTGGCCACCATCATCATTCGGAGGATCCCATGAGAAAAGCGGCATTGGTTCTGGGTCTGATCGCCTGTCCCCTGGTGGTGCAAGCCGATCCCGTGGGGATCACCCCCGACATGATGTCAGCCCGCGTGTCCACGCCCACGGGCATGGTCGAGATCATGCGCAACCAGGACAATGCCGCAAGGCTTGGGGATGATTGGACACTGACATCGCGGCCCTGTCCGAATTTCTGCATCCAGCCGATGATCCCCGCGCCCGGTGTCACGCCCGTGGGCGAGCTTGAGGTCATCGCCGCCTTGCAAGACCCCGACACGGTGGTGATCGACGGGCGCATTCGTCCCGAATTCATGGCCGGCACGATCCCCGGCGCGGTGTCGGTTCCCTATACCGAGGCCGCCGATCGGCTGGGCGAATTGGGCTGTGCGCCGGATTTCGATGGTTGGATCTGCGAGGGCGACATCAAGAAGGTGGTGTTGTTCTGCAACGGCCCCTGGTGCGGCCAATCCCCCACCGCCGCGCGCCGGATGATCGAGGCGGGCTTTCCCGCCGAAAACATCAGCTACTACCGGGGCGGCATGCAGAACTGGCAGGGCCTTGGCCTGACCGTGGTCCCGGGCGGCGCGGGCGGCTAAGCCAGGGCCGGCAGGTCGGATCCGAAAACCGGGCAGCCACCGGCCCTAGCGCCCCCGTCGTGCCTTGCCGCCGCGCTGGCCCGGCCGGCCTGCTGTCGAACGGCCGGTCATCTTCACCGCGTCTTCCACGGCCTCGGCCACGGCCGATTGGCGCGCCAGAGGGTCATCGGCCACGGCCAGTTCGACGGCTTCCAGGCGCTTGACTTCATCCCTGAGGCGGGCGGCTTCTTCGAATTCGAGGTTTTCGGCCGCCTTGCGCATCTGGGCGCGCAGGCCATCCAGATGTGCGGCCAGATTGGCGCCGACCATGGGCTTGTCGATCTTGGCGGTGACGCGCGCCATGTCGGTGTCACCCTTGTAAAGCCCGGCCAGCACGTCTTCGACGTTTTTCTTGACGGTGGCCGGCGTGATGCCGTGCGCTTCGTTGTGGGCGATCTGCTTGGCGCGCCTGCGATCGGTTTCGCGCAACGCGCGCTCCATCGAGCCGGTGATGCGGTCGGCATACATGATCACCCGGCCTTCGGCATTGCGCGCCGCCCGCCCGATGGTCTGGATCAACGAGGTTTCCGACCGCAGAAAGCCTTCCTTGTCGGCATCCAGAATGGCCACCAGGCCACATTCGGGAATATCCAGACCTTCGCGCAACAGGTTGATGCCGATCAGCACATCGAAGGCCCCGAGCCGCAGATCGCGCAGGATCTCGATGCGTTCGATCGTGTCGATGTCGGAATGCATGTAGCGCACCCGGATGCCCTGTTCATGCAGGTATTCGGTCAGATCCTCTGCCATGCGCTTGGTCAAGGTGGTGACCAGAACGCGCATGTCGCGGGCCGCGACGCGGCGGATTTCATCAAGCAGATCGTCGACCTGCATGTGCACAGGCCGGATTTCCACGACCGGGTCCAAAAGCCCGGTGGGCCGGATCACCTGTTCGGTGAACACACCGCCGGCCTGTTCCAGTTCCCAGGCGCTGGGCGTGGCCGACACAAAGATCGACTGGGGGCGCATCGCATCCCATTCCTCGAACTTCAGCGGCCGGTTGTCCATGCAGGACGGCAAGCGGAAGCCGTGTTCAGCCAGCGTGAATTTCCGCCGATAGTCGCCGCGATACATGCCGCCGATCTGGGGAACGGTGACATGGCTTTCATCGGCAAAGACGATGGCATTGTCGGGGATGTATTCAAACAAGGTCGGCGGGGGCTCACCCGGCGCGCGCCCTGTCAGGTAGCGGGAATAATTCTCGATCCCGTTGCACACGCCCGTGGCCTCGAGCATTTCCAGATCGAAATTGGTGCGTTGCTCCAATCGCTGGGCTTCCAGCAGCTTGCCTTCGCCGATCAGCTGGTCCAGCCGCTGCGCCAGCTCCAGCTTGATGCCCTTGATCGCCTGCTGCATCGTGGGGCGCGGCGTGACGTAGTGCGAATTGGCATAGACGCGGACCTTGTCGAAGCTGTCGGTCTTGTGGCCGGTCAGCGGATCGAATTCGGTGATGCTTTCCAGTTCTTCCCCGAAAAACGACAGCCGCCACGCCCGGTCATCCAGATGCGCAGGCCAGATTTCCAGGCTGTCGCCGCGCACCCGGAAACAGCCGCGCTGAAAGGCTTGGTCGTTGCGACGATATTGCTGGGCCACCAGATCGGCCATGACCTTGCGCTGGTCGTAGCTTTGGCCGGTGAACAGGTCTTGTGTCATCGCGCCATAGGTTTCCACCGAGCCGATGCCGTAGATGCACGACACCGATGCCACGATGATCACGTCGTCGCGTTCCAACAGTGCCCGCGTGGCGGCGTGACGCATCCGGTCGATCTGTTCGTTGATCTGGGATTCCTTCTCGATATAGGTGTCGGACCGCGCCACATAGGCTTCGGGTTGGTAGTAGTCATAGTAGCTGACGAAGTATTCGACCGCGTTGTCGGGGAAAAACCCCTTGAATTCGCCATAAAGCTGGGCCGCCAGCGTCTTGTTCGGCGCAAGGATGATCGCCGGGCGCTGGGTCTGTTCGATCACCTTGGCCATGGTGAAGGTCTTGCCCGTGCCGGTCGCACCCAGCAGCACCTGGTCGTGTTCGCCCGACAAGATCCCACCCGACAATTCGGCGATGGCCACGGGTTGGTCGCCGGCCGGTTGAAAATCGGATTGCATGACAAAGCGCCGTCCGCCTTCCAACTTGGGCCGGGCCCGGTGCTGATCGACCGAAAGACCGGTATCGGGCATGTCCTCGGGCGAATTGTTGTGCATGGCGACGGCTCCGTGTTCGGGATGAAATTGATCGGATTGCGCGCGGGTTCAACCCTTGTCACGCCGCTCGGTCACGCCCTGCGCATGGTTAATGCGCCCTTTCCGAAATCGAGACAATTTTTACAACTTTAAGGAGAATATTCCGTTGCCCAAAACAGGCAGGTATCATAAGTTGAACCGGCAAGCAGCAGAAGCGGTTGCCGGTCGGTTCCGACCACCCACCCACCCCTCGCTCCCTCGGGATTGACCGGCAACCGTCTTTTCCCACACCCGGCCGACCGAAGGGCATGTGCCGCGAGGCCGCGACAGCATGGGTGTAGACAAGCCCGCGTTGCCTTTTCATATAGGTGGTGATGCAACAGCTGCGGACAACCGACCGATGCGCGCCCGAATATTCAAGCCCGCCAAGACCGCCATGTCCTCGGGCATGGCCAAGACCCGCGCCTGGGTGCTGGAATTCGCCCCAACCGCCCCGCGCGAGGTCGACCCCTTGATGGGCTGGACGTCGTCTTCGGACATGAACAGCCAGGTGCGGCTGCATTTTGAAACCTTGGACGCCGCCACGGAATACGCCAAGACCCACGGGATCGAGGCTGTCGTTCTGGCCCCCAAGGATCGCAAGCCCAACATCCGCCCGCGCGGCTATGGCGAAAATTTTGCCACCGACCGCCGGAACGCCTGGACCCATTGAGGCGCCCCGCGTGACAGTTGCGCCCGGGCGTCAGGGGGGCCGTGATGGCGACGATGCGGCGGCGTCGCGCATGAGCGTGGCGCTGTGCTATGCGCCGATTGCACCCGATGACCCCGCGCTGGCGGCGCTGATCGCGCGCCATGCCGCCGAAAGCGCCGCGCATTATCCCGGCGAGAGCAATCACAACCAGGACGGGGCCGCGTTGGCCGCCCAAGGCACGGCGATGTTCGCCGGACGGCTCGGTGCCGATGGGCCTGTCGTTGCAATGGGTGGCTACAAGCGCATCGCCCCCCATGCGGGTGAGGTGAAATCGATGCATGTCGCCCAAGACATGCGCGGGCACGGCGCCGGGGGCCAGATCCTCGCGCGGATCCTCGAGCATGCCCGTGCCGCCGGGCTCGGGCGGCTGTGGTTGGAAACCGGCAGCCTGCCTGCCTCGGCTGCTGCACGGGGCTTGTACGAGCGGATGGGCTTTGCCTATTGCCCGCCCTTCGGCAGCTATCGCCATGATCCCATGAGCGTGTTCATGACCCGTGCGCTTTGAGCGTGGACCAAGCCGAATGGCTAAGCTATTCAAACCCCCGCGCGACCCCTTAGCTCAACTGGATAGAGCAGCTGACTTCTAATCAGCAGGTTGAGGGTTCGAGTCCTTCAGGGGTCGCCATGACATCAATGTCGTACGGGTTTTCGAACGTCTTGGCGCTTCTTCTGGGCTACGCATAGGACATACCATTCGAAACATACCCGGCGTCCTCCAGTGGCAGCGGAATCATTGGTCACACAGGCTTGCCACAGGCCTTGGACGCCCCATCGCGGTTCCCACGTGTCTTCATTATGTTCTTCGCGGTCTTGCCGAACAGCAGGCGTCAGATGGCCGCTTGCGGCACTGTCGGATTTTCGGCGAGCCGCTCCCTAACACGGCCGCGTTTTTCGTCGTTAGGAGCGTCATGACAAATGACGAACGCAACATCATCATTTCGGTCTGGAACGATCAGGGCCTGCGGATGAAGCTGGAGGATGATCCCTACAGCTTGACCCAGGATGAATTGAGATCCTTGAAGAACAATGATGC
>JBEAQJ010000141.1:0-5732 GCA_041163945.1 Pseudomonadota bacterium
GCCGATACGGCGGCGGTAAGATGACGGTGCATGATCGTTTCCTTGCAGGTTTCAGGATCGCAATGGCGGCCATGTCGTCGGGCTTTTCGGCAAAGACAAGGCGCCGGGCGTGCCCCGCCCCTCCCAGACCCTGCCGCGCACAAGATTGATTTTCGCGCCAGGCCCGCGCCGATGTGGCGGGTGTTCGCGGCCAGCCAGGGATCAGAAAAAATCACCTGCATCGGCGCGAATTGGAAAACGAATGTTCTTTTTTGGTGATTATTTGGCGACGCGTCAAAACATATGGTCTGAACGCAGGCATTCAGCGGGATACAGCGCCTGGCGGCTCCGGTCTAACGCCGGGTGATTCTGCTTGGGGTTGGCGCGATCATCGACGGGCCGCGATGGCCCGCGGTGCGGTCAGCGGTTCGCACCCACCCTTTGGGCCTGGGCTCCGCCCTTCCGGGTGCCGCCCGGTCCGCTGGACCGGACGCCGCATTCAGCGGTTCGCACCCGGAACCCACAAGATGTCGTCGGTGCCGTTGTTGTTGGCAACGCGGCCGGCCACGAAGAACCAATCGGACAGCCGGTTGAGGTATTTCACACCCTCGGCATTGATCGATTCCACCGTGCCCAGTTCCACGCTCAGGCGTTCGGCGCGGCGCGCCACGGTGCGGCAGACATGCAGATGTGCCGACAGGGCCGAGCCACCGGGCAAGATGAAGCTGCGCAGCGGCGAAAGGCCGGCGTTCATGGCGTCGATTTCCTGTTCCAGCCGTTCGGTCTGGGCCGGGATGATGCGCAGCGCCGGATAGGGGCGTTCGTCATCCTTTTCCATGTTGGGCGTGCACAGGTCGGCGCCCAGATCGAACAGATCATTCTGGATCGCCTGCAACTGCGTGGCCATGTCACCGCTTGCGTGCAGCCGGGCCACGCCCAGCATCGCGTTCAATTCATCGACCGTGCCATAGGCTGCGACGCGGGCCGAATGTTTGGCCACCCGGCTGCCGTCGCCCAGGGCGGTTTCGCCCGCATCGCCTGTGCGGGTGTAGATCTTGTTGAGTACCACCATGACGTCAGCCCCCCGATTGTCCGCGCACCCAGACGAAGATCATGATCAGCACCACGGCGCCGAATTGCGCGATCAATCGCCAGCGCATGTATTTGTTCGATTGTTTCGCCGCCTCGGCGGTGCCTTTGCGGAACGAATTGATGCCCATCAGCAAAATGCCCACCACGCCCAGACAGGCCAGAAGCGCGATGAAGAGAAGCGGATCTTCCACGGTTGTCATTCCTTCGTTCCCTGAGGCGGGTCACCCTAGCGCGGCGCCGGCAAAAGGCTAGAGCCGTGCGACGATCCAATCTTGTGCCGCATCGGGCAGAACCCGCGTCAGCGCCGCCGCGACATAGGCCGGCAAGGTGATGTAATAGCGCCGCCGCGGCCTGCGGCTTTCCAGCGCGTGCACCAGTTTTCGAACCACCGCCTCGGGCCCAAGTTCGAAGCGGTCGGGCCCTGCTGTGCGCCGCGCCAGCCATTTGGCGCGATAGAACTCGGCATGACGTGACGCATCGACATCGATCCAACGGTCGAATTGTGCCATCGAGCGGTCGCGAAACCCCGATGTGACCGGGCCGGTGTTCAAGATCGCCACATGGATGCCCGTTCCGCGCAGTTCGACCCGCATGGTGTTCGTCAGACCCTCGAGCGCATGCTTGGTGGCGACATAGGCCGCCCGCCATGGAAGCGGCGTGAAGCCCACGACCGAGGAATGTTGCACGATGCGCCCCCCACCATGCTGGCGCATGTGACGGATCGCGTGGCAGGTCACTTCGTGCAGGCCAAAAAGGTTCGAGGAAAACACCTCTTCCAGGGCGCCGCGGGGCAGGTCTTCGGCGGCGCCGGGCATGCCGTGGCCTGCGTTGTTGAACAGCGCCTCGATCCGCCCGCCGGCCAGATCGACCGCTTCGGCAAAGCCCGTGGCGATGCTGGTGCTGTCATGGTGGTCGATGCGCACGGCGGCGAAGCCATCGGCCTGTAGCCTGACCACATCAGCGGGGTCGCGCGCGGCTGCGATCACTTGCCAGCCCCGCGCGCGCAAGCCCAGACAGGCGGCCCGCCCGATGCCGGATGAACTTCCCGTGATCAGAACCCGTTGCGCCATCATGCGCGTCCTCGTTGTTCGCATCTTTCGCCATCCGGTCACTAGGCCAGCGTCATGTTGCAGGCAACCGGCTTGGGACGCTGGCCGCGCGTTTGGGCGGGCGCCGGGCTGTGCCTGGGCCAAGCGGCGCCGATGGTGCCTGTGTCGGTTTCTGGCGCTGGACGCGACAGCCCGGCTCGGGTATCACGACCGCTAGATGGCCGAGCAGGATGACACACAAGATAAGGGGCTGGAAAGCCGCCAAACGTCCGAGCCATTGGCCCGGGCGATCGGCGCACGCTATCTGCAATATGCGCTGTCGACCATCATGCACCGCGCGCTGCCCGATGCGCGCGACGGGCTGAAACCGGTGCATCGGCGGATTCTGTACGCAATGCGCGAATTGAAGCTGTCCTCCAGCGGCGGTTATCGCAAGTCGGCCAAGATTTCCGGCGATGTCATGGGCAATTACCACCCGCATGGCGACATGGCGATCTATGATGCCATGGCGCGGCTCGCGCAGGATTTCGTGATCCGCTATCCGCTGGTCGACGGGCAGGGCAATTTCGGCAACATCGACGGCGATAACCCCGCCGCCAGCCGCTACACCGAGGCGCGCATGACTGCCGTCGCCGAAGCGCTCATGGAAGGGCTGGACGAAAACGCCGTCGATTTTCGCCCCAATTACGATGGCACCCTGGAAGAGCCCGAGGTGCTGCCCGCGGCGGTGCCGAACCTGCTGGCCAACGGCGCGTCGGGCATCGCGGTGGGCATGGCCACCAACATCCCCCCCCACAACCTGGACGAGGTGATCGGCGCCTGCCTGCATCTTCTGAAAACGCCCGATGCGCGCGACGACACGCTGTTGGGCTATATCAAGGGGCCCGATTTCCCGACCGGCGGCGTGATCGTCGAACCGGCCGAAAGCATGGCCGAAACCTATCGCACGGGGCGCGGCGCCTTTCGTTTGCGGGCCAAGTGGTCGGTCGAAGACCAGGGCCGCGGCACTTGGGTGATCGTGGTCACGGAAATTCCCTATCAGGTGCAGAAATCCAAGCTGATCGAACGGCTGGCCGAGCTGATCCAGCTGAAAAAGGTGCCGATCCTGGCCGATGTGCGGGACGAAAGTGCCGACGATATTCGCATCGTGCTGGAACCGCGGTCGCGCAGCGTCGATCCCGAGGTGCTGATGGGCACGCTGTTTCGCAATTCGGATCTGGAGACGCGGTTTTCGCTCAACATGAACGTGTTGATCGACGGGCGCACGCCCAAGGTCTGTTCGCTGAAAGAAGTGCTGCGCGCCTTTCTCGATCATCGACGCGCGGTGCTGATCCGGCGGTCGCGGCATCGGATGGACAAGATCGATCACCGGCTTGAGGTCTTGGAAGGCTTTATCATCGCCTTTCTCAACCTCGACCGCGTGATCGACATCATCCGCTATGATGGCGAACCCAAGGCGGCGCTGATGCGCGAAGATTGGGGTCGCCCGATCCCGCGCGCCACGTCCGAGGCCGATTATGTCTCGCCCGGTCCCGGCGAGGGCGAGCTGACCGAGGTGCAGGCCGAAGCGATCCTCAACATGCGTCTGCGGTCGTTGCGGCGGCTGGAAGAGATGGAGTTGATCGCCGAACGCGATGCCTTGATGGCCGAACGCGCCGGGCTTGAGGATCTTCTGGCCGAAGACGGGCTGCAATGGGCGCGCATCGCCGATGAGCTGCGCGAGGTGCGCACAAAATTCGGCGCAAAGGCACCGGGCGGTGCGCGGCGCACGGGCTTTGCCGCCTTGGGCGATGTGCCCGATGTGCCCATCGAGGCGATGATCGAACGCGAACCGATCACCGTGGTCTGTTCCAAGATGGGCTGGATCCGCGCCATGAAGGGCCACATCGATCTGTCCAGCGAGATGAAGTTTCGCGACGGCGACGAGGGCCGGTTTCTGTTTCACGCCGAAACCACCGACAAGCTGCTGGTCTTTTCGTCGACAGGGCGGTTCTACACCCTGTCGGCCGCGGGGCTGCCGGGGGGGCGGGGCTTGGGCGAGCCGCTGCGCCTGATGGTCGACCTGCCCAACGAGGCCGAGATCGTCACCTTGTTCGTGCACCGCCCGCAGGGCAAGCTGTTGGTCGCATCCGGGGCGGGCGATGGGTTCTTGGTGCCCGAGCCCGAGGTGGTGGCACAGACCCGCGCGGGCAAGCAGGTCTTGAACGTCAAGGATGGGGTGGCGGCCTGTGTCTGCTACCCCGTGGGGCCTGCCGATGATGCGGTGGCGGTCGTGGGCGACAATCGCAAGCTTTTGGTCTTTGGCATCGATGAACTGCCCGAAATGGGGCGCGGCAAGGGCGTGCGGCTTCAGAAATACAAGGATGGTGGCCTGGCCGATGCGCGCAGTTTTTGCCGGGCCGAGGGGTTGTCGTGGCACGACCCCGCCGGGCGCACGCGCAGCGAGCCGGATCTGTCGGAATGGGATGCCAAGCGCGCGTCGGCCGGCCGCATGGCCCCGCGCGGTTTCCCGCGTGACAACCGCTTTCGCTGATCGCGCCGGGGCAGGGCGCATGTTTGCCCCCGATCGCGCCCGCACCGCGCCCGGCGCGTTTGGAAACGAGAGCCGCGGCCGGTTCGGCCCCGTCCGGCCCAAGGCGGTGTTCATTTGCGCCCCGCCCGCGCGTGCGGTAATCGGGGCCCGACCCTGCCACAGGAGACGCCCATGCGCTTTGGTCTAGGCCGCCTGTTCCCGTTTGGCTTGATTGTGACCGCGGGATTCGTTCTGGGCGCCTGCGGTGCCGCACAAGATCCCTTGACCGAGGAATTGCCCAACATGGGGAATTTCCGGCTGGGTCACAACGTGGTGGTGGCCGACAATCTGCAACAGGTTCCGCCGTCGCGCGACGCCACACCCGAAGAATGGGTGACGATCCTGACCGCCGAGATCGACCGCCGTTTCGGCGCCTACGACGGGGATCGGCTTTATCATCTGGGGATCGCGGTCGAAGGCTATGCGCTGGCCCCGCCCGGCATTCCGTTGTTGGTCAACCCGCGGTCGGTGCTGGTGGTGTCGGTCAATGTCTGGGATGATGCGCTGGGCGCCAAGCTGCATGACGCACCCGAACAGATCCTGGTGCTGGAAGGATCGTCGCGCGACACCTTCTTGATCGGGTCCGGCTTTGGCCGCACGCGCGAAGAACAGATGCAGGTTCTGGCCCGCAACGCGGCCGCCCAGATCCAACGCTGGATGCTGGAGCATCCCGAATGGTTCAGCATCGACCCCAACGCCCCGCCCTTGCGCCCGGCGCAAATCGAAGCGGGCCGGGGCATTTCGATCAGCGTCTTGCCGCCACCGCCGCCGGGGCTGGCCAATTGAGCGCGCCCGTCGGCAGAGTTTGCGGTTAACGGCTTGATTTTTCCCCGCGACCCGACTAGGTCGCCCGCGGTATTGAACCGGGCCGCAGGCACTGCTTCTGTGATGGCCCCCGAACGAACGAGGCGCCAGGGCAATGGCAAAGGCAAAGTTTGAACGTAACAAGCCGCATGTGAACATCGGCACGATTGGTCACGTGGACCACGGCAAGACGACTCTGACGGCTGCGATCACGAAGTATTTTGGTGAATTCCGGG
>JBEAQJ010000142.1:0-12630 GCA_041163945.1 Pseudomonadota bacterium
TGGCCGTCAACATGAAGCGTGTTGAGTTGTTCGCATCGCCGCGCGAACACATCAGCAGCGCCGCGTTGCCTTGCCCCGTCGTCGCTGGATACTTCGCCACCGCAACCCAAGTGGCTGCACCGACATCGCGAAACAGCGATGTGGCGGTGTTGTCCAGCCGGTCGCCGCCATCGGTGCGGATGATGGCCTTGCCGTTCAGGCCCCCCGTGACATAGGCGGGCTGGGCCGATGCAACCGCTTGGCCCATGTGCCAGCCGTTGCCCGATTTGTCGCGCCATTGCGACACGTTCGATCCGTTGAGCGTGATGGTGGCGGCATCATCCGCATCCAGCCACAACGCCAGCCCCGCCCCCAGATCGGCGGGCGTCCAGGCGGATGGCCCGCCGGCCCGCCGGATCGCCGTCTGAAACAGCCCTACGCCCACGCCCAGCATCGGATCATTCCCAGCCGATCAGGGTGGCGGTGGCGGCCGTGATCTTGACGGCGCGAAACGGCAAGATCTGGCCCTGGGCCAGCGTGTAGACCAGGCTGGTGCCCTGGGCGTCCTCGATCGTGGCGGTGCCGGCCGCCTCGCAATAGATCGCGCGCGGGCGCGGGTTCAGGGCGGCGGCGCCGGGGGTGATGGCAAAATGGCGGCCACAGGGCGCATCCAGGCCCACGGCGTGGGTGGCAAAGTTGTCAGACATCAGATCTGTTTCCTTTCGAAGCCCCAAATGCCAAGCGGGCAGACCAAGGTGGTCCGCCACAGCCAAGGCAAAGGGCGCGTGCGTGGGCGATGGCGTCCCGTTGGGCCCCAAGGCCATCCAAGGTTGCCGATCGTGGCGTGCGCCATGCCCGTGTCACAGGGGCAAGGCGCGCTGCGATTCCTTCATGGCGGCATAGAAAAACGGCCGCGGGGCAGTTCCCCGGGCCGTTCACCCATGTCTTCCATAATGACAAAACTTATGCCACAGACCGCGCGCCCGGTCAAGAAGTTTTTTATTTACAACAGGTTAACGGATATTCCTTGAATTCATATCCCGTTTACCTTTTTGCCGCTTCATTGACCGGCCGCTTCTCGTTCTGCTTCGATCTGGCGCCAGCGCGCGACATTTCTGTTATGCGCATCAAGGGTTTCCGCGAAAGCATGTCCACCCGTTCCATCCGCCACAAAATAGATCAGCGCCGTATCTTCCGGGTTCAGCGCGGCCTCGATGGCCGCACGCCCGGGGTTGGCGATCGGTGTCGGCGGCAGCCCGTCGATGACATAGGTGTTCCACGGCGTCTCGGCACGCAGCTCACTGGCACGAATGCCGCGCCCCAAAACCCCCCGCCCTTCGGTGATTCCATAGATCACCGTCGGATCGGTCTGAAGCCGCATCCCCCGGTTCAGCCGGTTGATGAACACGCTCGCCACCCGGCGACGTTCTTCGGGAAGGCTGGTTTCCTTTTCGATGATCGAGGCCAGGATCAGCGCTTCACCCGCATCGGCCAGCGGCAGCCCGTCTTGCCGGTTTTCCCAGGCCGCGGCCAAAATCGCCTGTTGGGCGGACAGCATCTGATCGATGATGGCCTGCCGATCCTGTCCACGCCGCACATCGAATGTATCGGGCGCCAGCATACCCTCCGGGGGCACTTCCACGATGTCACCGGACAGAAAATCGGCCGCGCGCAACCCTTCGACGATCTGCCAACTGGTCAAACCTTCGGGCACCGACACGCGATAGGCCATCGGCTCGCCCCCCGCGACCAAGGCCGAATAAACCTCTGGAACCCCGTCTTCATAGGCGAAATCGGCCAGCGCCACGACCTCGTCGGTGCCCGGCACGCGTTCGCGCAGGCGCAATTCGCCAGTGCCCTCCAGACGCAGCACATAAGTGGCCGTGTAACGGAAAATCGACGGGCCGCCGGTCGTGACGATGGCCAGCACCTGTTCCATCGATGCGCCCGGCGGGATCTCATAGGTCCCAAAGCGCAGCGCGCTTGCCATGTCGGCATATTCCGCACCCAGCCGGAACAGCATCGCGGATGTGACGATCCCCGCCGCCTCCAGATCATCAGACACCCGCCTGAGCGACGCCCCCCGCGGCACTTCGAAAAATGTCGCCTCGGCCAAGGGCCCGTCCGCCCGGAATTCCCGCTGACCCCAAGCAATGGCACCCGCCAACCCGATCAGGGCCACGATCAGGAAACTCATGCCGTTGGCGGCAACACTCTTCCACATCAGCCGGTTACACCCGCCCCATGATCAAGCAGGCGTTGGTGCCGCCAAACCCAAAGGAATTGGATTGCACCACGTTGATCTCGGCTCTCTGGGCCGCATTGGCGCACAGGTTGATCGCCGTTTCGGCGGCCGGATTGTCCAGGTTGATGGTGGGCGGCGCGATCTGGTCGCGAATGGCCAGGATCGAAAAAATCGCCTCGATCGCCCCAGCGGCGCCCAGCAGATGGCCTGTGGCCGACTTGGTGGATGACATCAGCACCTTTGCCGCATGATCGCCCATCAGCCGTTCGACCGCGCCCAGTTCGATCGTATCGGCCATGGTCGATGTGCCATGGGCATTGACGTAATCGATGGCCGAGGCTGGCAAACCGGCGCGCTTCAACGCCGCGCGCATCGCGCGTTCGGCCCCTTCGTGATCGGGCGGCGGGGCGGTGATGTGATGGGCGTCGCCCGACAATCCGTAGCCCAGGATCTCGGCATAGATCTTGGCGCCCCGGGCCTTGGCATGCTCATACTCCTCCAGCACGACCACGCCCGCACCCTCGCCCATCACGAAGCCATCGCTATCGGCATCCCAAGGGCGGCTGGCCTTCTGCGGCTCGTGCCCACGTTTGGTGGACAAGGCCTTGCAGGCGTTGAACCCTGCGATACCGATCTCGCAGATGGGGCTTTCCGCCCCGCCCGCCACCATGACATCGGCATCACCCCACTGGATCAGACGCGCCGCATCGCCAATGGCATGCGCCCCCGTCGAACAGGCCGTGACCACCGCATGATTTGGCCCCTTGAATCCGTAGCGGATCGAAACCTGCCCCGAGATTAGGTTGATCAGCGCGCCCGGCACAAAGAAGGGCGACACCCGCCGCGGGCCCTTTTCCTTCAGCGTGATCGAGGTGTCGGCAATGGACGACAACCCCCCGATCCCCGATCCGATCAACACACCCGTGCGCTCAAGGCTGTCGGCATCCTTGGGCATCCAGCCCGAATCCTCGACCGCCTGAACCGCGGCAGCCATACCGTAAAGGATGAAATCATCGACCTTGCGCTGCTCTTTCGGCTCCATCCAGTCATCGGGGTTGAACGTCCCGTTCTGCCCATCGCCGCGCGGCAGTTCGCAGGCATAGGTGGTCGCGTGCCCCGTCGCGTCAAAGCGCGTGATCGGCCCCGCACCCGACTGCCCTGCCAAAAGACGCGCCCATGTTTCTTCGACGCCCGAGGCCAGCGGCGTCACCAGCCCCAGACCTGTCACAACCACTCGACGCATGCCGTTCGTCCCTTTGTCAAAGTCCGGATTGTTGCCATCTGATAGCGCGCGCCGCACCCAAGACGCAATCCCTGCCCAGGGCGCGGGTCCGCTGCAAAATACCAAACGGCCCCTGCATCGCTGCAAGGGCCGTCAGGGTCTCAGCGATCGCAGCAATGCTTACTGCGCGCCCTCGATGAAGCGCACGGCATCGCCAAAGGTCTGGATCGTCTCAGCCGCGTCATCGGGGATCTCGATGCCGAATTCTTCTTCGAAGGCCATGACCAGCTCGACCGTGTCGAGGCTGTCTGCACCCAGATCGTCGATGAACGACGCGTTTTCCGTCACCTTGTCCTCTTCGACGCTCAGGTGCTCGACCACGATCTTCTTCACGCGCTCTGCGATGTCGCTCATCTTGTTCCTCGTTCGTTGTGACGCCGCTCGTCTTTCGGCGCCTTGGTTTCGTTGTGCCTCTCGGGCCACTCATCGGGCGCGCGCTGTGGCAACGCCCCCAATGCCGACAACCCCAAAGCCCCCGGCAAATCTGCGCCGCCTATAACATAGAACCAAACGAAGGCAACTGCCTTCGCGTCATCTTTGCACCCGGCGTCACAGCATCGCCATGCCACCGTTCACATGCAGCGTCGTTCCCGTGACATAGCCGGCCTCAACGCTGGCCAAATAGAGCGCAGCCGTAGCAATTTCTGCCGCATCCCCCATGCGCCCGGCCGGAATCTGGGCCAGAATCTTGCCCTTCTGGTCGTCGGTCAAATTGTCGGTCATCGCCGTCTGGATGAAACCCGGTGCAATGCAGTTCACCGTGATGCCGCGGCTGGCAACCTCATAGGCAAGGCTTTTCGACATGCCCACCATGCCGGCCTTGGACGCAGCATAATTGCCCTGCCCCGGATTGCCGGTCGCGCCCACGACCGAGGAAATATTGACGATCCGCCCCCAGCGCGCCTTCATCATGCCCCGCAACACGCCCCGGCACAGCCGCATCGTCGAGGTCAGATTGATCTCGATGACTTGCGACCATTCCTCGTCCGACATCCGCATGAACAGGTTGTCACGTGTGATGCCGGCATTGTTGACCAGAATGTCCACCGATCCCATCGCGGCGACCGCTTGCTTTGGCAAGGCTTCCACGGCCTCGGCATCGCCCAAGTTGCAGGGCAGAACATGCACCCCCGCGCCAAGTTCCGCCGCCAAGGCCTGCAACGGCGCCTCGCGCGTGCCCGAAAGCGCGACCTGCGCGCCTGCCCGGTGCAACACGCGCGCGATTTCCGCCCCGATGCCCCCGGATGCCCCCGTCACAAGCGCCGCTTTTCCCGTCAGATCAAACATGATCGCCCCCTTTGTTTCGATTATCTCGGCTGCGCCTGCAGACCGAAGCGCGCGATATCCGCGGCAGTCAACACATAGATGTCATGCTGCGCCCGCATGCTGGCCATGAACTCGGCGAAAGCCCCATCGCCCAGCATGGCCGCCACGTAGCGATCGCGATCGGCCTGTGCCGCGGCGCTGGCATCCACCGCAACACCGCGCCGAGCCTGAACCGCATCGCTGTGCAAGACGATCCGTCCCCCATCAACGCTTCGAACCGGCCCACCCAGATAGAGCAAGATCGCATCGTTCACCACATCGCCCGTGATGCGCGTCTCAAGCCCCGCATCGCGGATCAGCCGACCCATGCCCGCGACCCAGACCACGTCATCGGCCCCCGGCATGTCGCCCAGTGCCATGACCCTCAGGCCCGGATTCTCGGCCAGCACGCGTTGCAACCGGTCGGCCGCAGCGCCGCTGATCGGGCCCGACAGGTGCAAGACATCCCCGTCCAGACGGAATTCGGTCGCCCCCGCGCCCGCAAGCCGGACCAAGCCCAAACCGCCCAGCCCCATGGCCAGAAGCACTGCCCCAACAATGACACGCCGCCTAGCCACGACCCATCATCTCGGCCAAGGCGCGCACCTCATCGGCGGTGCCCGCGCTGCGTGTCTCAACCGCACGATCGATGCGCTTGACCATGCCGCTCAGTGCCTTGCCCGCCCCGATTTCCCAGGTTTCGGTCACGCCCTGGGCCACCATCCAACCTATGCTTTCGCGCCAGCGCACCCGGCCCGTCACCTGGGCCACAAGTTGCGCAACGATCGCGTCCGGGGCTGTTTCGGCCGTGGCGGTCACGTTGCCCACCAACGGCACGCGCGGGACGCTCAGGGTGACCCCGGCCAAGGCATCGGCCATCACATCGGCGGCAGGCGCCATCAGCGCGCAATGAAAGGGGGCCGAAACCGGCAACAGGATGGCCCGTTTGGCCCCCCTGTCCTTGGCGATCTCCACGGCACGCGCCACCGCCGCCGCATGGCCTGAAATCACGACCTGCGCCGGGTCGTTGTCGTTGGCAGCGGCACAAATATCCTCGCCCGCGGCATCGGCGGCAATCCCGGCCACAGCATCAAAATCCAAACCCAGTATGGCCGCCATGGCCCCCTGCCCGGCTGGCACAGCGGCCTGCATCGCCTCGCCGCGCAAGCGCAACAGCCGGGCTGCATCGCCCAAAGCCAGCGCACCGGCGGCCGCCAGGGCCGAATATTCGCCCAAGCTATGGCCCGCGACAAAGGCCGCCGCCGTTATGTCGATGCCCTCGGCCTGCAATGCAGCCATCGCCGCCATCGATGTCGCCATCAGCGCAGGTTGTGCATTACGGGTCAGCGTCAGCTGATCTTGATCCCCGTCCCAAATCAGATCCGACAGCTTTTCACCCAAGGCTTCGTCAACCGCGTCAAAGACCGCCCGCGCCTGCGGATAGGCTTGGGCCAGATCGCGCCCCATGCCGATGGTCTGCGCCCCCTGACCGGGAAACAGAAAGGCTCGTGTCATAAGGTATCCCCCGTCACTCCTGCCAGCCATGGGCTAGCGCAAGCCTGCATCGGGCGCAACGCATGCTGGCAATTGACGGAAATCCGGTCCGACCCGGCCCAAATGATGGATGGGCGCAGGCGATGGCAAAGATCCAAGCTGGGGCTTGCCACCGGGACCGCCCCGGTGTATTCGCGCACGATCTTCGCCATATGTTTGATGAACGGCGCACTCCCTCGTGGCCCGGGGGGCGAAGACGAAACACCCCGGCCTTTGAAAGGCGCCCGCAACAGAACTGGAGTTTCCATGCCTCTTTATGAGCATGTGATGATTGCGCGCCAAGATCTCTCGGGCGCGCAGGCCGAAGGCCTGATTGAACACTTCGGCACCATCCTGAAAGACAACGGCGGCAATGTGGTCGAGACCGAATACTGGGGTCTGAAAACCATGGCCTACAAGATCAACAAGAATCGCAAAGGCCACTACGCCTATCTGCGCACCGATGCGCCCTCGGCCGCGGTGCAGGAAATGGAACGCCTGATGCGCCTGCACGAAGACGTGATGCGCGTGATGACCGTCAAGGTCGACGCACACGAAGAAGGCCCCTCGGCCCAGATGCAAAAGCGCGACGACCGTGAACGCGGTGATCGCTTCGATCGTGGTGGTGACCGGCCGGATCGCGGCGATCGGGGTGGCGAACGTAGCGACCGTGGCGAACGCCGCGAACGTCGCTGACAGGAAGGATTAAGATCATGGCATCCAAACCGTTTTTCCGCCGTCGCAAGTCTGATCCGTTCGAGGGCGAAGGCGCCCCCAGCATCGACTACAAGGATGTGCGCCTGCTGCAGCGCTACATCTCCGAACGCGGCAAGATCGTCCCCTCCCGCATCACCGCGGTCAGTGCAAAGAACCAGCGCAAGCTCGCCATCGCGATCAAGCGCGCCCGGTTCCTCGCCCTGCTGCCCTATTCCGTCAAGTAAGGAGACCCCCGATGGAAGTCATCCTGCTCGAACGCGTGGCCAAGCTTGGCCAGATGGGCGAAGTCGTGAACGTCAAGGACGGATACGCCCGCAACTATCTGTTGCCCCAGAAAAAAGCGCTGCGCGCCAACGACGCGAACCGCAAGGCATTCGAAGCGCAAAAGGCGCAGCTCGAAGCCCGCAACCTCGAAACCCGGAAAGAAGCCGAACAGCTTGCCGCCCGTTTGGACGGCCAAAGCTTTGTCATCATCCGCTCTGCTTCGGATGCTGGCGCGCTCTATGGGTCCGTCACCACCCGTGACGTGGCCGATGCCTCGACCGAAGCCGGGATCGCCTTGGACCGCCAGCAGGTTCAACTGCTGCGCCCGATCAAGGAACTGGGCCTGCACACCGTGCGCGTGGTGCTGCACCCCGAGGTCTCGATTGATATCGTGCTGAACGTGGCACGCTCCGCAGAAGAGGCTGAGCTTCAGGCCGCTGGCAAGACCATCCAGGAACTTGCCGCCGAACAAGAAGCTGCTGCCGAATTCGAAATCGCCGAACTCTTCGACGATATCGGCGGTGCCGCGGCTGACGAAGACGGCGCCGCGTCCAACGGCTGATCGCCGCGCATCCGCGACATCGCGGGGCTTAGACATGGGGCCGCATCCAAAAGGGTGCGGCCCCTTTGCTTTCCATCCGATCCATGACCAGCAAGCCGGGACGATGCCCCGTGACGCCGCCCCAAACGGATTGCGCGGCTGATCTCGCGATCCGGGGCCGCCGCCGCAACACGGCCCAAAACGGTCTAGAAAGTCTCCAGCGTCAGCCGGGCCACGCAACCTTCGGAACGATAGGATCCGACCCAGACCGCGTATGACCCGTCGACAGGATCAGCCAGGCTGAGCGACGCGGTTCGTCCCACCCCGCTGTCATCATCGAAAAACCATCGCCCCGACGGATCGCGCAGCAGCAAAACCGTATCGCAATCCGCATAGGATCGCAGATGCAAACGCCGATAGCGACCCATGCGCGCCAGATCGAACTGCAGATCCGGGGCGGCGCGCACATAGCCCCAACCCGAACCCGCACAGCCGGTCAAAGCGATCTGCCCCCCGGCATCCACCTGAAAGCGTTTCGGCGACCACAATTGACGCCCGGTCAATCGGTGCTGCTCTGCGGGCGCGGCACCCGCATCTGGACAGGCCCGCACCGCGTCCGGCCAAGCCACCGAACACAACAGCGCCACCAAGATGCCAAAACGGTTCATGGCCACAGCTTGCCGCAAGAGGATTAACAAAACCCTCATGCGCGACGGGGCCAGCCGAACAAGGCCCCGCACCCAAAGCCCAGGGGCTTCACGCCCAGGCCATCAAACCGCGGGGCTCGAAACGCATGCGGGCGGCCCCATCGGGCCGCCCGTGCTGGATCTTGCGAACGGCGGTTCCGTTATTCCGCGTCCAGCGCGTCGACCGCCGCCTTCAGCTCGTCCTTGCTGATGGTCTTTTCGCTGACCTCGGCCAGTTCCACGATGAAATCGATCACCTTATCCTCAAACAGCGGCGCGCGGATCTGCTGCTGTGCCGACTGATTTTGTTGGATGAATTCGAAAAACGCACGCTCTTGGCCGGGGTATTGGCGCGCCTGCATCATGATGGCTTGGGTCATCTCGGCATCGCTCACCGTGACCTCGTTCTTCTGGCCCAACTCGGCCAGCAACAGGCCCAGTTTCACACGGCGCTCGGCCAGCTTTTGGTGCTCGTCGCTCGGCGTGATCTCAGCGTGGTCGTGACCATGCACATCGGGGTTTTCTTCATGCCAAAGCTGGTGGGCGATTTGGCCAGCTTCTGCGGCAACGAGGCTCGGGGGCAATTCGAACGTCACCTGCGCATCCAGCTGATCGAGCAGGTTGCGCTTCAACACCTGGCGTGCGGCGCCCGCATATTCGGCACCCATGCGCTCGGCGATCTGGCCTTTCAGCGCCTCCAGGCTTTCCGCGCCGTACTTCTTGGCCAGCTCTTCGTCGATGGCGGCGGGAACGGGCTTGCGCACCTCTTTCACGGTCACATCGAAAACCACTGCCTTGCCAGCCAGATGGGCCGCGCCATACTGCTCGGGGAAGGTCACGTTGACGGCTTTTTCATCGCCCTTTTTCACGCCGACCAGTTGCTCTTCGAAACCGGGAATGAACGATCCCGACCCCAGCACCAGCGGGTAATCTTCGGCCGACCCACCGTCAAAGGCTTCACCATCCAGCTTGCCGACGAAATCGATCACAACCTGATCACCATCGGCGGATTTGCCTTTCTTGGTGTCGAAATTCTGCGCGCTGGCCGCAAGGTTTTCCAACGCCTCGGTAATTTCGGCGTCGGCGGGCTGGGCCACCAGCTTTTCTAGCTTCAGCGACTTGAAATCCACCGTCGGGATCTCGGGCAGCTTTTCATAGGCCAAGGATACGATGATGTCGTCGCCTTCTTTCCAGTCCTCGTTGATCATCTTGACCGCGGGCTGCATCGCGGGCCGGTCGCCGCTGGCGTCCAGATGGTTTTGCATCGCGCCATCGACGGCTTCCTGCATCGCTTCACCCAACAGGCGCGGGCCAAACTGCTTTTTCAACAAGGCCATCGGCACCTTGCCCTTGCGAAAGCCCTTCATGGCGATCTCGGGCTGCGCCTCGACCAGCTTGTCGTTGACGCGCGCTTCCAGATCCGTCCCGGTGATGGTGATCTGGTATTCGCGCTTGAGGCCCTCGGCCAAGGTCTCGGTGATCTGCATCGCATCCTCACGAAAGTCGGGGGTGCGCCGGGCCGCGTTGCGGCGGTCCGGAACACCCCTATGGCGTCACGAAATTTGCGCCCTTCTAGGGTTGGCGGCGGGTCACTGCAAGCCGAATCCGGACCGCGCTTTCGCTTTCGCCAAGACATCGTGGGGAATGTTGATCATGGCCGGGCGGGCCCAGCGGGCGCTGGCGCCCAACATGTCCGGGGCCTGAACCCCGACCACGGCACGCCCGATGCAATCATAGGCTTCGAAACCCGCCCGCGTGGCATCGTGCCGATTGTAGACATTGCGCAGATCGGCCATGCGCGGCTTGGTCATTTTGCCGGCCAAACGTGTCAGGTCCAAGCCGCGGAACGCGGCCCATTCCGTCAAGATGACCAGCAGCTCTGCATCCTGCGCGGCCTCATAGGGATCGTCCGCCCAGACCGCGCCGGGCAACAGCGCCTCTCCCTCGCGCCGACCCTGCGGATCCACCACGCGCACCCTTGCCCCGCCGCCGACCAGCGCCGGCACGATGGTCAGGCTGGGCGCATCGCGCATGTCGTCCGTATCGGGTTTAAAGGTCACACCCAGAACGGCGACCGTCTTGCCATTGAAACTTCCATCACACAGGTCGCGCAGCTTTTCGATCATCCGCGTCTTGACCGCGTCATTCACCCGGATCACGGTTTCCACGATGGATTGCGGCACGGCATGGTCTTGCCCGATCCGGGCCAAGGCTTGCGTGTCTTTGGGAAAGCACGACCCGCCGTAACCGGGGCCTGCATGCAAGAACATGGTGCCGATACGCCCGTCCAGCCCCATGCCCTTCGACACCTCCGACACATCCGCGCCCACCCGCTCGCACAAGGCCGCGATCTCGTTGATGAAGGTGATCTTTGTGGCCAGAAAGGCGTTGGCCGCGTATTTGATCAGCTCGGCGGATTCCAGATCGGTGATCACGACGGGAAAATCCTGCAAGAACAAAGGGCGATAAATCTCGGACAAAACCGCCGTCGCCCGCGCCGTCTGGGTGCCGACGACCACCCGGTCCGGCTTCATGAAATCTGCAATCGCCGAACCTTCGCGCAAGAATTCGGGGTTCGAGGCCACATCGAAATCGGCTTGTGGGTTGGTTTCGGCCATCACCTGCTTCACGCGGGCATTGGTGCCCACAGGCACGGTGGATTTCGTCACGACAACCGAATACCCCGTCAGCGCCCGCGCCACGTCTTCGGCTGCGCCCATGACATGGGTCAGATCGGCCTGACCATTGCCCCGCTGGCTGGGGGTGCCGACCGCGATGAACACGGCATCCGCCCCATCCACCGCATTGCGCAGGTCCGTGGTGAACGACAGCCGCCCAGCCTCGACATTGCGGGCCATAAGCTGATCAAGCCCCGGCTCGAAAATCGGCACCTCGCCACGCGACAGCTTGTCGATCTTGGCCGGATCCTTGTCGACACAGATCACGTCGTGACCGAAATCCGAAAAACAGACCCCTGAAACAAGCCCGACATATCCCGTTCCAATCATTGCAATACGCATGTCAATCATCCACTTCCCGACACTTGTTCCACCATCAGACCCGATCTTGCACACCACCCGGGCCGGTTCTGGTCACGACCATGCGCCGATGGCCTGCACGATCCTGGCCGAAGTGCTGGGGCGCGAAAGGCGTCTGATCCGTCGCCATGATGCTTAGGGCCGACCCCAGACATTCGAATTGACTGCAATCAAGCGGGGGCCGGCAAAAACAATCGTGCCGCATGCGGCCCCCGGAACGGGCTGCCATCGACCAGCCACATCCACAGACCATGTGCGCTCGCGCACGCGACAGCGCCCACCAATCGCGTTAGGGTTCTGTTCATGCCGAAAAAGGACCCGCACCATGCCCCACACCGAATTGCGCAAGATCCAGACCCAAGGTGTCCACCACATCACGCTGATCGGGGCCGACCGGCAAAGCACCATCGATTTTTGGGAGGGCGTGCTGGGAATGCCCTTCGTGTTTGACCAGCCAAACCTCGACAACCCGCGCGAAGGGCATCTGTATTTCGACCCGGGCGACGGGCGATTGATCACGGTCTTCACCAACGAAGAACGCGCACCCGATGCAAAGGCTGTTCCCGAAGCGGTCGGATCCTTGCACCACATCGCCTTCAACGTCAGCCAGGCCAGCTTTTGGCAGGTCGCGGCCCGGCTCGACGCGCGCGGGGTCCGGCATTCGGGGCCGGTGGATCGCGGCTTCATGGATTCGCTTTATTTCCGCGATCCTTTGGGCCTGCGGATTGAATTGGCGTCCTACCGCTTCGAGCCGCCCGAAGGCCATCGTCACGCCGATGTCCTGATCGAGGCGCACAAGATCCGCGTCGCAAGGGGCGATCACCACATCGATCGTGTTCATTTGGCCGATGCCATCGAACACCTGGTCGCGGGCAGCCAAAACTCTCTGTCAAGCGACCGAAGCCCCAAGAACCCATACCCCCAACAGGCACCGCGCCCTGACATTGTGAAAAATTAGCACGACCCTGTGCCCTCAGCGTGCCGATCAGAACCGCACTTGCACCCCGACCACGGCCGCACTGCCTGACCGGCCCGCAACA
>JBEAQJ010000143.1:0-16834 GCA_041163945.1 Pseudomonadota bacterium
CGCACAAGGAGAGCATGGCGTCATACATTGCCACATCGAGGAACTGCCCTCGTCCTGTCGCCTCTGCCGCCCTGAGGGCCGCGAGGATGCCGAAGGCTGCGACCATCCCGGCGAATATGTCTCCAATCCCCGGCCCGGCCTTGATCGGGTGTTCGGTGTCCGGTCCGGTCACGGAAACCAGCCCACCCATGGCTTGCGCCACAACGTCGTAGGCGGGCCAATTCGCATAGGGGCTTTCCCCGGTTCTGGGGTCGCCAAAGCCCCGGATCGCCGCATAGACAAGGCGGGGATTTATCTCGGCAAGGCTTTCATAGGACAGGCCCAGTCGTTCCATCACTCCGGGGCGGAAGTTCTCGACCAGCACATCGGCCGATCGGACGAGGCGGCGCAGGGTCTCCTTGCCAATGTTCGACTTCAGATCAAGCACCAGGCTTTTCTTCGAGCGGTTCAAGCTGACGAAATACCCCGCCCAGTCGTGGCCGGGATCGTCGTCGCGAAACGGGCCGTTGGCGCGCGAGGTGTCGCCTTGGGCATCTTCGATTTTGATGACCTCGGCGCCATGATCGGCCATCATTATTGTTGCATAGGGGCCAGACAACATCCGGCTCAGGTCCAAAACCCGGACCCCCGAAAGGATGCCGCCGGTCATTGCTGGGCCTCGGTCAGGAAGTCCATGACCGCCCTGTTCACGGCCTCCGGGTCTTCAACGAGGGCCATGTGGCGCAGGCCGTGCAGGATCACCAAGCGCGCTCCTGCGATCTCGGCGGCGATGGCCGCGCTCATTTCGGGGCCGTTGCCATGATCTTCGTCCGCCGTCAGCACAAGAGCCGGGCAGGAGATCGACGGGACGGGTGCCACGATCTCTTCGATCCCGTCGGCAAGGATGGCATAGAGTTGATGATAAACCTTGGGATCATTGGCAACGACCCACGACCGGGTCAGATCCATGAGGTCCGGTCGGCTCGCCCGACAGGCATCGGAATACCAGCGCAGAAGCGCCGCTGCGACCGTGGCGGTCGGTCCTGACTGCCTTGCTTGTTCGACCCGGGCAAGAATTGCGGCCTGAGCCTCGGCCGTGCGGCGGTGCGGCGAATGCAGGATCCCCAGCGCCTGAGCCCTTTCGGGGAAGTCCTGCGCGAAACGGCGGGCCACCATTCCGCCAAGCGAAAAGCCGACGATGGCGGCCCGGTCAACGAACAGGTGGTCAAGAAGCATCGCAAGTTGGCGGGAAAGGTCGGCAAGGACCGGTCGGCGGTCGGGCGGGGCAGACTGTCCGTGGCCGATCAGGTCATAGGTCACGACACGAAAGCGGCGGCTCAGCACTGGAACCATCCACTGCCACACCTTCCGATTCAGCCCAAGACCGTGGACCAGAACCACCACCGGCGCGCCTTTGGGCCCGGCAATTGCATAGCTTGTGCCTCCGGGCGCGATCATTGGACGGGCTTCCAAGCGATGACTTCCACCTCGACCCGGATGTCGACGAGGAAATCGCTGACAAGCGCTGAACGCGCTGGTGGATCGGTCGGGAAATAGTCGCCATAGACGGAATTGAACCCTGGAAAATCAGCGCGATCTTTGAGCCAAACCATGGTCTTGACAACATCCTCCCGCGTGCATCCGGCCAGAGCAAGCGTCTCGGTAATGGCGTCCAGAACCGCGCGTGTCTGGTCCTCGATCGTGCCCCAGGTCATTATCTGCCCGTCCTGCATCGGCACCTGTCCGGTCAGATAGACCGTATCACCTGCCCGGACGGCTCGGCTCAGAGAGAGGCGGCGGCCGTTGATGATGAGGGGTTCACCGATGATCTGCTTGGGCATTGGCCTTCTCCAATAGTCAAAGACTTGCAGCCCGCAGAGGATGGGTCTTTCGATTTTTCGCCATGATGTGGCGGATTGCCGAAAATTCTGCTGCCGCGTTGCGAACAATGATGGTTCGACGAAGGGAGAGACGGCATGGATACCATCAGGGACTGCCAGATGCTGATCGACGGGGGCTGGGTTGCGGCCTCGGATGGGGGATCTTTCGAAAGCGCCTCGCCGATCACCGGTAAGGCTTGGGCGCGCATACCCGAGGCGACAGCAGAGGACGTGGATCGCGCGGTGCGGGCAGCGGACCGGGCATTCACCTCGGGCCCTTGGTCTGCGATGACGCCAAGCCAGCGGGGCAAGTGCCTGCGTAAGCTTGGCGATCTTTTGGCCGAGAAGTCAGAGGATCTGGGCCGGGCCGAGACGATCGACACCGGCAAGATGCTTAAGGAAACCCGCTGGCAAGCCAAGTACATCGCGGAGTTCTTCCATTTCTACGCTGGTGCCGCAGACAAGCTGTCGGGCGAGGTTCTGCCTATCGACAAGCCCGATCTCTTCGTTTTTGCCAATCGCGAGCCCCTTGGGGTCGTCGCTGCGGTCGTGCCCTGGAACTCGCAACTCTTTTTGGTGGCGGTGAAGATCGGTCCGGCGTTGGCGGCAGGCAACACGGTGGTTCTCAAGGCTTCGGAACACGCCTCGGTCGCGATGTTGGACTTCGGTCGACTGATCGAAGAGGCAGGCTTCCCCCCCGGCGTCGTCAACATCGTAACCGGCCATAACGAGGTTGGCCGCGCCCTGACCTCGCACCCGCTGGTCGCACGCATTTCTTTTACTGGTGGGCCGAATGCTGCCCGGGCCATTGTGCGGAACTCGGCAGAGAATTTCGCCGAAGTCAGTCTGGAGCTTGGCGGGAAGTCGCCCTTCATCGTCTTTGAGGATGCCGACATAGAAAGCGCCGTGAACGGTTCGGTCGCGGGTATTTTCGGCGCGACGGGGCAAAGCTGTGTTGCCGGGTCACGGCTGATCCTGCATGAAAGCATCGCCGACGACTTCCTCGCCCGCTTGGTGGAGACGGCCAAGGCCATTCGCATTGGCGATCCGCTGGCCGAGGACACCCAGATGGGGCCTCTTTGTACCGAAGGCCAGCTCCGGCACATCGAAACGCAGGTGGCACTTGCCCGCGAACAGGGCGGCAAGGTGCTGACCGGTGGCCGCCAGCCCCCGGGTCTAGGGCTTACCTATTACGAACCCACGATCATCGACTGTCCGTCGCCAGACCTTACCATCGTGGATACCGAACTGTTCGGCCCGGTGCTTTCGGTCTTGCGGTTCCGTACAGAAGAAGAGGCCATCGCGCTTGCCAATCAGAGCGTCCATGGCCTTGCTGCCGGGATATTCACCCTGAATGGCGCGCGACAGATGCGCGTAGCCAAGGCTATTCGCGCTGGGATTGTCTGGGTCAATACCTACCGGGTGGTGTCACCTATTGCGGCCTTTGGTGGCGTAAAGGGATCGGGCTACGGCCGCGAAAGCGGGTTTCAGGCCATGTTCGATTACACAAGGCCGAAGACGATCTGGGTCAACACCTCGTCCGAATCCATCGCCAATCCGTTCGTAATGCGCTGACGCCCCGAAAAGGAGAATCAAGAATGAAATTCCAGCTTGCCATCAACATGGAGCGGATCGACGACAGCCTCGACATGCAGGAGGTCGCCCGTCACACGCTCGAGATGGTGCAGATGGCCGACCGAGGCGGCTTTTCTATCGCTTGGGCCGCCGAGCATCACGCGCTAGAAATGACCATCGCGCCTAATCCGTTCTCCATTCTCGCCTGGTGGGCAAACCACACGAACCGAATCCGGCTTGGGACGGCGGTCATCGCTGCGCCCTACTGGCACCCAATCAAGGCGGCGGGCGAAGCGGCCTTTATCGACCTGATCTCTGGTGGACGGCTGGAGTTCGGCATCGGCTCGGGTGCATATCAGCGCGAATTCGACCGTATGCACCCCGGCCTGAAGCAGACGGACGCTTGGCGCTATATGCAGGAAATGCTGCCAGTGATCCGGGCGCTCTGGAAGGGTGATTACGAGCATAATGGCGAATTCTGGCAGTTCCCAGCATCGACCTCCTGCCCTAAGCCCCTGCAAGAGGACGTCCCAGTCTGGGTCGCCGCCCGCGCGCCGATTACCTATGACTATGCGGTCAAGCATGGCTGTAACATTCAGTCCTGGCCCCTGACCCGCGACATGTCAGAGGCGCAGCTTTATATGGACCGGATGAACGAGGCATTGGCCAACAACCCCGGCAAGAAGCGCCCCGTCATGGCGATGATGCGCCACACCGCGCTATACGATCGGAAAGAGGATTGGATGGTCCCGATCCGTGCGGCGCAGCGGCAGCTTTCCCAGTTCGAAAACCTATTCAAGAATCTGGGAGATGTGGAAAACGGTTTTCCGAAGGCGATCCCTTTCGACCAGCTTGGCAACCGCGCCGAATACGACCCGGAAATGCTGCATCGCAACCTGATGTTCGGCACGGCGGACGAGGTCATTGAAAAGCTCAAGCTTTACCAAGCACTTGGCGTGGACGAATTCATCTATTACGCCTCGCTCGGCCTTGGGCTGAAAGAGCAGAAACGCTCGCTGGAGCTTTTCTGCAACGAAGTCATCCCCGCTTTTTCCTGAGGCTGTCATGTCGCATGTCGAGGTTGTCCGGCGCGGCCGGGTTTTGGAAGTGACACTCAACAAACCCAAGGTCAATGCGATCGACCGAACGATGAGTCAGGACATGGGCCGCGCCTTTGCCCTGCTGCGCGACGATCCTGACTTGTGGTGCGCCATCCTCACGGCCACCGGAGAGAAGATCTTTTCGGCCGGATGGGATCTGAAGGCGCTCAATCAGGGTGACATGGCGCTAAACAACTGGTGGGAGGAAGACTACGGCGACGGTGGTTTCGCCGGGCTGACCGAAAACTGGACCCTGAACAAACCGGTGATCTGCGCCTTGAACGGAATGGCGATCGGCGGCGGGTTCGAAATCGCGATGTCTTGCGATCTGATCATCGCGGGGGATCATGTGACCTTTGGCCTGCCGGAAATGCCGCTGGGGATCGTGCCGGATGCGGGAGCCCTGCAACGCCTGCCCCGCCTGATCCCGCGGAACATAGCGACTGAGATGTTCCTTCTGGGTCGTAGAATGACCGCCGATGAAGCCGCGCGCTATGGGTTGGTCAATAAGGTCGTGCCGAAAGGGCAAGAGATGGTGCTGGCACGGGAATGGGCCGACCAGATTGCCGCTTCGGCCCCGCTGGCGATGCAGACCGTCAAGGAAGTCGAGCGGGCGATCCAGTGCCTGCCCTTGGAGCGCGCATTCAAGGCGATGCGCGACGGTGACTTGCCGACCTATCGGAAGATGCTGACCTCGGAAGACGCTAGGGAAGGCGTCGCCGCCTTCGTCGAGAAACGTGATCCAGTCTTCAAAGGGCGCTAAAATGTATCCTGATCCGAAATCCGTCACCCGCGTGACAAGCCTTGGCGCAGGCCCGATCGGCGGGGGCTGGACCGCGCATTTCCTCGCGCGCGGCTTTGATGTGACGGCCTATATACACTCCATGGCGGAAAAGGAGGCGTTGATGGCAGTGATCGACACAGCCTGGATCAGCCTGACCGCACTGGGCCTAGCGCCGGGGGCGTCACGGGACCGGCTGACTGTCACGGACGATCTGGAAGCGGCCGTCAAGGAGGCCCAGTTTATCCAGGAAAGCGCTCCGGAACGGCTTGATATCAAGCAGGCGCTGTACGAAAAGCTGGGGCGTCTGGCACCGCGCGCTTGCGTAATCGGGTCATCGACCTCGGGCCTGATGATGACGGATATCCAGAAACTCTGCCCGACGCCCGAACGCACCGTCATCACCCATCCCTTCAACCCGCCCTACTTATTGCCTTTGGTGGAAATCGTCGGTGGCCAGAAGACGGACCGGGCGGCGGTGGAATGGGCGGCAGAGTTCTACAAGTTTGCGGGCAAGGCCCCCCTGATCATGAAGAAGGAAATCCCCGGTTTCGTCGCGACCCGCCTGCAAGAGGCGTTGTGGCGCGAGGCGCTGCATATGGTCGCGAATGGCGAAGCGACGCCCGAGGATATCGACGCGGCGCTGATGAATGGTCCGGCCCCCCGTATGGCGGTGCAGGGGCAGTGCATGGCCTTTCACGTCGCCTGTGGTGAAGGCGGTATGGCCACCAACCTTGACCAGTTCGGCCCGGCGCTGAAATGGCCCTGGACCCGGCTTGAGGCCCCCGAGCTGACGCAAGAGCTGCGAGATCGGATGGTTGACGGCTGCAATGCCATAGCCGGGGACAAGCATTTCACCGAAATGGCGGCCACCCGAGACCGCGAGATCGTGGCCGTCCTGAAAGCGATCAGGGACGCGCGGGGCTGATCCCGTCAGGGGTTGCCGACCGTCCCTGCGCGCGACTGTTCCGCAGATCGCGGGCGGTACGGTCATGTAGTGTTTCAAGATAGCGGGTCAGCGTGCCAGGCCAGGTTGGGGCGGGATCCTTGGATGGCCAAGCCTGACGATAGTCGCTCGGCTTGCGCCCAAAGCATCTCCGGAAGGAATGGGAAAAATGTGACAGAGTGTTAAAGCCCGTCGCGGTTGCAATTTCCCGGATCGACTGGCGCGAGGCAACAAGCAGAACACGCGCATGTTGCAAGCGGATCAGCACGGTGAATTGGACAATTGTGCATCCAACGGCTGTTTTGAACACGCGTTCCAACTGCCTTTGCGATAGGCCGAGCGACGCCGCGATCGCAGGTACGCCGGGTGGTTCCGCAACATTCGCCTCAATCAGATTGATCGCCTCGCGTATCAGGGGGGGGAGGTTTTCGATCCCATTCCCCAGACTGCGGCGTTGCGGGGCCGTCGGGGGCCGAGCAGAACGGTATATGAGCTGGTCGGCCACCTCGCTGGCGAGGGCTTCACCGTGCTGGTCGCGAATAAGGCGCAGCATCAGATCGACCGCGGAGAAGGAGCCCGCGCAGCTCATCACTGCAGGGTCCAGTGTGAATATCTGGTCGACGACATCGATGTCGGTGTATTCCTCCTGAAATGCAGGCGCCCATGAGAAATGGGTGGCGATCTGTCTCCCTTTCAAAAGCCCTGCGCGCGCGACAAGATAGCAGCCAAGTTCCATCGAACAGATGCGGGCACCATCCCGTGCCTGCCGCCGCAGCCAGCCAATAGCGTCGCGATTGTTATAGGTTTCCGCACCCCAACTGGCCAGAACGAAGATCAGTTCACCCCGCCGGCTATGGTCGTCTGGCACATTTGCCGACACCTCAAGCCCGTTCGATGCGGTCACAATCTCTCCATCGAACGACGCGATTTCCCACGAATAGAGTGGGGCGGGCGAAAGGTAATTCGCCACGCGCATCGGCTCCATAAGCGCGATCATCTCGATCAGGTTGAACCTCGGAACGATCAGAAAGGTAACCCGATTAGGCGCAGTCGGATTGCCCTTCGAACGGTCGGAAACTGGGGATGCGCGCAGGGGCGAAGAGTTGTGTTTATTCGTCATTTCACCTCGCCTTCTGACGAAAAACTCATAACAAACTTGGGTTTGCGCAGCAAGATAAGTTGAGTTGGGAGGGCATTCGCATGAATTTTGAGGTCGTTCTGACCTGCGCCGTTACGGGCGCGGGCGATACCACGGGCAAGTCCCCGCATGTGCCTGTCACGCCGGAAGAGATCGCCAACGCGGCGATTGAGGCGGCACGGGCGGGGGCGTCTGCGGTGCATCTGCACGTCCGCGACCCCAAGACCGGCAAGGGCTCTCGCGATCCGGCGCTATTCAAGGAGACGGTTGACCGGGTGCGCGCATCGGGCGTCGATGTGGTGATCAACCTGACTGCCGGGATGGGTGGCGACTGGACACCTGCCAAGGACGACTGGGCGATGCCGGGGCCGGGGACCGATATGATCGGGCCAGATGAGCGGCTGGCGCATGTCAAAGAATGCCTGCCAGAAATCTGTTCATTGGACTGCGGCACGCTGAATTTTGGCAATGACGACACGATCTATATCTCGACCCCGCCGATCCTGCGGCGGATGGCGGCGCTGACCAAGGAATGGGGTGTAAAGCCGGAGTTGGAGGTCTTTGACCTAGGCCATATCCGGTTCGCCAAGGCGATGTATGCCGAAGGTTTGCTGGCCGATCCGCCGATGTTCCAGCTGTGCCTTGGCATCCCGTGGGGCGCTGACCAGACGGTCGAGATCATGGCAGCGATGAAGCAGCAGCTTCCGCCCGGTGCAAGCTGGGCGAGTTTCGGGATCAGCCGCATGCAGATGCCGATGGCGGCGGCGGCTGTGGCCCTAGGCGGCAACGTGCGGGTCGGGCTGGAGGATAACATCTTCCTTGACCGGGGTGTGTTGGCGACGAACGCCCAACTGGTTGAACGGGCGCGTGAGATCATCGAACGCATGGGCGCGCGGATTCTGACGCCGCAAGAAGCTCGCAACAAGCTGAAACTTCGTGGGGCCGACGCCTGATGGTCGGTCCCGGAGCCTCTGGCGGACTGACGCTGCGCGGGCTGGTGAAGCGCTATGGCGCTGTGCAGGCTGTGGCTGGGGTCGATTTGGAAATCCGGCGCGGCGAATTCCTGACCCTGCTGGGACCGTCAGGTTCGGGCAAGACCACGCTTCTGATGATGATCGCGGGATTTCAGGACGCGAGCGAGGGCGACATCCTGCTGGATGGCCAGCCGATCACCGGAACACCTGCCGAAAAGCGCAATTTTGGCATGGTGTTTCAGGGATACGCCCTGTTTCCGCACATGACGGTCGCCGATAACATCGGCTATTCGCTGTCCGTCCGGGGTCGCCCCAAGGCCGAGATTGCCGGTCGTGTGGCCGAGATGCTGGAGCTTGTGCAGCTTACCGGCAAGGAGGGGCGATTGCCGTCCGAACTTTCGGGTGGCCAGCAGCAGCGCGTCGCTTTGGCGCGTGCCTTGGCTTTTTCGCCGCCGGTACTTTTGCTGGACGAACCCTTGGGTGCCCTAGACCGAAAGCTGCGGGTCGAGGTTCAGGAGCAGTTGAAAGACCTGCACCGACGTGTGGGTACGACCTTCATCTATGTCACCCATGACCAAGACGAAGCCCTATCGATGTCGGACCGCGTGGTCATCATGCGGGATGGCCAGGTCGAACAGGTGGGCAGCCCGGAAGAGCTTTACACAAGACCACGCACGGAATTTGCCGCCTCGTTCCTTGGGAAAAGCAATTTCATGCACCGCGATGGTCGCCGCTGGTCGATCCGCCCCGAACGCATTGACCTTGTAGCACACGGCCTGGGCCGGGTTGAGGGCCGGGTCCTGTCGCTCAGCTATTTCGGGCCGGTGCTGAAATACCAGATCGAGACCGCCGAACACGGCCCGCTGGAGGTGGATGTCGATGCGTGGCGTGGCGGACCTGCGCTGCAGCCGGGGGTCCAGGTAGGCCTTGACTGGAAGGACGATGCGGCGGTGCCGCTGGACGAGTGAACCAGAGAGACGGGCGAGAACGCCCCATAAACCGGGAGGCAACTCCCCCAATACGGAGGAAGACCAATGCAAGACAAGCAGTTCATGCGTGAGACGGTCACCGAGGCTGCTCATGCCTTTCGCGCCGGGCGACTTGATCGCCGGAGTTTCCTTGCGCTTTGCGGAATGGCGGGCGTGGCACTGCCGAGTGTTCTGGCGGGAAAGGCCGAGGCTGCCGCCGGTGAGATCGTCATGTGGAACTGGGGCGGCCAGTCCGAGGAATGCCACGGTTCGGCCATCGGCGCTCCCTTCACTGCCGAAACCAGCATTCCGCTGAAGTTCGATACATCGGGCCCCCTGCAAGGCAAGATCAAGGAAATGGTTGATAGCGGCAATGTCACCGCCGATGTATGCGACGCCGATCTTTTCGACGCTGTTGCCCTAGGGGCATCCGGCCATCTGGAGCCGATCGACTACACGGTCGTCAGCAAGGACAAGACCCTGCCGCAATACGCGCTGGAGTTCGGGACCTCGATCATCCTTTACGGCTATGCCTTCATGTATGACACCGAGGCTTATCCGGATGGCGCCCCGGCCAATTGGGCCGACTTTTTTGACTTGGAAAAGTTCCCCGGCCAGCGGTCGCTGTACAAATGGGCTAATGGCTCGCTTGAGGCGGCGCTGATGGCCGATGGTGTCGGCAAGGATGCGCTTTATCCGCTGGATCTGGACCGCGCACTGGCCAAGATCACGGCGATTAAGGACAGCACGATCTATTGGGGGTCAGGGTCCGAAGCCCATGACATGCTGGTCAATGGTGAGGTCAGCATGGGCATGATCTGGCAAAACCGCGGTCGCAACATCGAGCGAGAGACCAATGGCCGCTACAAGATGGTGATGGATGGCGCGATAGCGATGCCCGGGGCTTATATCGTGCCGAAGGGCAACCCCGGCGGGCGCGAGGCGGTGATGAAGTTCATCGCCGTGTCGCAATCGGTCGATGCGCAGCTTGGGCTTTTCTCCTGTCTTGGGATGACACCGACCAACCCTGAAGCCGTGGCCAAGATTTCAGCCGAGGACGCGCCTTATGCCATCACGTCCGAGGCGAACAAGGCCATGATCGCGCTGAACGATCCGACTTGGTGGGGCCAGAACACCGATGCAGCGGTAAACGCCTTCCTTGAGGCAATCAGCTAAGCCGCCCGTTTCCTGCGGCGGCGTCCTTTTCGTCGCCGCAGGTTCCGTTTTCCTGAACCCGTGCAAGGCAATGACACGCTCCTCTCGTCTTAATCCGGCCTGGTTTCTCGTGGCACCTCTGTTGCTGCTGGTGCTGGTCATGTTCGGCGGGCCGCTTGTCAATATCATGTGGCTGTCGGTGACCAATCCTGAGCCGGGCCTTGGGAACTATGCCGCGCTGATTGAGAAGGACAGCTTGCGCAAGCTTATCTGGACGACCTTGCGCGTTTGCCTGCTCACAACCGTGGTTTCGGTCATCCTCGGCTATTCCATCGCCTATGCCATGGCGAATGTAGCCGAGACGACGCGGCACCGGATGATGCTGTTCATCCTGATCTCTTTCTGGATTTCAGTCCTTGTCCGCACATTCTCATGGATCATGCTTCTTGGGCGGAACGGGCTTGTGAATAACGGGCTGATCGAGGTGGGTCTGATTTCGCAGCCGATCCCCTTTGTACGCAACGAAATGGGCGTGCTGATCGGCATGGTCCATTACATGATCCCCTATGCCGTGCTTCCGATCCTTGCCGCGATGCAGGGGATCGACCGGCGGGTGCTGCAAGCCTCGCGCAATCTGGGCGCGCAACCGGCACAGACTTTTTGGCGTGTCTATCTGCCACTGACCAAGCCGGGGATCATCGCCGGTGCGCTGTTGGTCTTTATCCTTTCGCTGGGGTTCTATGTCACGCCTGCCATTCTGGGCGGGGGCAAGGTGCTGATGGTGGCCGAATATATCTCGGTCCAGGTTCTGGTCACCCTGAAATGGGGTACGGCGGCGATGCTTGCGGTTGTCATGCTCGCATCGGTCCTGGCGCTTCTTTACATCCTGTCGCGTTTTATGAAGCTGTCTGCGGCACTTGGCGGGGGGCGCTCATGACCCCAGCCCGCCTGAACCGCATCATCGCCTGGAGCCTGCTGGTCTTTCTGGTCGCCCCGGCCCTGATTGCCATTCCGGTCTCGCTGACCTCGCAGAATTATCTTTCCCTGCCTTGGGATGGATTGTCTTTGCAGTACTATCGTGAGGTCTTCACCTCGCCGGACTGGATGTCCTCGTTCTTCCAAAGTTCAATCATCGGGTTGACCTCTGCCGCCTTGGCCACAGTCATGGGCACATTGGCCGCAGTCGGGCTTTGGCGGGTGTCCAGCCGCTGGGGTGAAGTGTTGCGAGGCTTCCTTCTTCTGCCCCTCGTCATCCCGCCGATCATTGCGGCCATGGCCTTCTACCGCCTTTATTTTCCCCTGCGCCTGATCGACACCTATACTGGTCTGATCCTTGCGCATGCCGTTCTGGCCGCACCGTTGGTGCTGATTACGGTCGGCGCCTCGCTGGCGGGGTTTGACCGGCGGCTAGAGCAGGCCTCGCGCAATCTGGGTGCCTCGGCCGGCCAGACCCTGTGGCGGGTCATCCTGCCCTCGATCCGGCCCGGCGTTATTTCGGGCGCGGTTTTCGCCTTCATTGCGAGCTGGGACGAAATCGTCGTCACGCTCTTTTTGTCGAAATTCTCGGTCTACACGCTGCCGCGCCGCATGTGGAACGGCATCCGCGAGAATACCGACCCCGCCGTTGCCGCCGCTGCCGTGATCCTTCTGGTGGTCACGTTCGCGGCTTTTCTGATCTGGGCGCTGCTACAACGCCGCGCCCGTCGTGCCCGGGCCCCGACATGACCAATCATCACAATCTGGACGACGAAACCCGCATGATCGTGGACACGGTCCGCGGCTTTGTGAAAGACGCAATGCTGCCACATGAAGACTTGGTCGACCGTCTTGGCCATGTGCCCGAGGAGATCGGTCGCGAGATCGAGGCCAAGTCCAAGGCGCTAGGGCTGTTTGCGGCAAACCAGCCGGAAAGCGTGGGCGGTGGTGGACTGTCGATGAAGGCGATGAGCCTTGTCGAACGCGAATATGGCAAGACCAGCCATGCGCTGCATTCCTGGGTCGCGCGCCCGACTGAGCTTTTGCTGGCCTGCGAAGGCGACCAGCGCGAGACCTATCTGATGCCCTGTATCAGCGGCGAGAAACGCGAGCTTTTTGCCTTGACCGAACCCGAGGCCGGATCGGACGCGATGGGTATGAAGTCGACTGCCCGGCGCGATGGGGTAGACTGGGTTCTGAACGGGTCCAAGCATTTCATCTCGGGACCCTGCATGCCCGACTTTGCCATCGTCTTTGCGGCGACCGGGTTCGACGAGACGAAGCGCGGTCCGCGCAAGCGAGTCACGGCCTTTCTGGTAGATGTCGGCACGCCGGGCTTTGACATCCGCGAAGGCAACAAGTCGGTCAGCTATCGCGGCTACAAGACCTTTCAGCTGTCCTTCTCGGACGTGCGTCTGGGGCCGGGGCAGGTCTTGGGCGAAGAGGGAAAGGGCTTTGAACTGGCGGGTCAGTGGTTAACGATGGGCCGGGTCTGGGTTGGCACCTCTTGCTGCGGCAAGGCGGAACGGATTATTGAAATGGCGACCGATTGGGCGGCCAACCGTCGGCAGTTCGGACAGCCTATCGGCCAGTTCCAGGGCACGGGCTTCAAGCTGGCGGACATGGCGCTTGGCCTGCGCGCTGGCGACCTCCTGGTCGCAGATGCGGTGGAGCGGGCCGAGGCGGGTATCTTGACCGATAGCGATGTGTCGATGGTCAAGCTTTACTGTTCGGAAATGGTGAACCGGATCGCCGACGATTGCGTGCAGATCTACGGTGGCATGGGGCTGATGGAGGAGCTTCCCGTTCAGCGACTTTGGCGCGATGCGCGGCTGGAACGAATTTGGGACGGCACGTCCGAAATCCAACGGCATATCATCAGCCGATCGATCCTGAGGCCGTTTGGCGCATGACTCCCACTCAGACCGCCAACCTGCGGCGGCTTCTGTCGCCTCGTCACATCGCCTTCATCGGCGGCCGCGACTGCCTGACCGCCATCGGCGAAGCGGAACGGCGCGGGTTTTCGGGCCAGATCTGGCCGGTGAACCCGACTCGGGACAGGATGTTGGGACATGCCTGCTTTGCCTCGGTCGACGACCTGCCGGAGGCGCCTGATGCCGTATTCCTCGCCGTCCCCGCCCCGGCCGCCATCGAGGTCACCGCCGCGCTTGCCCGACGCGGCGCGGGCGGCGTCGTCTGCTACACCGCAGGTTTCCGCGAGGCCGGAGCAGATGGCGCTGCGCTGGAAGCCAGACTGGTTGCCGCGGCCGGGGACATGGCGCTCATCGGTCCGAACTGTTATGGCGCGATCAACTATCTCTCGAACACCGCGCTCTGGCCCTTTGCCCATGGCGGCGGCTGCCCGGACGGGATCGGCGCGGCCATTGTCACCCAGTCGGGGATGTTATCCTCGGACCTCACCATGTCGCGGCGCTGCCTGCCGCTGACGCACATGATTTCCTGCGGCAATCAGGCCGCGCTCAGCCTCGAGGATTTTCTCGATTACCTGATCGAAGAGCCCGGCGTCCGGGCCATAGGCCTGCACATCGAGGGGTTGCGCTCCATCCCGCGGTTCCATGACGCCGCGCTCAAAGCCGCGCAGCGCGGTATGCCCATCGTCGCGCTCAAGACTGGCTCGTCCAGTATCGGCGCCTCGTTGACGGTCAGCCATACTGGTTCGTTTTCCGGTTCCGACGCGCTTTACGATGCGCTCTTCGCCCGTACGGGCGTGATCCGGGTCGCAACCCCGCCCGAACTGAGCGAGACATTGAAGTTTCTCGTCATCAGCGGAGTTCCTAACGCCAACCTAGTTGCGGGCTTCACCTGCTCGGGCGGTGGTGCGACGATGTTGGCTGACCGGGCCGAAAAGATCGGCCTCGACTTCCCATGCATACCGCAGGACCGCACAGTGGACTTGGCAGCGCTTCTGCCAGCGATCGCGACTGTGTCGAATCCGCTGGACTACACGACCCCGATCTGGGGAGACGCTTCCCGTACGGCTCCGGTCTTTGCAAAGGCGATGGAGCTTGTGGAAGCTGCGGCTGCGGTCCTCGTACAAGACTACCCGGCGCCGGGGCTGGACGAAAGCCAAGTCTATTACCGCAATGACGCCGGGGCTTTCATTTCTGCGGCCAGGGTCCGCGGCCTGCCCAGTGCGGTTCTTGCCACGTTGCATGAAAACATGGACCCGGACACGATGGATTGGCTGGTCGGGCAAAGCTGCACCCCCCTTCTGGGGATCGTCGAAGGGCTGTCGGCCATCCGCAATGCCATCTGGTGGGGCGAACGGCGGCGTTACCTTCAAGCAAAAACTCCGGACCGGCTGGCCGGCGTGGTGCAGCATGCCGAAGTGCGCGGCCTGACCGAAGCCGAAAGCAAGACCCTGCTGGCACGCCACGGCCTACCGGTTCCACGCTCTTGCCTGTCATCCCGCTCGGGTCTTGCCGCGGCGGCGAAGGGGTTGCGCTTTCCTCTCGCACTAAAGATGATTGGCCCGCGCCTGGCCCACAAGTCTGATGCCGGGGCAGTCGCGCTTGGCCTCAGGGACACAAACGCGCTGCTGGCCGCCGCAGACAGCATGGCCCAACAGGTCGTCGACCATGACCCTCTGGCCGTCACTGACCAGTTCCTGATCGAGGAAATGGCCCCGAAGCCAGTTGCCGAACTCTTGGTTAGTCTGCGCCGCGATCCCGAATTCGGCCCAGCGATGACGTTGGCTGCCGGGGGCGTCTTGGTCGAACTTTTACAGGACAGCGCCAACCTCCTTCTGCCCGCGCGGCCCGAGATGATCAGCAGCGCGCTCGCTTCGCTTCGGATTTCGCCGCTGCTTGCCGGTTATCGCGGCGGCCCGCCCGCCGATCATGCCGCGCTCATCGCCACGATCCTTCGCCTGCAAGAGGTTTTCCTCGGCGACCCGATGCTGGTCGAGATTGAGATCAACCCTGTCTTTGCCGGGGCTACGGGCACAACCATCGTCGACGCCTTGATCCATGTCAGTCCCTGACAGCACGCCCAACCCCGAGCTTTCGGTCGGCACCGACCTGCGGCAGGGCTGGAACCGGCCCGAGACGCGCCGCCACGGCTTTCACAACGCGCATCTTATCTTCCGGCGCAGTATGATGATCCGTTCGCGCAGGGTACTTACCTTAACGTATGAGGAAGACGCTCGGCTTGCGCGGCTTGACGCCGAGCTTGGTCTCACCCGAAATCCCGGCTTCTCTGCGCTGGTCATTTCGAAGGGCAACCGCGTGCTATTGGCGCGGACCAGCCCTGATTTTGCACTGGATCAACCACATTCGATCCAGTCTATCACCAAGATGCACATGCATCTGATCGCCGGGTCCCTAATCGCACAGGGGCGCCTCGACCCTGAGGCGCCGGCCGGCCACTACCTTCCCGAACTCAGGTCTGGCTATTCGTCGGCGCGGGTACGCGACCTTCTCGACATGAACATCGCCAATGACTTCTCCGAGGATTACGCAGACCCTACCGCCGACTGTTATCGCGAGGAAGAAGCATTAGGTTGGCGGCTTCCGCGCGATGGCCAACCCGAGGTGGGGCTTCTCGACTTCGTGTCCGGGATCACAGGGGGCGACCTCACCAACCGGACGGGCAATGTGGACTACAAATCCGCAAATACCGATGTTCTCACCCTCATCGCTGCCCGCCTGACCGATCTACCGGATGCCTTGACGGCAATCTGCGATGCCGCAGGCTACGCTGGTGCCCTTCATGTCAGCATGAGCCCCGACGGCCTGCCTGCTTTTTCGGGTGGGGGCTGCCTTTCCCCCCTCGATCTTGCACGCTTCGGTATGCTTCTAGCGCGTGGTGGCAGAGGCGTAATGGGTAGTTCTGTCGGCTCCCTTGAGTTCACCGAGGCCTGTCTCAAGGCAGAGGGCCCGCCTCTGTCTCGAAGCAGGCCGTGGCAAAGATATTGCGGGCATCTTATGACGGATGGCACGCGGATTGGGCATGCAGGCTATGGTGGGCAGTATCTGATGATCGATCCAGCGCGAGACTGCGTCGCTCTCTATCTTGGCGTTCTTGAAAACGACAGCGGATACGACGAGGCGTTTATGGCGAGGTTGGTTCGCGCTCTGGAAGCTCTGATGTCGGCCTGCCGCTAGGTTCCAGACTGGACCTGCACCGGTTTTGTGTCGGTCTTTTGCAAGCGGATCCGTCCATTAAGGAGATCCTATGGTAATCTTCCCCGTTTTAGCGGGGCACGACTGTAGAACTTACGCGGCCATGTTCAGCTTCATGGCGGGTGTCAGCCCGCCGATGCCCATGTTGGGGCGTTCGTTGTTGTAGGTCCATAGCCATTCGGTGGCGATCTGCTGCACCTCCTCGATAGTTTCAAAGAT
>JBEAQJ010000144.1:0-4037 GCA_041163945.1 Pseudomonadota bacterium
CCCAACAAGGCGAAAAAGGCTGTCGTGACCCCGAAAAAGCCCACGTAGAAGGGCCCAACCCAGAAGTCGAACAGATCGCCGCCAATCAGCGTCCCTCCGCGGACGCGATACTTTTTTTCGAAGCTTAGCAAAGCCATGCGTCTGTCTCCGCGTTCGGCGGCGTCAACGGGCAGTGCCGGTCAGCCGTCAATAAATTCGGTCGGATCGCTGCGGGCGAGACAGGTTGATGCACCGCCCGCAGCAAAGGTCTCCGCGCCGGGGGTGGCGCGGGGTCGGATCAGCCACCAAACCCTGCGGTTGCAGCAGCGGATTCGAACCAGTTCAGACCGGACGACAAAACCACCAGGTGGATCATCGCCGCGAGAAGGAACAGAAAGACGCCCTGTGCCACGAACACGCGGCGGGGGTCGAAAATGAGCCAGATCTTGTAGAACTTAGCCATGATGTTGCTCCTTCCTCAGAACCAGGGCGCCCAGATGTACGTGGCGAGATGAGCAACCAAGGCGACGGCCGCAAACAGCCAGAGCCCGCTCATGTACACCGCGTGCAGCTCTTGCGCCTGCTCGTCGGTAAGACCCGTGAAGGACAGGTCGGAATTATCAGCCATTAACTTTCCTCCGGAACGTTAGACCGATGCCGCGAACCCCGCGGCCGGGCCCCGGCAAGGCCTCATTGCCCTGCCGGCCATCCACCCCAGCCCGCTTGCACGGAATTGGGTGAATTCAGAAACGGCTCCGGTCGTCACGCCGCGTGTGTCTTATGGGCTCGCTCCACCCGCCTGCGGTCTGACGACAGGCTGGGTTGGGTGGATCGCGCCCTGTCAGGCCGAAAAGATCATCGGTGTGATGATCCGGGCCTGGCTCCAGGCCCGCTTGATCGGGCCCTTGTCCGTCAGGCTTCCCGTGCGGATCGCCGCCAACGCCCATGTCAGCGTCGCCAGCGGCAGGGTTGCCGCAAAAATGATTGCGAAATAGACCATGAACTCGGCCTTGGGCGGCTTGTGCCGCGCGACCGGATGGTCGGAGGTGAAGTCCGTCATCTTTCCTCTCCGTCGTTGAACGCAAATCCGGCCGGCGCCAATGCCTGCACGGTGTCTTTCATCACCCGCTCGGCCCCGCTGGCGAGCGCCGTCTTTTCGGCGGCATCCCTCAACGTTTTGGCGGCGGAAATACGGGTCAAGATCGGGTGTTCGGCCACGATGCGATCCAGAAGCGCCTGCGCATCGGCATCCCACGGGAAATCGCGGCGCAGCGTGGTCGGCGTGGCCTCGACGCTGTCCATCTGGCTGCCGAGCGGCAGGATGTGAAACAGCGCGTCGAACAGGCTGTTGCAGACCTCCTGCACCATGTAGGTGGCGCCGGCATAGCCCATAAAGGGCGTGCCGGTGGCGCGCCGGATCGCGGCGCCGGGAAAACTGGCCGGAATGAACGCGGGCTTGGGCCCGTGGCCTGCGGCCATTTCGGCCAGATACATCTTTTCGTTGATCGACCCCATCAAGATCAAAGGGCGCTTCTGGCTGACCAGTGCACGCACCTGTTCATTGTCGGTCTTGCGCCCCGCCACACGCGCCACGGCAAAGGCACAAGGCAGGCCCAGATCGGTCTCCAGAAACTGCCGCACACCGCGCGCATAGGTTTCGTTCGCCACGATCCCGAAGCTGGCCGTGGCAAAGAAATCCTGCGTGACAGACCGCCACAAGTCCCAGACCGGCTTGATGGTCGAATGCTTTTCGCGCGCGATGAAGGGCTCGGGATCAAGCCCCGTCAATTCGCCCAGCTTGCGCAGGAACTTGGTGGTGCTGTCGATGCCGATGGGCGCCTGAAGATAGGGCTTGCCCAACAACTCGGCCAATCCGCGACCAAATTCGCGATACATCACGATGTTGACGTCGGCATTCACCAGGTTGCGCATCTCGGCCAGATGGCTGCCCAAGGGCATGACCATGTTGACCTCGGCCCCGATCCCTTCGACCAGCCGCCGGATCTCAGCCAGATCGCTGGGCATGTTGAAGGTGCCATACATCGGCCCAAGAATATTCACCCGCGGGGCAGCACCGGCTTCGCGCGGCTTTTCGGGCGGCATCCGGCCCTTGGTCATGCCAAACTCGGTAAAGATCCAGGACATCGCGCGATCGGCCGATTCCCATTGGTCTTCATCGATGGTGCGCGGCAAGAAGCGCTGGATGTTGGTGCCCATGGGCGTGACGCCGCCACCGATCATCTCGGCGATCGACCCCGTCACGACAACCGATGGCAAGGCAGGATCCAAAACACCCCAGGCCCGCTTCATCGCGCCCTCGGTGCCATCGCGGCCCAGCTCTTCTTCGCCCAGGCCCGTAGTCACGATGGGCAATTCATGCGGGGGCAAGCCGTCGGTGTAATGCAACACGCTGGTCACCTGCAGGTTTTCACACCCGACCGGCCCATCGATGATGACCTGCAGCCCCTTGACCGCCGTAAAAGCGTAAACCGAACCCCAATAGCCCCCGGCGCGGTCGTGATCCTGGATCAGCATGACCACACCCCCATCTTTGCTTTGCAAATACTCCGGGGGTCCGGGGGCAGAGCCCCCGGCAAGTCGGCCCGCAGGGCCGAAACCAATAGGGGCAACACTCTCATATCATCTGCTCCGCGGCCGCCGCCCGCGCGGCCTTGTCGAGCTTTTTCTGATGCGCGGCGCGGACATCGGGGCGCAGGTTCGGCGCACCCTCCCAGATGCCGGCGGTGTCACCCTGGCCCACACCCTCGAAGAAGGCGCGCATATGGTCCATCCGGCCCTTGTTGGCCATGGCGGCGTTCACAACCTGCCCCAACGATCCGGCACCGGCCGGGCCCATCAGGGGCCGGGCCGAGATCAGATTGGTGAAATACAACGATGGAATGCCCATCTGCTTGCCCTTCTGCACGACGGGCGTGGTGCCGATGGCCAGATCGGGGCGGATCGCCTCCATCGCGGCGCAATCATCCTCCAGGCTCGCGCGGAACGTGATCTTGACGCCGCGCGCTTCCAGCCAGGCGATATCGGGGGCAGACCACTTGGTCCTGGGGCAGGCGGTGCCAACATAGGGAACTTCGGCGCCACTTTCGATCAACAGCCGCGCCACCAACAACTCGGATCCTTCATAGCCCGACAGAGTGATGGTTCCCTTGATCGGGTTGGCGGCCAGACCGGCGCGGATCGCAGGCAAAAATGCGTTCTGCGCAGCGGCGATGCGCGCGGGATCAACGCCATATGCGGCCCCGATCGCGGCCAACCACTCGGCGGTCCCGTCATGGCCCACCGGGGCGGAACCCACGATGGTGCGGCCCGCGGCCTCGAATTCGCGGATGGCCGCGGTATAGAACGGGTGAATCGCCGCCACGACCTTGCTATCCAGCGCAGAATAGAGCTCGCGCCACTCACGGCAGGGAACGACCGGACCTGCCGCCAGACCGAGTGGCGCGAGCATCTGCCCGATCCCGATAGGATCAGCAGGGAACATCTCTCCGAGGAGAGAAACTGTGGGACGGTCTGATTTCCCCGATGCGGGCGCCTGAACCGGGCCCGCCTCGATTTCCGCACGGGCGTAGTTCAGCATCGCCCCCGCGAGAATGTCTTTGGCCTCGGCGTGGGTCGGCACGCCGAAACCGGGCACGTCGATCCCGACGATCCGCACCCCGTTGATTTCGCTCGGCAACAGCCGCAGCGGCACACCCGAGGCCGTGGGCACGCAGAGATTGGTGACCACGATCGCGTCATAGCGCTCGGGATCGGCCATCTTGTGCACCGCCTCGCGGATGTCCTCGAAGAGTTTGCCGGTGACCAGCGTCTCCGAGTTGAACGGCACGTAGCCGACGGACCGGCGCGCCCCGTAGAAATGGCTGACGAAGGTCAGGCCGTAGACGCAGCAGGCCGAGCCCGACAGCATCGTGCCGACCCGGCGCATCCGCAGGCCGACGCGCAGCGACCCGAAGGCCGGGCACATGCTCTGCGGCTTGTCATGCGGTCCCTGCGGGTAGTCCTTCGCATACTGGTCGAGGATTTCGCCCATGCCCGCT
>JBEAQJ010000145.1:0-10264 GCA_041163945.1 Pseudomonadota bacterium
GCGATCCTCGAGCGCAACATCTACGCGCGCCTTCGGTCGATGATCTTGGGCAAGACCGCGGTCAAGGGGCCCAAGGGCATCAAATCGGGTTCGGAAATCACCGAGGATCTGCTGGAAACCCTGAGCCGCGGCCAGTGGTGGCAGCTTGCCCTGGGCGACGAAAAGGACGCCGCCGAGGTCGAGGCGCTGAACCAGCAGTTCGAGGCGCAAAAGCGCGCGCTTGACCACCGGTTCGAGGACAAGGTGGAAAAGGTCCGGCGCGGCGACGATCTGCCCCCCGGCGTGATGAAGATGGTCAAGGTCTTCATCGCCGTGAAGCGCAAGCTGCAGCCGGGCGACAAGATGGCCGGCCGTCACGGCAACAAGGGCGTGGTGTCCAAGGTCGTTCCGATGGAGGACATGCCGTTTCTTGAGGATGGCACCCCGGTCGACATGGTGCTGAACCCGTTGGGCGTGCCCTCGCGCATGAACGTGGGCCAGATCCTCGAAACCCATATGGGTTGGGCGGCGCGTGCGCTGGGCCTGAAGATCGACGAGGCGCTCGACGAATATCGGCGCTCGGGTGACATGACCCCGGTGCGTGAAGCGTTGCGTCTGGCTTATGGCGATGATGTCTATGACGACGCCTTTGGCGACATGGACGCGGATCAGGTGATCGAAAGTGCCGGCAACGTGACGCGCGGCGTTCCGATCGCCACCCCGGTCTTTGACGGGGCCAAGGAAGCCGATGTCAACGACGCCCTGGCGCGTGCAGGCTTCGACACCTCGGGCCAGTCGGTGTTGTTTGATGGGCGCACCGGCGAACGCTTTGCCCGCAAGGTGACGGTGGGTGTGAAATACCTGCTCAAGCTGCATCACCTGGTCGACGACAAGATCCATGCGCGTTCGACCGGCCCCTACAGCCTCGTCACCCAGCAGCCGCTGGGCGGCAAGGCCCAGTTCGGCGGCCAGCGGTTCGGCGAGATGGAGGTCTGGGCCTTGGAAGCCTATGGTGCCGCCTACACCTTGCAGGAAATGCTGACGGTGAAATCGGACGATGTGGCCGGCCGCACCAAGGTCTATGAATCGATCGTCAAGGGCGAGGACAATTTCGAGGCCGGCGTGCCGGAATCGTTCAACGTGCTCGTCAAGGAGGTCCGGGGTCTGGGCCTCAACATGGAACTCCTGGATGCGGAGGAAGAGGAATAAGCCCGAATATTCGCACGAATATTCGCATCTGCGATCCTTCGTACGAAGGATCGCACCTCCCCCGCCCCAAGTTTAGGAATTGGTCATGAACCAGGAACTTACCAACAACCCGTTCAACCCGCTGACCCCGCCCAAGGCGTTTGACGAGATCAAGGTCTCGCTGGCAAGCCCCGAGCGTATCCTCAGCTGGTCCTTCGGCGAGATCAAGAAGCCCGAAACCATCAACTATCGCACCTTCAAGCCCGAGCGCGACGGCCTGTTCTGCGCCCGCATCTTCGGGCCGATCAAGGATTACGAATGCCTGTGCGGCAAGTACAAGCGGATGAAATACCGCGGCGTCGTGTGCGAGAAGTGCGGCGTCGAGGTGACGCTGCAAAAGGTGCGCCGCGAGCGCATGGGCCATATCGAGCTGGCCGCACCTGTCGCCCACATCTGGTTCCTGAAATCGCTGCCCTCCCGCATCGGTCTGATGCTGGACATGACGCTGCGCGATCTTGAACGCATCTTGTACTTCGAAAACTATGTCGTGATCGAACCGGGTCTGACCGATCTGTCCTATGGCCAGCTGCTGAGCGAGGAAGAATTCCTTGACGCGCAAGATGCCTATGGCGCCGATGCCTTCAGCGCCAACATCGGGGCCGAAGCGATCCGCGAGATGCTGGCCAATATCGACCTCGAAGCCGAGGCCAACACGCTGCGCGAAGAGCTGAAGGAAGCCACCGGCGAATTGAAGCCCAAGAAGATCATCAAGCGTTTGAAGATCGTCGAAAGCTTCCTGGAATCGGGCAACCGTCCCGAATGGATGGTTCTGACGGTGATCCCCGTGATCCCGCCGGAACTGCGCCCTCTGGTGCCGCTGGACGGCGGGCGTTTCGCCACCTCGGATCTCAACGATCTGTATCGCCGCGTGATCAACCGCAACAACCGTCTGAAACGCCTGATCGAATTGCGCGCGCCCGACATCATCGTGCGCAATGAAAAGCGGATGCTGCAAGAAGCGGTCGATGCGCTGTTCGACAACGGCCGTCGCGGCCGGGTGATCACCGGCGCCAACAAGCGCCCGCTGAAATCGCTGTCGGACATGCTCAAGGGCAAGCAGGGCCGGTTCCGTCAGAACCTGCTTGGCAAGCGCGTCGACTTTTCGGGCCGTTCGGTCATCGTGACCGGGCCGGAGCTGAAATTGCACCAGTGCGGCCTGCCCAAAAAGATGGCGCTCGAACTGTTCAAGCCCTTCATCTATTCGCGGCTTGAGGCCAAGGGCCTGTCATCGACGGTCAAACAGGCCAAGAAGCTGGTCGAAAAAGAGCGCCCCGAGGTGTGGGATATCCTTGACGAGGTGATCCGCGAACACCCCGTTCTGCTCAACCGCGCCCCCACGCTGCACCGGCTTGGGATCCAGGCCTTCGAACCCGTGCTGATCGAGGGCAAGGCCATCCAGCTGCATCCGCTGGTGTGTTCCGCCTTCAACGCCGATTTCGACGGCGACCAGATGGCCGTGCACGTTCCGCTGAGCCTTGAGGCCCAGTTGGAAGCGCGCGTTCTGATGATGTCGACCAACAACGTGCTGTCGCCTGCCAACGGCGCGCCGATCATCGTTCCGTCGCAAGACATGATCCTTGGGCTTTATTACGTCACGCTCGAGCGTGAGGGGATGGCCGGCGAAGGCATGGTGTTTGCCGATGTGAACGAGATCCGCCATGCCCTCGACGCGGGCGCCCTGCATCTGCATGCGCGCATCAAGGCGCGCATCAAGCAGATCGACGAAGAAGGCAACGAGGTCTGGCGCCGGTTCGACACCACGGCCGGTCGCGCGCTTCTGGGCGATCTTTTGCCGCTGAACGCCAAGGCGCCCTTTGATCTGGTCAATCGTCTGCTGCGCAAGAAAGAGGTGCAGCAGGTCATCGACACCGTCTACCGCTACTGCGGTCAGAAGGAATCGGTCATTTTCTGCGACCAGATCATGGGCATGGGCTTCCGCGAGGCGTTCAAGGCCGGCATCTCCTTCGGCAAGGATGACATGGTCATCCCCGACACCAAGTGGTCGCTGGTCGATGAGACCCGCGATCAGGTCAAGGAATTCGAACAGCAATACATGGACGGCCTGATCACCCAGGGTGAAAAGTACAACAAGGTCGTCGATGCCTGGTCGAAAGCCAACGACAAGGTGACCGATGCCATGATGGCAACCATTTCGGCCAAGAAATTCGACGCCAACGGCGCCGAGCTTGAACCGAATTCGGTTTACATGATGGCCCACTCGGGCGCGCGCGGCTCGGTCACGCAAATGAAGCAGCTGGGCGGCATGCGCGGCCTGATGACCAAGCCGTCGGGCGAGATCATCGAAACGCCGATCATCTCGAACTTCAAGGAAGGTCTGACCGTTCTTGAATACTTCAACTCCACCCACGGTGCGCGCAAGGGCCTGTCGGATACGGCGCTCAAGACTGCGAACTCGGGCTATCTGACCCGGCGTCTGGTCGATGTGGCGCAGGATTGCATCATCCGCCTGGAAGATTGCGGCACCCAGAACGTCATCACCGCGACCGCCGCCGTCAACGACGGTGAGGTCGTGGCCTCTCTGGCCGAGCGTATCTTGGGTCGCACGGCGGGCGAGGATATCCTTGTGCCGGGCACCGATGAGGTGATCGTCGCACAAGGTGAGTTGATCGACGAGCGGCGCGCCGATGCCGTCGAAGCGGCCGGGGTGCAGTCGTGCAAGATCCGCAGCCCGCTGACCTGCGAGGCCGAGGAAGGCGTTTGCGCCTCGTGCTACGGCCGCGATCTGGCCCGTGGCACACGGGTCAACGTGGGTGAAGCGGTGGGTATCATCGCGGCGCAGTCCATCGGCGAACCCGGCACCCAGCTGACGATGCGGACGTTCCACATCGGCGGCGTGGCACAGGGCGGTCAGCAATCCTTCCAGGAGGCGAATGTCGCGGGCACCGTGGCCTTTGCCAACCCGAACCTGCTGAAGAACCCCAGCGGCGAACAGGTGGTGATGGGGCGCAACATGCAGCTTCTGATCACCGATGATCAGGGCGTTGAACGTGCCGCGTTCAAGCTGGGCTACGGCACCAAGGTCCACGTCGAGGAAGGCCGCAAGGTCAACCGCGGCGACCGCCTGTTCGAATGGGATCCCTACACCCTGCCGATCATCGCGGAAAAGACCGGGATGGTGAAATTCGTCGACCTGATTTCCGGCTTCTCGGTCCGGGACGAAACCGACGATGCCACCGGCATGACCCAAAAGATCGTGTCCGATTGGCGCGCCGCGCCCAAGGGCAACGAGATGAAGCCGGAAATCCTGATCGTGGGCGACGATGGCGAGCCTGTGCGCAATGAACAGGGCAACCCGGTCACCTATCTGATGTCGGTGGATGCGATCTTGTCGGTCGAAGACGGGCAGACCATCCAGGCCGGCGAAGTGGTGGCGCGTATCCCGCGCGAAGGCGCCAAGACCAAGGACATCACCGGGGGTCTGCCCCGCGTGGCGGAATTGTTCGAAGCCCGCCGGCCCAAGGATCACGCCATCATTGCCGAAATCGACGGCTACGTGAAATTCGGACGCGATTTCAAGAACAAGCGCCGGATTACCATCGTGCCCGCCGACGACAGCCTTGAACCGGTCGAGTACATGGTCCCCAAGGGCAAGCATATTCCCGTGGCCGAGGGCGATTATGTCCAGAAGGGCGATTACATCATGGACGGCAACCCCGCGCCGCATGACATCCTGGCGATCATGGGTGTCGAGGCGTTGGCCGAATACATGATCAACGAGGTGCAAGAGGTCTATCGCCTGCAAGGCGTGAAGATCAACGACAAGCACATCGAGGTGATCGTTCGCCAGATGCTCCAGAAATGGGAAATCCTGGACAGCGGGGAAACCACCTTGCTCAAGGGCGAACATGTCGACAAGGCCGAGCTGGATGCGATGAACGCCAAGGCCGAAGCCGAAGGCCGCCGTCCGGCCGAGGCGCAGGCGATCTTGCTGGGTATCACCAAGGCGTCGCTGCAAACGCGCAGCTTCATTTCGGCGGCATCCTTCCAGGAAACGACCCGCGTGCTGACCGAGGCCTCGGTTCAGGGCAAGGTCGACAAGCTGGTCGGTCTGAAGGAAAACGTCATCGTCGGCCGCCTGATCCCGGCCGGCACCGGTGGGGCCACCCAGCGCGTCGAACGCATTGCCAAGGCCCGCGACATGGCCGTGATCGAAGCCGCCCGTGCCGAAGCCGAAACTGCCGCGGCGCTGGCAGCCCCGGTGATGGCCGCTGCCGAAACCGGTGACGAGACGGAATAACCCGTTAGACATCGATCAGACATCAAGAACGCCCCGTCGGTTTGGACGGGGCGTTTTTTTGTCGCCAAAGCCTGCAAATGCCCCATCGTGGGGCGTTTCCTTTGCGTGGGCTTTGCCGTAGCGTGCGGAAAAATCAGGCATCTCGCCGTCATCATGGCCCACTGCGGATATCACCCGACCACCTGCGCACATCCCGGTTGCGACCGCCGCATGGGCCAGTCGTATTTTGCATGGCTGGAAAGATCGCCCGCCGCCGGTGGGCGCGCCGGCCGGCCCCGACACGCCGGGGACCAAACCCGCTGATGGCCCCGCTTAGCCCAAATCTTCGGGGTGCGCTCTACATGACGCTGTCGATGGCGGCGTTCACGGTGAATGACGCCTGCGTCAAGCTGGTGGCTGAAACCGTGCCGCTGTTTCAGGTGATCTTTCTGCGCGGCCTGGGCACGACGCTGATGCTGGTGCTTTACGTCCAGATGACGATGGGGTTGCGGTTTTCCTTTCCGCGCCGTGACCGACCGCTGATTGCCGGCCGCACGCTGGCCGAAATCGCGGCGATGGTCACCTACACGCTTGCGCTGATCAACATGCCCATCGCCAATGCGACAGCAATCCTTGCGGCGCTGCCGCTGGCGGTCACGCTGGGGGCAGCGCTGGTTTTTGGAAGCCCGGTGGGTTGGCGGCGCCTGACGGCCATCTGCGTGGGGTTTTGCGGCGTCATGCTGATCATCCAGCCCGGAACCGATGGCTTCACCGTCTGGTCTTTGCTGGTCGTGCTGTCGGTCGCGGTGATCACAGCCCGCGATCTGTTCACCCGCGCCTTCAGCCCGGCCGTGCCGTCGATGACCGTGGCGGTGCTGACGGCCGCGGCGGTCTGCGCGACAGGGGGCGTGTTGTCGGTTTTTACCCCTTGGGTGGCGCTCGATCTGCGTGAAACGGCCCTGATCGCCGCGGCTGCGGTTTTGATCATTGGCGGCTATGTTTTTGGTATCATGGTCATGCGCGTGGGCGAGGTGGGGTTTGTCTCGCCGTTTCGATACACGTCGCTCATCTTTGCGTTGGTCCTGGGGTTCTTGGTCTTCGGCGAATTCCCCAATGCCCTGGCGTTGGCGGGTGGGGCCATCGTTGTGGCCACGGGCATTTTCACGCTGCTGCGCGAACGCAAGCTGGCCCGCGCCGCGGCCCGCCAGATCACCCCGGCCGCGGCATCGCAACCCTAAGCGCGCCCGACATCGCGCCCATTGCCCGCCCTGCCACCGGGTGCGATGGCAGGCGGGGGAAAGCCGCGGGGCCGTGGTTGACACCCGCGCCGACTCCCCCTATAGCCGCCGCATGTGGCGTGGGTGCCCCGTATCGCGGTGCCTGAGCCTGATACAGAATTGTAGTGGTCATGATCCGGGCCGATTGGGCGCCCCGATCCTCTGAAACTTCCACCGCAGCGTCCTCCAGGTAGGGAAGGGATGCTTGCGGCTTTGGTGTTTTCGTGCATCGCACGGGCGCGCCGCCGACATGAGAGAGCAAGACGGGGAACCGAATGCCGACGATTCAGCAGCTGATCCGCAAGCCGCGGCAGCCCAAAGTGAAACGCTCCAAGTCCCAGCACCTGGAGTCCTGCCCGCAGAAACGCGGCGTGTGCACGCGTGTTTACACCACCACCCCGAAAAAGCCGAACTCGGCCATGCGGAAAGTGGCCAAGGTGCGCTTGACCAACGGCTTCGAGGTCATCAGCTACATCCCGGGTGAAAGCCACAACCTTCAGGAACACTCGGTGGTCCTGATCCGCGGCGGCCGGGTCAAAGACCTTCCCGGCGTGCGCTACCACATTTTGCGCGGTGTTCTCGACACGCAGGGCGTCAAGGATCGTCGCCAGCGTCGTTCGAAATACGGCGCCAAGCGCCCCAAGTAAGAGGATATGAGAGATGTCCCGTCGTCACGCCGCTGAAAAGCGCCAAGTGCTGCCCGACGCCAAATATGGCGATACGGTGCTGACCAAGTTCATGAACAACCTGATGATCGACGGCAAGAAGTCGGTCGCAGAGCGCATCGTTTACAACGCCTTCGAGCGGGTTGAGGCCAAGCTCAAGCGCGCACCCGTCGAAGTCTTCCATGAAGCGCTCGACAACGTGAAGCCCTCGGTCGAAGTCCGGTCGCGTCGCGTCGGCGGTGCCACCTACCAGGTTCCCGTCGAAGTGCGCCCCGAGCGCCGCGAAGCGCTGGCCATCCGCTGGCTGATCAACGCATCGCGCGCCCGCAACGAGAACACCATGGAAGAGCGGCTGGCCGGTGAACTGATCGATGCCGTCAACTCGCGTGGGTCGGCCGTGAAAAAGCGCGAAGACACCCACAAGATGGCCGACGCGAACCGCGCGTTCAGCCACTACCGCTGGTAACAGAAGGGGCGGCCCCGTCCGGGGGCCGTCCTTCCGACCCGTAACCCAAGCCTGAGGACTGCCCCATGGCACGCGACTATCCGCTCCAGCGCTATCGCAATTTCGGTATCATGGCGCATATCGACGCCGGAAAGACCACGACGACCGAGCGCATCCTGTATTACACCGGCCGGTCCCACAAGATCGGCGAAGTCCATGATGGCGCGGCCACCATGGACTGGATGGAACAGGAACAGGAACGCGGCATCACCATCACCTCCGCCGCCACCACGACCTTCTGGCAGTGGCAAGAAGACCCCACGCCCGAAGGCACCTCGGACACCAAGGTGCGGTTCAACATCATCGACACCCCCGGCCACGTCGATTTCACCATCGAAGTGGAACGGTCCTTGGCGGTTCTGGATGGCGCGGTTGCGTTGCTCGATGCCAATGCCGGCGTCGAACCCCAGACCGAAACCGTGTGGCGTCAGGCTGACCGTTACAAGGTGCCGCGCCTGGTCTTCGTCAACAAGATGGACAAGATCGGCGCCGATTTCTTCAACTGCGTCAAGATGATCAAGGACCGTACCGGGGCGACCCCGGTGCCGATCAACTTCCCGATCGGGGCCGAAGACCAGTTGGAAGGCATCGTTGACCTTGTCACGATGGAAGAATGGGTTTGGCAGGGTGAAGACCTGGGTGCATCCTGGGTGCGCCAGCCGATCCGCGCCAGCCTGAAAGACATGGCCGACGAATGGCGTTCGGTTCTGGTGGAAAACGCCGTCGAAATGGATGACACGGCGATGGAAGCCTACCTGGAAGGGCAGGAACCCGATGTGCCGACGCTGCGCCAGCTGATCCGCAAGGGCTGCTTGTCGATGACCTTCGTGCCGGTGCTGGGTGGTTCGGCGTTCAAGAACAAGGGCGTGCAGCCCCTGCTGAACGCCGTCGTCGATTATCTGCCCGGTCCGCTGGACGTGCCCGCCTACATGGGCTTTGCCCCGGGTGACGAAACCGAAACGCGCAACATCTCGCGTTCGGCCGATGACGGCCAGCCTTTTGCCGGCCTCGCGTTCAAGATCATGAACGACCCGTTCATGGGCACGCTCACCTTCACCCGGATCTATTCGGGCCAGATGAAGAAGGGCGACCAGCTTCTGAATTCGACCAAGGGCAAGAAAGAACGCATCGGCCGCATGGTGATGATGCACGCCAACAAGCAGGAAGAAATCGCCGAAGCCTTTGCCGGCGACATCATCGCGCTGGCGGGTCTGAAAGACACCACCACTGGTGACACCCTGTGCGATCCTGCCCACCCGGTGGTTCTGGAAACCATGACCTTCCCCGATCCGGTGATCGAGATCGCGGTCGAGCCCAAGACCAAGGCCGACCAGGAAAAGATGTCGATGGGCTTGCAGCGCCTGGCGGCGGAAGATCCGTCGTTCCGCGTGGAAACCGACCTGGAATCCGGCCAGACGATCATGCGCGGCATGGGCGAACTGCATCTGGACATCCTGATCGATCGTCTGCGTCGCGAATTCAAGGTCGAGGCCAACATCGGTGCCCCGCAGGTGGCTTATCGTGAAACGATCAGCCGCAAGATCGAGCACACCTACACGCACAAGAAGCAGTCGGGTGGCTCGGGTCAGTACGCCGAGGTCAAGCTGGAAATCTCGCCGACCGAACCGGGCGAAGGCTACACCTTCGAAAGCCGGATCGTCGGGGGCGCGGTTCCCAAGGAATACATCCCCGGTGTCGAAAAGGGCATCAAGTCGGTGATGGACAGCGGCCCCTTGGCCGGGTTCCCGGTGATCGACTTCAAGGTCGCCCTGATCGACGGAAAGTTCCACGATGTGGACTCCTCCGTGCTGGCTTTCGAAATTGCGGCCCGCATGGGCATGCGCGAGGGTCTGAAAAAGGCCGGTGCCAAGCTGCTTGAACCGATCATGAAGGTCGAAGTGGTGACGCCCGAAGACTACACCGGCGGCATCATCGGCGATCTGACATCGCGCCGGGGTCAGGTGACGGGGCAAGAAAGCCGTGGCAACGCCAATGTGATCAACGCCTTCGTGCCGCTGGCCAACATGTTCGGCTACATCAACACGCTGCGCTCCATGTCCTCGGGCCGGGCGCAGTTCACGATGTTGTTCGACCATTACGAACCGGTGCCGCAGAACATCTCGGAAGAGATCCAGTCCAAATACGCATGACGGGGCGCCGGGCGGCAAGCCCGGCCTACCCACAAACCGTAGGCCGGGCTTGCCGCCCGGTACCCCATCCAAGGAGGCCATCATGGCAAAGGCAAAGTTTGAACGTAACAAGCCGCATGTGAACATCGGCACGATTGGTCACGTGGACCACGGCAAGACGACTCTGACGGCTGCGATCACGAAGTATTTTGGTGAATTCCGGG
>JBEAQJ010000146.1:0-2952 GCA_041163945.1 Pseudomonadota bacterium
GCTTGGATTTCCAGTCGCACCGGGGCGCCAGTGGAACTGATCCATGTGCTGGGTCGCCGCGAAGCCTCCGACAGCCACGACCATTCCGGCGCCATCGCTTTGGGTGCACGGACGGCGCTGATGGAGGAACTGGCCGAACTTGACGCACAGCGCGCGAAACTCATCAGCCACCGCGGCCGCGCGATCCTCGAGGACGCGACAGCACTTCTGGAAAAGGCCGGTGTGACCGATGTTACCACCCGCCTGCGCCACGGCGATATTGTCGAGGCTGTGTCCGATGTCGAGGGCGACGCCCGTGTCATCCTGATCGGCAAGCGCGGCGAAGCGGCGGATTTCGCAAAGGGGCATCTGGGCTCGAACCTCGAGCGTATCGTGCGGGCCAGCCACAAGCAGGTCTTTGTCGCCTCACGCGCCTTCAAGCCGATCTCTAAGGTTCTGGTCGCCTATGACGGCGGCGCCTCGTCGATGAAGGCCGTCGATCATGTCGCCCGCAGCCCGTTGTTCCAGGCGCTGGCGGTGCATGTGGTCACCGTGGGCAGTGCTTCGCCCGAGGTGACCAAGGGACTGGCCGACGCCAAAGCCATGCTGAAAGCCGCCGGGATCGAAGCCGAAACCTCTGTTCTGCCCGGTCAACCGGACACGGCCCTGAGCAAGCTGGTGGAAGAGGCGCAATTCGACATGCTGGTGATGGGCGCCTATGGCCACTCGCGCATCCGCAGCCTGATCATCGGGTCAACCACGACAGCCATGATCCGCGCGTGCAAGGTTCCCGTCGTCCTGATGCGATAGGGTATATCCGGCACGACTCCGGACCGGCTGACGTCCTTGTTCCTTCCGCGTCTGCAGGAGGCGTGATGCTTGTCGATAACGGCCGCTCGCCTCCACGACACGACTTGTTTTGGTCCGCTTATAGCCCAGCAATGATCGCCCCTTCACGTCGCAGACGAAACGATTGCTGACCATCCGCTGCGCCACGGAACCAGTTATGGTCGAACGTCTGCTGAGGGCCGAGCGACTCAGGGGCTCCCCCTCACTCAAGGGACGAGAGTGGTCAGATGCAGGCGTGGCGAAGCATTTGCGAAAGATGCCAGAAGCAGCAGTTCATCGCGCTGTCTGAACCGCCCCGGGTTTACCGGAGAGTTTGTGGTTCAATGATTAGGCTGCTTTTTTGTCGTCGTTCAAGCTTGCGTAGAATGCCTTCTCTGCTTCGTTCGGCGTGATGTAACCGATGGCGCTGTGCAGGCGCGTCTTGTTATACCAGTCGACCCACTTCAGGGTTTCCCACTCGACCTGGCCGACCGATTTCCAAGGGCCGAGAAACTTGATCACCTCGGTCTTGAACAGGCCGATGATGCTTTCAGCGAGGGCATTGTCATAGGAGTCCCCGACGCTGCCGACAGAGGTGTCGATCCCAGCCTCAGCCAGCCGTTCGGTGTATCGGATCGACAGGTATTGGCTGCCTCGGTCGCTGTGATGGATCAGCTTGTCCGCCTCGGATGGCGCCCTCTGACAGATGGCCTGGTTCAGGGCGTCGAGCACGAAACCGGTCGTCATCGAGGTCGAGACGCGCCAGCCGACGATCTTACGGGCGAAGACGTCGATGACGAAAGCCACGTAGACCATGCCCTGCCAGCTGGAGACATAGGTGAAATCGCTGACCCAAAGTTGGTTCGGCATATCAGCGACGAAGGCACGGTTCACCTTGTCGTCCGGACAAGGCTGGGCTGCATCTGGATTGGTCGTGACGACCTTCTTTCCGCGGACAACACCTTGTAATCCCATGACCTTCATCAGCCGCTCCACCGTGCAGCGGGCAATATCGTGGCCGCCGCGGCGCAGCTGATGCCAGACCTTGCGCGCGCCATAGCGACCTCGGCTGCTGTCGAACGCGTCCTTGATGGCGGCCATGTCCAGTTGATCCTGCTTGGTCCGATCCGATGCCAGAGCCGGATCGCGCGCCACGGCCTTGACGGCGTAATACGTCGATGGTGCGATCCCTAGAACCCGGCAGATCGGCCCGACACCATGGACACGACGGTGATCGTCGATGAACACGATCATTTGCGAAACGGGCGGTCGAGCTCCGCCATCGCAAAATACGCAGACGCCTTCTTCAGGATCTCGTTGGCCTGGCGTAGCTCGCGGACCTCGCGCTCCAGATCCTTGATCCGATCTTTCTCTGCGCTGGTCAGCCCAGCTCGCTGTCCGGCATCACGTTCGGCTTGCTGGCACCAGACACGCAGGCTGTCAGGCGAGCAGCCAAGCTTTGGCGCGATCGCCTTGTAGGCGGCCGTGTCGCTGGCGTACTCGGCGCGGTTCTCTCGGAAAAGCCGAACACCGCGTTCACGCAGTTCGGCAGGATAGGCGGGGGTGAATCTCTGCTTGGTCATAGGGCTCATCCTTTGAGTGTTTTACTCTCCGGTAAACCCGGGGCGGTTCAGTCTGCGATTTCGGAGCGTGTCCGCAAATCGCACCCCCCTTTGATGAGGATGCCCCTTGTTTTCCGGGTGCGCTGTCAGCCCGCCGGGTATTTGCACCCGGGTTCAGGTGTCGAGCCTCAAGGTCCGAGATTGGGCCAAGGACCAGCCCAACCTGGATAAGGGTGCAATATCAGTTTGGCCGGTCTTTCCACGGCGGTCTGGGAAAATTTCCTTGGCGCGGCAGCAGACCCATTCATCGGGCATGAGGCCGCTGCGCGTCTTGCGGCCATCATCACATTTGAATAGCGCCGTTTCTGTCCAGCGTGACCGCTTGGCCCGTCTGCGCGGATTTCTGGGCGGCGAGCCCCATCTGAACCGCCCAAAGCCCATCTTGCAATCCGACCTCGACCCGGCCTTGCCCGCGAACGACATGTGCGAAACGGTCATGCTGGTAAAAGGTCGATCCATTGTGATCGCCGGCGGCCAGCAAGGTGGGATCGACGGGCACCTCGACCAGATGCGGGCCCTTGGG
>JBEAQJ010000147.1:0-8336 GCA_041163945.1 Pseudomonadota bacterium
CGCGTGTCCGATGCTGTGTTTCCGGGTGATGATGCAGCGGGCGTCACCGTGGTCGATCTGCCCATCGCCCTGACGGGGCCCGAGGGGCAGGCTGTGGCCGAACGAATCCTTGCCGAAGCCCGCGTGGCGCGCGACCAGATCCGTTTCGTTCTGCCGCCGTCACGTCGCGCGGTTTCGGCAGGCACCATGGTGGCATTGGACGATGGTTCGACCTGGCGCATTGATCGGGTTGAGGATCGCGGTGCCCGCCTGATCGACGCCGTGCGTGTCGAACCCTCGGTGCAGGAACCATCGCAGGCGGTGGAAGATGCGCCCGTGTCGAGCAGCTTTGTTGCGCCGGTGCCCGTGCGTCCGCTTTTTCTGGACCTGCCCTTGATCAGCGGATCCGAGGTCGAGCATGCGCCGCATCTGGCGGTTTCGGCGGTGCCATGGCCGGGGTCTGTCGCGGTCTATTCGGCCGCATCATCGGATGGCTTTACCCTGAACCGCCTGATCGACCGGCGCAGCGTGATCGGATCGCTGGAAACGGCCCTGGCTGCCGCACGGCCCGGGGTGTGGGATCGGGCAGGGCCGATGCGGGTGCGCTTGGCCACTGGGCGTTTGGCCGGGGCCGAACCCGGCGCGGTGCTGAACGGGGCCAATATCGCCGCGATCGGATCGGGCGATGATGGCCCGTGGGAGGTGATCCAGTTCGCCGAGGCGCAGCTGGTGGGTGAAAACCTGTGGGACATCAGCATGCGATTGCGCGGCCAGCAGGGCACCGATGGCATCATGCCCGCAGTCTGGCCCGAGGGAAGCCTGTTCGTGCTGCTGGATGGGGGGGCGCTGCAGGTCGATCTTCCGGCTTCTGCCCGCGGACTGGCGCGGCATTATCGCATCGGACCCGCCCAACGCAGCGTCGATGATCCAAGTTATGTCGAACGGATCTTGGCCTTTGCGGGTGTGGGGCTGCGGCCCTATGCACCCGCCCATTTGCGGGCCCGAAAACTCGGCGCAGATCGGATTGTCAGCTGGGTCCGACGCACGCGGATCGACGGCGACAGTTGGGAAGGGTTCGACGTGGCCTTGGGCGAAACGTCGGAGAATTATGTTTTGCGCATCGTCGACCCCATGGGTCTGCGGCGCGAAGAGGTTTTGAGCGCGCCGGGGTTTGCCTACAGCGCGGCGATGCGAGCCGCGGATGGGACGCTATCGCCCTATTCCGTCGAAGTGGCCCAGCTGTCCGACCGGTTCGGGCCGGGGCCTTTTGCAAGGATCCAGATCGATGAATGACACACCGCGCATGTCCCTGCCGCTGCTGGCCCCGGCACAGGCCCAGAAACATGTCACCGTGAACGAAGCCTTTGTGCGGATTGATGCGTTGACGCATTTGACGCTGGCCTCGATCAGCCAGGCCACGCCGCCGGTCGCCGTGACCGAGGGCACGATCTATGCCGTACCCGTGGGCGCGGTGAACGCCTGGGCAGGGCAGGAAGGGCAGGTGGCGATCGCGGTTTCGGGTGGCTGGATTTTCGTGCCGCCGCAACGCGGGTGGCGGGCCTTGGTGTTGGACACAGGTCTGCCCGCGATCTGGAACGGCACTGATTGGCAAGCCGGGGCGATGACGCTGGCGCCGTCCGGATCGGCCTTTTCCCTGAAATGTGATGATGTCGATGTGTCCATCACCGCGGGGCCCAGCGTGAGCACATCCGTTGTCATCCCGCCCAGGGCCATCGTCTTTGGCGTGACGGGGCGCGTCGTCACCCCGATCAGCGGCAGCGCGACCAGCTGGCGGTTGGGGGTGTCGGGCGATACCGGACGCTTTGGAACAGGTTTGGGTCTGTCACAGAATTCATGGATCAATGGCCCTGTGGCGCCGATTGTCTATTGGGCGCCGACCGCGTTGATCCTGACAGCCGATGGCGGCAACTTTGACGCGGGTGTGGTCCGGCTTTGCGTCCATTACGCAGAGTTGAGCCTGCCCATGCCTGTCTAGGAGTGCGAACCCATCCCGCATGGACCGGCCGCGCTATCTGGGTTAGGTTGGCCGCGCAACGCCACCGGAGGGTAGAGCCATGGCAAAGGTGCAACCAAAACTGGCCGGCATTGACCCGGTCTGGAGCCGCATCCGCGAAGAAGCCGCGCAGGCCGTGATCGATGAGCCGCTCTTGGGCGGCTTGATCCATGGCTGCGTGCTGCATCATGGCACCTTGGAAAAGGCGCTGGCCTACCGGATGGCGCAAAAACTGGCTTCGGGCGAGATGTCGGAACAGCTTTTGCGTGAAATCGCTGACGAAGCTTATGCCGAAGATCCGACGCTGGGCGTGGCGGCGCGTGCCGACATCATGGCGGTGTTCGACCGCGATCCCGCCTGCCACCGCTTTATTCAGCCACTCTTGTTCTTCAAAGGGTTTCAGGCCGTTCAGGCCTATCGCATCGGTCATTGGCTTTGGCAGCGGGGGCGGCGCGACTTTGCCTATTTCGTGCAGATGCGCGTTTCAGAGGTGTTCGGCGTCGATATTCACCCCGCGGCGCGCATCGGCAAAGGGATCATGATCGACCACGCCCATTCCATCGTGGTGGGCGAAACGGCGGTGGTGGGCGACAATGTATCGATGCTGCATTCGGTCACGCTGGGCGGCACGGGCAAGGAAACCGAAGATCGCCACCCCAAGATCGGGGACGGCGTGTTGATCGGGGCAGGGGCCAAGGTGCTTGGCAACATTCGCGTCGGACATTGCTCGCGGATCGCGGCTGGGTCGGTTGTGCTGGAAGAGGTTCCGCCCTGCAAAACCGTGGCCGGCGTGCCCGCCCGCATCGTTGGTGAAGCGGGTTGTGAGCAGCCTTCGATGCTGATGGATCACCTGTTGCCGGGGTCAGGAAAAATTTGAACCAAAACATCAAGAAAGACTGACAAGCATCTGATAAAAAAGCCGCGCATCCGTTCGGGATGCGCGGCTTTTTTGCGTTTCAGGGATGCTGTCAATCCGATGTGCGCGACTGGCGTTTGCGCTCATGCGGGTCAAGATAGCGCTTGCGCAGCCGGATGGCGTTGGGGGTCACCTCGACCAGCTCGTCATCGTCGATATAGGCGATGGCCTGTTCCAGGGTCATCGTGATCGGGGTTGTCAGCCGCACGGCTTCATCCGTGCCCGAGGCCCGGATGTTGGTCAGCTTTTTGCCCTTGAGCGGGTTCACCTCAAGATCATTGTCGCGGCTGTGTTCGCCGATGATCATGCCGGTGTAGACGGGTTCCTGTGCCCCGATGAACATGCGCCCGCGTTCTTCCAGGTTCCAGAGCGCATAGGCCACCGAAACCCCGTTTTCCATCGATATCAATACGCCGGCGCGGCGGCCGTCGATTGCGCCCTTGAACGGCTCCCACGCGTGAAAGACACGGTTCAACACACCCGTGCCGCGTGTGTCGGTCAGAAATTCGCCGTGATAGCCGATCAAACCGCGCGATGGGACCAGCGCGATGATACGGGTCTTGCCCGCGCCGGCCGGCTTCATTTCCTTCAACTCGCCTTTTCGGGGGCCGGTGATCTTTTCGATCACGGCGCCGGTGAATTCATCATCCACGTCGATGGTGACTTCTTCCACGGGTTCATGGCGGACGCCGTCGATGTCGCGAAACAGCACCTGCGGGCGCGAAATCGACAATTCAAAGCCTTCGCGGCGCATGTTTTCGATCAGCACGCCCATCTGCAATTCGCCGCGCCCGGCAACCTCGAAGGCTTCGCCGCCGGGGGTGTCGCTGACCTTGATGGCGACATTGCTTTCGGCCTCTTTCATCAGCCGTTCCCGGATGACGCGCGATTGCACCTTTTTGCCGTCGCGCCCGGCCAGCGGGCTGTCGTTGATCCCGAAGGTCACGGTGATGGTGGGCGGGTCAATGGGTTGGGCGTGCAGCGGCTTGTCGACGGCCAGCGCACAAATCGTATCGGCCACGGTCGATTTCGTCATGCCCGCAAGGCTGACGATATCACCGGCCAAGGCTTCGTCGATGTCTTGTTGGCTCAGGCCGCGAAAGGCCTGGATGCGGGTCACGCGGAACTGTTCGACCTTTTCACCCAAACGGCTGAGCGTCTGCACCGTTTGTCCAACCTTCAGACGGCCCGATTCCACCCGGCCGGTCAGCAGGCGCCCGACGAAAGGGTCGGCGCCCAGCGTTGTGGCCAGCATGCGGAAATCTTCGTTTTGGCGCGCGATCTGGCGGGGCGGCGGCACATGGTTCACGATCAGATCGAACAGGGCGCCCAGATCCTTGCGCGGCCCATCGAGCTGGTGATCGGCCCATCCGGCCCGCCCGGACGCATACATGTGCGGGAAATCCAGTTGGTCTTCGTCGGCATCCAGCGCCGCGAACAGGTCAAACACCTCGTCAAGCGCGCGATCGGGTTCGGCGTCGGGTTTGTCGACCTTGTTGAGAACGACAATCGGCCGGAGGCCCAGCGCCAGCGCCTTCGAGGTGACGAACTTGGTCTGCGGCATCGGCCCTTCGGCGGCATCGACCAACAGCACCACGCCATCGACCATCGACAAGATGCGTTCAACCTCACCGCCGAAATCGGCATGGCCGGGGGTATCAACGATGTTGATCCGTGTGCCTTTCCACTCGACCGATGTGGGTTTTGCAAAGATCGTGATGCCGCGCTCACGTTCCAGATCATTGCTGTCCATGGCGCGTTCGGCCACCGCCTGATTGTCGCGGAAGGCGCCGGATTGCTTCAGTAGATTGTCGACAAGCGTGGTTTTGCCATGGTCGACATGCGCGATGATCGCAATATTGCGGAGGTCCATAGGGCGCCTTTTCGGGGAAACGTGCGGGTTGGCCGTGCCGTTACAGCCTCTGGGCGCATTTGGCTAGGCGGAAACGCGCGGTGCCGGCCGCTCAGCTCTTGCGGCGCAACCGGATCACCACGTCAAGCTTGGCGATCTCGTAGCCTTCGGGCACATCGGGAAGGGCGCGGATCTCAAGCTTGGCGGCAGGGGCATCGGTCAAACGACCGCTGTCTTCGAAATGGAAATGCGGGTGATCGTCCATGCGCGTGTCAAAATAGCTGCGTGACCCGTCGACCGTCACTTCCTGCATCAATCCCGCGTCACAAAACGCCTTGAGCGTGTTGTAGACCGTGGCCAGCGACACGCGGTCGCCGGTTGACAGCACCGCGTCATGCAGCCCTTCGGCCGTGACATGGCGGTCTTGCCCGTCGCCCACCAGCAACGCGGCCAGCGCCAAACGCTGACGCGTCGGGCGCAGATCGGCCTTGATCAGCCAGGTTTTTCCGCGTTCCAGCGCTTCGGGGGTCATGCGGGTCGGCATCCTTGAAGATATCCCTACCATATTGAGCGCTTTGCCGGCGCGTTTCAATGTCAAACCTTTGGGGCCCGGGCGCGCCCTTGCACCATCGCACAACGCGGTGCTAGACCGGGCCGACCGGCGCACAGGCCGGGTCACAGATGCTGCGGGGGGACATGGCAGATTATCCCACATCCTTCGATCGCGATGCGCTTTTGGCGTGTGCGCGGGGCGAATTGTTCGGGCCGGGCAACGCCCAGCTTCCCGCGCCGCCCATGCTGATGATGGACCGCATCACCGCGATCTCGGCGGATGGCGGCGAACATGGCAAGGGTCATGTCGTGGCCGAATTCGACATCAGCCCCGACCTGTGGTTCTTTGGTTGTCATTTTCCCGGCAATCCGATCATGCCCGGCTGTCTTGGGCTGGATGGGCTGTGGCAGTTGACCGGTTTCAACCTTGGCTGGCGCGGCTGGCAGGGGCGCGGTTACGCGCTGGGCGTGGGCGAGGTGAAGCTGACCGGCATGGTTCGGCCCGACCGGCGCATGCTGACCTATTTCGTCGATTTCACCAAGGCGATCCAGACCCGGCGCCTGACCATGGGCGTGGCCGATGGCCGGGTCGAGGCCGACGGCGAAACGATCTATCTTGTCAAGGACATGAAGGTCGCGCTGAGCGAAAGCTGACAGGCGTTCCGCCCCCAGTCTGCTGCCCGTCGGGCGGATGATGGCCCGGGCGCGGCACGGCCTGCCTTGGTGCGGCACCCTGTCGGGGGGCGTGGTGTGATCCACAAAAGCCGGCGCAGGCGGCCTTGTGCTATCGGCTTGCGTGGGGGGGCATGCTTGGCCTACACAAGCGCCAAACGATCGAGGGAGGCCACATGCGCCGTGTCGTCGTCACGGGATTGGGCATCGTCTCGCCCATCGGGAACAGCGCCGCCGAGGTGGAGGCGTCATTGCGCGCGGGCCGCTCGGGGATCGAGACGCACGCAGACATGGTGGAACATGGCTTTCGCAGCCAGATCGCCGGCACGCTCAAGATCGATCCAGCCGAACACATCGACAAGCGCGCGTTGCGCTTCATGGGGCCGGGGGCCGCGTACGCCCATATCGCCATGGGCCAGGCCATCGCGCAGTCGGGCCTGACCGAAGATCAGATCGTGAACGAACGCACCGGGTTGATCGCGGGGTCCGGCGGGCCGTCGACCAGTGCGATGTTTGCAGCCCATCAATCGGTGCTGTCGACCGGGGCCACCAAGCGCATCGGCCCCTTTGCCGTGCCCAAGTGCATGTCATCGACGATCAGCGCGAATCTTGCGACTGCGTACCGGATCAAGGGCATCAATTATTCCATCACCTCGGCCTGTTCCACGTCGCTGCATTGCATCGGGGCGGCGGCCGAACAGATCATGCTGGGCCGCCAAGACGTGATGTTCGCGGGCGGCGCCGAAGAGCTCGACTGGACGCTGTCGTGCCTCTTTGATGCGATGGGCGCGATGTCGTCGAAATACAACGACACACCGCAACAGGCCTCGCGCGCGTTTGATGCGGGCCGGGACGGGTTCGTGATCGCGGGCGGGGGCGGCATTGTCGTGCTCGAAGCGTTGGATCATGCGCTGGCGCGTGGGGCCCAGATTTTGGCCGAGGTGACGGGCTTTGCCGCCACATCAGATGGTCATGACATGGTGGCACCCAGCGGCGAAGGCGGCGAACGCGCGATGCGCCTTGCGTTGCAAACCCTGCCTGCGGGCCGCCGCGTCGATTACATCAACGCACATGGCACCTCGACCCCGGTGGGCGATGTCGGCGAGGTTCAGGCCGTTCGCCGGGTCTTCGGGCAGGGGCGCACGCCGCCCATCAGCTCCACCAAATCCATGACCGGCCATGCCCAGGGCGCGGCCGGCGCGCTTGAGGCGATTTTCTGCCTGCTGATGCTGCAGGGCGATTTCATCGCGCCTTCGATCAATGTGGAAACGCTCGATCCGGCGCTTGACCCGCAAGAGATCGCGACCACCCTGCGGCTCGATGCGGGGCTCGACACGGTGATGACCAATTCCTTTGGTTTCGGCGGCACGAATGGGTCGATGCTGCTAAGCCGCTATCACGGGTAACGATCATGGCACAGTTGATGTCGGGCAAGCGCGGGCTTGTGATGGGGGTGGCCAATGACCGCTCGATCGCCTGGGGCATTGCGGCGGCGCTGCACGCGGAAGGGGCCGAATTGGCCTTTTCCTATCAGGGCGAAGCCTTTGGCAAGCGGGTGGAACTCTTGGCGGCATCCGTCGGGTCGGATTTTCTGGTCGATGTCGATGTGACCGATGACGCCAGCCTTGATGCGGCATTTGCGGCACTCAGGGATCGGTGGGGTCAGATTGATTTTCTGGTTCATGCCATCGCCTATTCCGACAAGACGGAACTGACGGGTCGTTTCATCAACACCAGTCGCGAGAATTTCCGCAATTCGCTGACGATCAGCTGCTTTTCGTTCATCGATGTGGCGCGTCGCGCCTCCGAGCTGATGCCGGATGGCGGGTCGTTGATCACCTTGACCTACCAGGGATCGAACCGCGTCACGCCGTATTACAACGTGATGGGCGTGGCCAAGGCAGCGTTGGAAAGCTCGGTGCGCTATCTGGCCAACGACCTTGGGCCGCAGCAGATCCGGGTCAACGCGATCAGCCCGGGCCCGATGAAGACGCTGGCGGGGGCCGCCATCGGTGGTGCGCGCAAGACCTTCAAGACGACCGAAGCCAATGCGCCCCTGCGGGCCAATGCCACGCTCGAAGCGATCGGGGGCACGGCGGTGTATCTGTGTTCCGACTATGGCGCCTGCACCACGGGCGAGATCGTGATCGTCGATGGCGGCTACCATGTGCTGGGCATGGCACAGCCCGAAAACATGTGACCAAGCGGTGCCGCGCCCCCCGTTCGGGCGGCGCGGCGGTGGTTTTGATCAGTTCGGGATGATCTCGTAGATCTCGCCTTCGTCCGTGGCGGCATAAAGGCTTCCATCCGGCCCCAAGACGACCGACCGGAAGCGGCCCGGTTCCATCGGC
>JBEAQJ010000148.1:0-11928 GCA_041163945.1 Pseudomonadota bacterium
TGTCAGGAATTTTGGCGCACCCGAAGGGATTCGAACCCCTGGCCTCTGCCTTCGGAGGGCAGCGCTCTATCCAGCTGAGCTACGGGTGCAGGCTCAAGGCGCCGTATAGCCCCCCACCCCAGCCCCCGCAACGGAAAATACCGCGTGCGCCTGGCCGGGATCACTTTTCCCAACCCACGCAATCCCGACAAGGGGGGGCATCACACGGGCGGGACATGCCCCGTTCAGGGGGTGTCTTGCGTTTCGGCCGCGCGCAGGGCGTCGATCTCGGCGGCTTTCTTTTCGACCTGCGCCACGATGTGTTCGATCATCTGGTCGTTCGACAGTTTGTGGCTTTGCTTGCCCGCCAGATACACCATGCCCGACCCTGCCCCCCCGCCGGTAAAGCCCACGTCTGTCATCAGCGCCTCGCCCGGCCCGTTGACGACACAGCCGATGATCGACAGGGACATGGGGGTCTTGATGTGTTCCAGTCGCTTTTCCAGCATCTCGACCGTCTTGATCACGTCGAAGCCTTGCCGCGCGCAGCTCGGGCAGGAAATGATGTTGACGCCACGATGGCGCAGGCCCAGCGATTTCAGGATTTCGAAGCCGACCTTGACCTCCTCCACAGGATCGGCCGACAAGCTGACCCGGATCGTGTCGCCGATGCCGGCCCACAGCAGACTGCCCAGCCCGATCGCCGATTTCACCGTGCCCGACATCAATCCGCCCGCTTCGGTGATGCCAAGGTGAATGGGTGCATCGGTGGCTTCGGCCAGGCCTTGGTAAGCGGCGACCGCCAAAAACACATCCGATGCCTTCACGCTGATCTTGAACGCATGAAAATCATTGTCTTGCAGAATGCGGATGTGATCGAGACCGCTTTCGATCATCGCCTCGGGGCAGGGTTCGCCGTATTTGTCCAGCAGGTGTTTTTCCAGGCTGCCCGCGTTGACGCCGATCCGGATGGAACAGCCGTGGTCGCGCGCCGCCTTGATCACTTCGCGCACGCGCGACGCATCGCCGATGTTGCCGGGGTTGATGCGCAGACAGGCCGCCCCCGCCTCGGCGGCTTCGATGCCGCGCTTGTAGTGAAAATGGATGTCGGCCACGATCGGCACCGGGCTTTCGCGCACGATCTGGCGCAGCGCCCGCGCGCTGTCTTCGTCGGGGACCGACACACGCACGATATCGGCGCCCGCCTCGGCACAGCGCTGGATCTGGGCAATGGTGGCCGCCGCGTCGGTGGTCAGCGTGTTCGTCATGGTTTGCACGCTGATCGGGGCCCCGCCGCCCACGGGCACACGGCCGACATGGATCTGGCGGCTTTTGCGGCGCGCGATATTGCGCCAGGGACGGATCGGGTTGTGGGACATGCGCGGGCCTTTTTCGCTCGACGGTCGGGGCTTTGGTGTCAGGATAGACCTGTCAGCCCGGCTGGACAACGGGGCGAAAGGGCACCGCGTTAGTTCGCCTCGGCCGGACCAAGAACAAGGGCCGCAACGGCGGGCAGGTCGGGGTCGCTTTCGGCGTCGGCCATGGCGTAGTTCGCTGTGACCGCGTCGGCGGACAGCTCCACGTCGCGCACCACGCTCGCCCCGGTGCCGGCAGGGCCAAAGGTCACGCCATTGACCATGAAATAGACCGATCCCGAATTGCCCGACCGCAGCCGCGGTGCGGCATCGGCCGACAGCTCGACCGGATAGCTGTCGCCACGGTTCAGCGTGCCCTCGAACAGCGTGGCCCCCGAGGCCGCGGTCACGCGGATCCACGATGGGCGCACGGCGAAAATCGTGACCGTATCGGATGGGGCTTGGGTGACCTGCACCGGGGGGGGCGCGGGCGTCGGTATCGGGGCGGCCGCAACGTCAAGACCGGGCGCACCAAGGCTGGGCGCGACGCGCATGGGCGCCGGGGCCGCACCGCCCAGTGCGCCCACCGCATCGGGATCAAGCGTCGCCAAGGCCGCATCGCGCGGCGTCAACACCGGGGTTTCCAGCGCCTGCGGACGATCCAGCCGCCGGGCCGCATCGCCACCGGGCAGCGCCACGTTGAAATCATCGGCCACCGCGAAGGCGCCCGCACTGGCCCCCGCCAAGGGATCCAAGGCCGCAAGCGGCACCGGGGCGTCTTCAACCGGGGCGATCTGAAGACGCTGAATGTCATTCAAAACCGCCCATGCGCCATAGCCGATGCCCAGGACCAAGGCCACCATCACCGCCGCCGATCCCAGCGCTCCGGGTTCGATGGCGGCAAAGGGGCTGACCGGTTCCGGGGCAAAGCTGATGCGTGCGCTGCGGATCACCTCGTTCGGATCGACCAATCGGGGCGCTTCCCACACGGCGCGCTTGCCCGGGGCCGGACGCGGCGCCGCATCGTCATGTGCACCGCCAAACCCCGTTTCGGCGCAAAAGCGGCGAAAGGTCCAATCGGGATCGATGCCCAGATAACGCGCGTAGGACCGCACATAGCCCGCGATGTAACCGGGGCTGGAAAAGGCGCCGACATCACCATTTTCGATCGCGGCGATGTAGGTGGCGCGAATTTTCAGATCGCGTTCAACATCAAGCAGCGATTTTCCCAAGGTCGCGCGTTCACCGCGCATCAGGTCGCCCAAGGGAACATCGGTAAGGTCGTAGCCGTTGAACCCGCCAGCGGGGGCTGCAAAGCCGGCAGGATCGCCACCGGCGTGCCCTGCATACTGGCCGTCGTCCTGCCCCATCAACACCCTGCCCCATCAGCGGCTTGCGCTTGGCCCGTCTGATCGATGGATCGGTCCGACCGATGCCACCGCGCCCCAAGGACCGCGGTGATTCCCCAACAACCCAAGGCCTGCTACGCGTTTACCATGCCACGCGGGCTGCGGGAACCGTCAGAAACGGCTAGCCCGCCATCTCGGCACGATTCAGCGCACAATGGCTCCAGAGCGCGTCCATGGCCCGCACCAGCGCATCCATGGCCTTTGGATCATGGACCGGCGATGGCGTGAAGCGCAGCCGCTCGGTGCCGCGCGGCACGGTGGGATAGTTGATCGGTTGCACATAAATGCCGAATTCCGACAACAGCATGTCCGAAATCTTTTTGGTGTGCACCGGATCGCCCACGATCACCGGCACGATGTGGCTGCCGTGGTCGATGATGGGCAGCCCCAACCCCTTCAGGCGCAGCTTCAGCACTGCGGCGCGTTCCTGGTGCAGATCGCGCAAGGCCTGATCGGTTTTCAGATGGCGCACACTGGCCGCGGCACCGGCCGCCACCGCCGGCGGAAGCGAGGTGGTAAAGATGAAGCCCGGCGCATAACTGCGTACCGCGTCACACATTTTTGCACTGGCCGCGATATAGCCACCCGTCACCCCATAGGCTTTGCCCAAGGTTCCGTTGATGATGTCGATGCGCCCCATCAGGCCCAGCTTTTCGGCCATGCCACCCCCGCGCGGGCCGTAGAGCCCCACGGCGTGCACCTCGTCCAGATAGGTGAGCGCGCCGAATTCCTCGGCCAGCGCCACGATCTCGGCGATGGGGCCGAAATCGCCATCCATCGAATAGACCGATTCGAACGCGATCAGCTTGGGCGCGGCCGGATCGTCGGCAGCCAGCTTGGCGCGCAGATCGGCCAGATCGTTGTGCTTGAAAATGCGCTTGGCCCCGCCATTGCGACGGATGCCTTCGATCATCGAGGCATGGTTGAGCGCGTCGGAATAGATGATGAGCCCTGGAAACAGGACAGGCAGCGTCGACAGCGTGGCGTCGTTGGCGATGTAGGCCGAGCTGAAGACCAGCGCGGCCTCCTTGCGGTGCAGATCGGCCAGTTCGGATTCGAGCCGCTTGTGATAGACGGTCGTGCCGGAAATATTGCGCGTCCCCCCCGACCCCGCGCCGGTTGCATCCAGCGCCTCATGCATGGCGGTCAGAACCACGGGGTGCTGGCCCATGCCCAGATAGTCATTGCCGCACCAAACGGTGATGTCTTGTTCGGTGCCGTCGGGCTTTTTCCAGACGGCATGGGGAAACTGACCGCGCCGACGCTCGATGTCGATGAAGGTGCGATAGCGCCCTTCGCTGTGCAGGCGGCGGATCGCCGTATCGAGCGCGTCGTCGTAGTTCACTGGCTGTCTCCCCCTTCCGGCGCGCCCCTTGGATGGGCTGCGGCTGTCAAGACGCTGGCTATCTTTGGTCCGACCACTTAGTCCCAAGGACGCGTCACGGCCAAGTTACAAATTGCCGCGCACCCGACCTTGACCTGGATCAAGGGCAGAACCGCGCCGTCGCGAGGGTGCGGGCGGGTGCTGGACATTCGGGCCGGCACAAGGTCAGCTGCGCCGAACATCCCGACCCAGACCGGAGGCCCCCATGTCGCTTGATGCCATCCTTGCCCGGATCGACGCCGATCTCAACCCCGCGCTGGCGCGGCTGTTCGAGCTTTTGGCCATCCCGTCGATTTCAACCGACCCGGCCCATGCACCCGATGTGCGCCGGGCGGCCATCTGGCTGCGCGACGACCTGGCGCGCATGGGCTTTGCCGCCGAGCTGCACGAGACGCCGGGCCATCCGATGGTGGTGGGCCACATGGATGGGCCGGGTCCGCATCTGCTGTTTTACGGCCACTATGACGTGCAGCCGGTCGACCCGCTGTCGCTGTGGCACCGCGCGCCCTTTTCCCCCGCGCTTGAGGAAACCCCCAAGGGCAAGGTCATCCGTGGCCGTGGCGCGGCCGACGACAAGGGGCAGCTGATGACCTTTCTGGAGGCCTGCCGTGCGCATCTGGCCGAAACCGGCGCGCTGCCCTGCAAGGTCACGGTGTTTCTGGAGGGCGAAGAAGAATCCGGTTCACCATCGCTGGTGCCTTATCTGAAGACCCGGGGGCAGGCCCTGAAGGCCGATCTGGCGTTGATCTGCGACACGGGGCTGTTTTCAGACGATGTACCGGCGATCACGACACAGCTGCGCGGGCTGCTGGGCGAAGAGCTGACCATCACCGGGCCGCGGATCGATCTGCATTCGGGCATGTATGGCGGGATCGCGATGAACCCGATCCGCGTGCTGACGCGGATCTTGGCAGGGCTGCATGATGCCCAAGGCCGGGTGCAGGTGCCGGGCTTTTACGACGGGGTTGAGGAGCTGAGCCCCGATTTGGCGGCGCAATGGACGGGCCTGGGCTTTGACGCGGGCGCATTCCTGGGCGAGGTCGGGTTGTCGCAACCCGCGGGCGAGGCCGGGCGCAGCGGGCTTGAGATGATCTGGTCGCGCCCGACGGCCGAGGTCAACGGCATCTGGGGCGGCTACACCGGGGCGGGCTTCAAGACGGTTCTGCCGGCACAGGCATCGGCCAAGGTGTCGTTTCGACTGGTGGCGGGCCAAGATCCGCTTGCCCTGCGGGTCGCGTTTCGGGACTGGGTCACGGCACAATTGCCCGTCGATTGCACCGTCACCTTCGAAAGCCACGGGGCCAGCCCGGCCAGCCGCATGGATATTTCCCACCCCGCCTTTGAAATCACCCGCCGCGCCCTGTCGCAGGAATGGCCGGGGGAAGCGGCCTTTGTGGGGGGCGGCGGATCGATCCCGGTCGCGGGCTATTTCAAGGAGATCCTGGGCATGGATTCCATCCTTGCCGGGTTCGGCAAGGATGATGACGCGATCCACAGCCCGAACGAGAAATACGATCTGTCGAGCTTTCATCTCGGCACGCGGGCCTGGGCGCGCATCCTGACCGGGATCGCGGCGGCTTGAGCGCGCTGGGGGCGCTGCCCCCGCATCATTGGCCCATGGGCCAATGATGCCCCCCGAAGTATTTGGAAAGCAAAGATAGCCGCGATCACAAAGACGCGGGCCGCGTGGTGAGGCCGCGCGCCGGTCCGCGCCAGAACCGTGTCATCATCAGGCCCGCCGCAAAGGCCAGCCCCACGACCAGCCCCGCCCAGATGCCGGGGCCTTCGAAGCCCAGGGGAAAGCCCAGCACCCAGGCCGCGGGCAGGCCCAGGCACCAGTAGGAAAACACCGCGTAGATCATCGGCGCGCGCGTATCTTGCACCCCCCGCAAGAGCCCCAGCGCCATCACCTGACCGGCATCGGCCAGCTGGAAAAGCGCGGCAACGGCCAAGAGGCTGGCGCCCATGGCGATGATGTCGGGGCGCAGCGGATCGGCGGGATCGAGAAACAGGCCGATCAAGGTTTCCGGGATCAGCAAGAAGCTTGCGATGGTCAAGGCCACCATGACCCCCGACAAGATCAGCGCGGCCATCGCCGCCAGCCGCAGGTTGGCGGTGTCGTTGCGCCCCCAGGCCCGCCCGGCACGCACCGTGGCGGCCTGGCTGAGCCCGATGTGCACCATGAAGGTGGCCGCGCAGATCTGGATCGCGATGCCATGCGCGGCCAGCGTGTTGGGCCCGAGCCAACCCATCATGACCATGGTGGCCATGAACAGGCCCGATTCCGACAAAAGCGTCAGCGCAATCGGCCAGCCAAGGCGGAAGACCTGCGCCATCGCGTCCCAATCAGGTCGATAGAAGCGCGCAAACAACGTGTCTTGCCGCAGGTCGCGGTGCATCGCGGCGTAAAGTGCCAGAACCGCCGCGATCAGCAGATGCGTGGCAAGCGAGGCCAGCGCCGCACCCGTAACGCCCAGTTCGGGCGCGCCCAGATTGCCGAAGATCAAGATCCAGTTGAGCCAGGCGTTCAGCCCGACCCCGGCCAAGGTCGCCCAGAGCACGATGCGCGGGTGATCAAGCGCCGACAAATGGCTGCGCAGCACCGTTGTCACCACCGCCGGGGCGATCCCAAGCCCGGCGGGCACCAGATAGGCCGCGGTCAGGCGGGCGACCTCGGGGTCTTGGCCCAGCGACAGCAAGATCGGACCCGACAGGACGAACACGGGCTGCACGGCCACCGAAAACATCAGCGCGATCCAAAGCGCCATTCGGGTGACCCGGCGCAGCTGGCGGCGGTCGTCATTGGCCGCAGCGGCCGCCACCAGCGGCATGACGGCCAGGCCAAAACCCATGCCAAGAATCAAAATCACGTGGAAATAGCTGCTGCCCAGCGCCACGGCGGCCAGATCCTCGACACCGTACCAGCCCATCATGATGGTATCGGTCAGGGTGATCGCAATCTGAGCCAGCATGCTGCCGATCAAGGGCAAGCCAAGGCCAAGGGTGGCACGCAGATGGCTGGACAGGCGCAACATGGGCCAGAGCCATAGACCCCGGCCCTGCGCCCGGCAAGGGGGGTGGGCAGCGCGCGTGCCTACAGGCTGGCCCAAGCCAGCTGGCCGGCCAGAACCGCCACAAGCGTGCCGGCGGCAATCTCGATCATCGGGGGGATGCGCGCCATCGCGGGATACGCGCCAAGCCCGGCCAGAACACCGCCGCGCAACGTGACCGCGGCCAACGCCACCGCAATCGTCACCGCGGCGGTGCCCAGTGCCATCGCCAGCGTGCCGGCCACGCCAAGGCCGAACAGGCCAAAGTGCGCGGTCAGGATCAGAACAAAGAGCGCCCCCGTACATGGGCGGATGGCGACAGCACCAATCACCGCCGCCAGATCGCGCCACCCGGCCACAGCGGCCAGCCGCAGCGGATCGGGCCCATGTGCATGGCCACAGGCCGAACAAGACGCGGTTGAACCCGGCGACGCGGCCGCGACATGCGCAACCGGTTGGTCCAGCGGCATGGTCATGTCCGCAGCCCCGCCCGGTGCTGCATCCGGTGCCGCACCCGCCCAAAGGGCCCGCGTGCCGCGCCAGACCAGCCAGGCCCCGATGGCGGCGATCGCCGCGAAACTGAGAGGGGTCAACACATGTTCGGCCAGATCGGTCAGGCGCGACCGCCCCAAGGCCAAGACCCACAGCCCCAGCGCCACCAATGCGATCGCGCAGAACGCTTGCGCCAGGCTGGATGCAAGCGCCACCGCGGCAAGCCGATATGCCCCCACTGACCGGGCCACGCCATAGCCTGCGATCAACAGCTTGCCGTGACCGGGGCCGGCCGCGTGGAAAAACCCGTAGGCAAAACAGACCGTCAAGAACCCGGCCAAAGCCGCCCGGTCGCCCGCGCGCAGCGCCTGCAGGCCCTGCGCCATCCCGTCTTGCGCCGCGCGTTGGCCATCCAGCGCCCATTGCACGATCACCCGATCAAGCCCGCTGGCGAAAACCGCCACCAAGACCACCGCGATCCCCACCACGGGCAATGCGATCAGCGCGCGCATGTGATCACCACGCGATCGGCGAAATGGGCGCCCACGGGGGGGAAATTGTCTTCGGCCGCGACCGCGCCGCCGATATCGGCGATGGCCGCTTCCAAAACGGCATAGGCGGCATCGAGATCGGCGCGGATCAGATCGGACCGGCATCCGGGTGCGTCCGCCAGATCGATCGGAAGGGTCATTTCGAAGGCGACGTAAAATTCGGGATCAAAAATCTGCGCCTCGATGATGCCGGCACGGCCAGCCCCCAAAACGGGGCGGCGATGCACGGTTTCGATCTGGCCCGTGGCGATCATGCGCAAAGCCACCGGTTCGGGCGACCCCAGCCGCAGCGGCGCGCCGTCTTGGCGCACCACCAGGCCACCGTCGAAGCCATCGCTCCAGTTCAGGTCAAAGCCCAGCATGGCGGTGATCTCGTCGGGGGTCAGAGCCAGATCATGATCGGGATCCAGACCATAATCGGCCGTCAACAGCATCGAGTACAGCGCATCATATCGCCAGGTGACCTCGACCGCGACCGGCTGACCGGATCCGTCGTGAACCAGCCGCAGGCCAGCGTCGACGAAAATATGGGGATGGGCCCACCCGGGCAGGGCCGGGCCGACCAGCAGTGCGGCGACAACAAAGGCGCGGCGCAGGACCATGGGGTTCACATAGGGCGATGGTGGGGCATGGCACAATCCCCCCAATCGGCGGCCGGGCCGGGTCGCCTGCAAGCCCGGCGGGCCCGCGACCCCATCAGTCGATCGGCTGCAGGTGCCGCGTTTCGGGATGGAGCGCCGTGCCCAGGATATGGGCGCTGCGGTGGATCACATGGCCCGCCTGCCCCACGATCAGCGGGTCGGGCGGATGCACGACACGGCGGTCCTTGCCGGGGTAGTCCAGACTGTCCAGAAAATGCAGCATGCAGTTCAGCCGCGCGCGTTTCTTGTCATCGGATTTGATCACCGTCCAAGGCGCATCGGCCGTGTCGGTGTAAAAGAACATGGCTTCCTTTGCCTCGGTGTAATCATCCCACTTGTCGAGGCTGGCGCGGTCGATGGGCGACAGTTTCCACTGCTTCAACGGGTCGGTTTCGCGGCTGTCGAACCGGCGGCGCTGTTCGTCCTGGGTCACCGAAAACCAGTACTTGTAAAGCCGGATGCCGGCCCGGGTCAGCATGCGTTCCAGCTCAGGCGTCTGGCGCATGAATTCGAGGTAATCGTTGGGTTCGCAAAAGCCCATCACGCGCTCGACCCCGGCGCGGTTGTACCACGAGCGATCATAAAACACCATTTCGCCGGCCGTGGGCAAATGCTGGATGTAGCGCTGGAAATACCACTGGCCGCGTTCGACATCATTGGGTTTGTTCAACGCCACCACGCGCGCCTGCCGCGGGTTGAGATGTTCGTTGAAGCGCTTGATGGTGCCCCCCTTGCCGGCCGCGTCGCGGCCTTCGAACAAGATCACGATTTTCTGGCCGGTGTCGGCGACCCAAGTCTGCACCTTGAGCAGTTCGGCCTGAAGACGGGCCTTTTGCGTCTCGTAACTGCGGCGCGACATCTTGGTGGTGTAGGGGTATTGGCCGGTTTCAAACGCCTGCCGGATCTGGGCCTGCGTGGGCGGAACGCGACGCAAGGGGCTTGCGCTGGCAGCCGCCGCGGGGACGGCGGCGGGTGCCAGCGGTGCCGCCTCGGGTTCGCGGGCCGCGTCATCGATCGGTGCCACGTCAGCTGCGGCAGCTTCGGGGGGCGGGCTGGGGCGTTCGGTCATGCGCGGGGTCCTTCGATGATCGGGGCTGTGGCGCCGATCCTAGGGCCGCGCGTCGGTCGCAACCTTGAGGCAGGTCAAAAACCAAGCGCCCCTTTGACCGCCCCCGCCCCTTTCCCCAAGCCCCTAAACCTGCCATGATGGCCGCCACGACCCACAAGATAGAGCAGGAACAGGCCCAAAGATGGTGGATGATCTGTTGAGCGGCGCCGCCGCCGCCACCCCCTATGATGCCAGCAGCATCGAGGTGCTGGAAGGGCTGGAGCCCGTCCGCAAGCGCCCGGGCATGTATATCGGCGGCACGGATGAACGCGCGCTGCATCATCTGGTGGCCGAGGTGCTGGACAACGCGATGGACGAGGCCGTGGCCGGCCATGCCAGCCGCATCGAGGTGGAGCTGAGCGCCGATTACACCGTGACGGTCCGCGACAACGGCCGCGGTATCCCGGTCGATCCACACCCGAAATTCCCCGACAAATCCGCGCTCGAGGTCATCTTGTGCACGCTGCATGCGGGCGGCAAGTTCTCGGGCAAGGCGTATCAGACTTCGGGCGGCCTGCATGGGGTGGGCGCCTCGGTCGTGAATGCGCTGTCCGATCACATGCGGGTCGAGGTGGCGCGTAACCGCGAATTGTTCGTGCAGGAATTTTCGCGCGGCATTCCGCAAGGGCCCGTGCGTGCCGCCGGTGCCGCCCCCAACCGGCGCGGCACGACGGTGATCTTTCACGCCGACGAACAGATTTTCGGCCATCACCGCTTTCGGCCCGCGCGGATGATGAAGATGGTGCGCTCCAAGGCCTATCTGTTCTCGGGCGTGGAAATTCGCTGGAAGACCGAGATCGACGATGGCGAAACCCCGCGCGAAGCGGTGTTCCATTTCCCCGGGGGGCTGGCCGATTACCTGCGCGAAACCATGGGCGGGGCGGTGACCTATTCCGATCTGCCCTTTGCCGGAAAGGTCGAGTTCGCCGAGAAATTCGGCGCGGCCGGTTCGGTGGAATGGGCCATCAACTGGACGCCCGCGCGCGATGGCTTCATCCAATCCTATTGCAACACCATCCCCACACCCGAAGGCGGCACGCACGAAGGCGGATTCTGGGCCGCGATCCTGAAAGGGGTGCGCGGCTACGGCGAACTGGCCGGCAATCGCAAGGCGGCCAACATCACGCGCGAAGACCTGATTTCAGGCGCGGGGGCGCTGGTGTCATGCTTTATCGCCGAGCCCGAATTCGTGGGCCAGACCAAGGACCGGCTGGCCACGACCGAGGCCGCGCGCATGGTCGAGGGGGCCGTGCGCGACCATTTCGACAACTGGCTGGCGGCCAACACGAAATCGGCGGGTGCGATCCTGGATTTCCTTGTGCTGCGCGCCGAGGAACGGCTGCGCCGCCGCGCGGAAAAGGAAACCGACCGCAAGACGGCGACCAAGAAACTGCGCCTGCCGGGAAAGCTGGTCGATTGTTCGCAATCGGCGCGCGAGGGAACCGAGTTGTTCATCGTCGAAGGTGACAGCGCGGGCGGATCGGCCAAGATGGCCCGCGACCGGCGCACGCAGGCGCTGTTGCCGCTTCGGGGCAAGATCTTGAACGTGCTGGGTGCGGCGTCGGGCAAGCTGGGACAAAACACCGAGATTTCCGACCTTTGCCAAGCGCTTGGCGTGGGCATGGGCACGAAGTTCAACGTCGAGGATCTGCGCTACGACAAGGTCATCATCATGACCGATGCCGATGTGGACGGGGCCCATATCGCGGCTTTGCTGATGACCTTTTTCTTCACCCAGATGCGGCCGATGATCGACCGGGGGCATCTGTATCTGGCCTGCCCGCCGCTGTTTCGCCTGACCCAAGGGGCGCGTCGCGTCTATTGCCTGGACGAGGCGGAAAAGGCCGATTGGCTGGCCCGCGGCTTGGGCGGCAAGGGCAAGATCGACGTCAGCCGGTTCAAGGGCCTGGGCGAGATGGACGCCAAGGACCTGAAGGAAACCACGATGGACCCGGCATC
>JBEAQJ010000149.1:0-24715 GCA_041163945.1 Pseudomonadota bacterium
CAAGGCCCCGCTGCGCGGCCCGCGGGCAAGGCGCGCGCGCCCGCACAGCCCATGCGACAGCTGACGCCCACCCGCACGCCGCGCGACAAGCCCGCGACGCATACGGTCCAAAGGCCGCAACCAACATCCGTATTTGGGGGAAGTGGCGCACTGGGGAGGATTCGAACCCCCGACCCCTTGATTCGTAGTCAAGTACTCTATCCAACTGAGCTACCAGTGCGTGAGGGCGGGGTTTAACCGCGCGCTTGCAGCCTTGCAAGGGGGAAAACCCGCCCCGCTTACGCGGCCAACCCCGATGGCAACAGAATGCGGAACACCGTGCCGGCGGCATCGGATCGCACCAGTTCCAGCTTGCCGCCATGGCCCTTGATCAGCTCGGCACAGATGGCCAACCCCAGGCCCGTGCCCCCTTTGCGCACACCGCCGTGGAACGGCTTGAACAGATGCGCGCGGGCTTTTTCCGGCAAGCCGGGGCCCGTATCCTTGACCTCGATTTCCCAGCCGTCGTCGGTGTCGCGGCCAGTGATGGTGACGCGCCCCGGCCTGCCCGTGGCGGCAATCGCCAGGCGGGCGTTGCGCACAAGGTTCGACAAAACGCGGTGCAACTGTTCGGCATCGGCCCGCAACAGCAGGCCCGGGGCCACATCGCAGTCATAATCGATGGCCCCATCCGCATCGCTGAGCCGCTCGTTTTCGATCACGTCTTCGACCAACCCGCGCAAGGCCACGCGGGTCAGCTTCGGCGCCGGTTCCTCGGCCCGGCCAAAGGCCAGCGTGGCTTCGGTCAGATGGATGGCCCGGTCAAGCGACCCCAGAAGCCGCGGCGCGATGCGCTGCACGGCGGGGTCTTGCGATGTTTCCAGCCGGTCGCCCAACATGGTGGCCACCGACAACATGTTGCGCAGATCATGGCTGATCTTGGCAACCGCTTCACCCAGCTGGGCCAGGCGTTCGCGCTGTTTCAGCGCCCCGGTCAGCTCGGTTTGCAGGCTGAACAGCGCATCTTCGGCGTCGCGCAATTCGCGCACCCGACCCTGCGGCTGGATGATGCGCGCGGGGTCTTCGGGCGCTTGCACATAGCGCGTCATGCTGGCGACCAGGCGCTTGATCGGGCTGACCATAAGCTGGCGCACGGCAACGAACAGCAAGATCGCCGTAAAGATCGAAATCACCGCCGACAGGGCCAGAATACGCAGCCCGTATTCGATCAGCGCATGGCGCAAGGGTTCGGTCGGCATGGTGATTTCGATCAACAAGCCCGCGCCGCGCACCGGTTCGCCGATCACGCGGATGACCTCGGGGGTGGGGTTGAGCATCCGCGCCAGCGCATCGTGCATCAAGGCCCAGTGGGGCGGATCGCGCAGATCATACGTGGCCGAAACTTGCGGGATCGCGTCAGCCGACAGAACCAACTGCCGGACCGCATCGCGGCGCAACACCACGTTCAGAACATCGGCGTTTTCCAAAAGCTCGGCCTCGAGCGCGGCATCGATGCGCCCCTCATTGGCCAACAGCGCCAGCGATGCGATCTGCGCGCGCTCCAGCCGCGCCAAAAGGTAATCTTGCCGGAACCGCGCCACCGAGGGGACAAAAATGAACACCTCGGCCAGCATCACGAAGATGATGGTCAGGATCAAGAACCGCCCTGAAAGTGTTGTTGCCACGCCAATCCCGGTCTGCCCAGGGGCTCAGGGCAGCCACTGCACGGCGCGCACCACCCGTTTCACCCATGGGCTGTCAAACAGCCTTGGGGCAAAATAGGCACCCGCGGCGCGTTTGTTAATCTCTCCCAGTGTTGGATAGGGCGAAATCATCCCTGCCACCGCCGACATCTTGAGCCTTGCCGCAATGGCCAGCCCCCAAAGCTGGATCAATTCGCCGGCCTGCGGCCCCACGATCGTGGCCCCGACGGGGCGGCCCCGCACCACCATCACCTTGGCAAACCCTTGGGCCTGACCGGTGGCAATGGCGCGGTCGTTGTGGTCGAAATCGGCGCGCGCAATGGTCAGCGCCGCGCCATAGGTGCGGCGCGCCGCATCCTCGGTCAGGCCAACCTGGGCGATTTCGGGATCGGTGTAGGTGACATGTGGCACATGGTCATGGCGCAGGCGGGCGCGCAGGCCAAACAGCAGGGGCCGCAGGATCAAGCCCGCCTGATAGCCCGCCACATGGGTGAATTGCGCCCCGCCCGTCACATCGCCGATGGCATAGATCCGGCGATTGCTGGTGCGCAGCCCCGCATCGACCGTGATGCCCCGCGGGCCATGTGCAACCCCCGCCTGGTCCAGCCCCAAGCCGTCGACCACGGGTTGGCGACCGGCCGCGATCAACAGATGCGATCCCGTGACCCGCAGGCCGGTGGCCGTGTCCACCTGAACCGCGCCGGGCTGCCCGGACACGCGGGTTACCGCCGCATCTTCGTGGATCACCACGCCATCGGCGCTGAGCCGCGCCAATACCAGTGCCACCGCTTCGGGATCGTCGCGACCCAGCAGGCGTGCCGCCTCCAGCACGGTGACCGCGCTGCCCAATCGGCGATGGGCCTGTGCCATCTCGACCCCGATCGGGCCGCCCCCGATGATGATCAGATGTTCGGGGCGCTCGCGCAGATCGAACAGCGTCTCATTGGTCAAGACCGGTACGCCCGCAAGCCCGGGGATGGGCGGCAACATGGGCCGGGACCCGGTGGCGATGACGAAACGGCGTGCGGTGATGACATCCCCCCCCGCCTCAAGCGTCGTGGGCGAGACAAAGCGCGCCTTGGCCCGGATCACGCGAACGCCCAGGGCTTCGAACCTTTCTTGGCTGTCGACGGGGGCGATGCGCGCGATCACCGCGTGCAGGTGATCCTTTGCGGCCGCAAAATCCGGGGCCGGGTCATGCCCAGCCACCCCAAAGGCCGCCTGCGCCGTCTGATGCGCCTTGTGGCCGGCAGCCAGCAGCGCCTTGGAGGGCACGCAACCCGCATTCAGGCAGTCACCGCCCATTTCGCCGGCTTCGATCAAGATGACGCGCGCGCCCATCTGCACCGCGCCTGCGGCCACCGAAAGCCCCGCGGCGCCTGCGCCGATCACGCAGATATCGGTTCGGGTCCCCTTCATGCGATGGTCTTTCCGCCGCGCAGGGCCTTGAGCACAACGGGCACGGCCGCCAAGACACACAAGCCCAGCAAGGGCCACAAGATCGCCGGCTCGAAGATCAACCCCAGGTCAGGCGTTGCGCCACGGGCGAACACCTCGGACAGACCGGCGCCGACCGAGGTGTACACGACCGCGCCCGGCAGGATGCCGAAAAAGGTCGACACCACATACCGCCGCAACGGCACATCCAGAAAGGCGGGCACCAAGTTGGCGACGAAAAACGGCACGGCGGGCAAGAGCCGAATCATGAACAGCATCGACCACTGGTTGTCGTCGATCCCGTCCTTGATGCGCTTGACCAACCCGGACGCAGCGTCCAGCCGGGCCCCGACACGGGCCCCGATACCCATGCGCACCGCCACGAACAGCGCCGTGGCCCCCAGCGTCGCCCCAGTGACGTTGAACAAGACCCCGGGAAAGGTCGCGAACAGAAAACCGCCCGTCAGCGTCGCGATCAACGCGCCCGGCAGCGAAAACGCCACGATCACCGCATAGGCCAGGATGAACCCCGCGACGCTGGCCCAGTAATGGGCATCGCGCAACGCCAGCAAAGCTTCGCGATTCTCGGCCAGCGTTTGAAAGCTGAACCGGTCGCCCAACCACCACCACCCCAGCCCCGCGCCCAGCGCGATCAGGATCATGGGTAGGGTGCGACGCAGCAGTCTGGGGTGGCGATTGGTCATCGTGGCGGGCATGCATGCATCCTTGGGCGGGTTTGACAAGGTCATGCGCCATTGCGCCGCCGCGCAACAGGGGGTTCACGCCGGCTTGATCTTGCGTGATCGCCGCCCCAGGCCCGGGCCGCACCTGCAAAAAAGCCGCCCGTTTCGGCCAGCGCTTTGTTGACAGCCCGTGCGGCATTCCGTAGATGCCGTCACCTAACGGAGATTCCCTTGGGCCGTTGTGGCGCGTGGCGCACGCGACCCGGCCTGATCGAGCCACGGAGAAGACAGATGTCGAAGCGTACATTCCAGCCCTCGAACCTTGTGCGCAAGCACCGCCACGGGTTTCGTGCGCGCATGGCGACCAAGGGTGGCCGCAAGGTCCTGAACGCCCGCCGTGCGCGTGGCCGGAAGCGCCTGAGCGCCTGATCCAGGTCGGACCGATGGTCCCTGACACGCCTCCGCTGGGCGAAAGCCCGCCGGGGGCTTTTTCTGTTTTGCGCCATCGCGCCGATTTCTTGCGTGCGGCGCGGGCCCAGCGTGTGCCCATGCCCGCATTTCTGCTACAGGCCCGGCGGCGCGACGCCGCCGAAATCGCGCCCACACCGATCCGCGTGGGCTTCACCTGTTCCAAGAAAGTCGGCAATTCCGTCGCGCGCAACCGCGCCAAGCGTCGTCTGCGCGAAATCGCGCGCGCCGTGGTGCCGGTGGATGGCCAACCGGGCTGGGATTACGTTTTGATCGGGCGGGCCGATGCCACCGCAACCCACCCGTTCGCGGCGATGAAGGCCGATTTGGCGCGTGCTTTGCGAAAGCTACACGGATGAGCCCCTTGGCCTATATCGTTTCGCTGCCGGTGCGCTTTTACCGCCTGGTGTTCAGCCCTTGGGTGGGCCACGCCTGCCGGTACCAGCCGACCTGTTCGGCCTATGCGATGGAAGCATTGGACAAACATGGCGCGCTGAAAGGCAGCTGGCTGGCCGCGCGCCGCATCGCACGTTGCCACCCGTGGAGCGGATCGGGCATCGACAACGTGCCCGATTGACCGCCGGCGTCAGCGCTTTTCAAAGGTGATGATCACCTCGCCGATGGTGACGCCGAACCGCTTCATGTAGGCGCGGTTGAGCAGCCGGTCATCGGACAAGAGCCACATCCAATCGTCAAAGGCAAACCGCGTGGTTTGCCCGCCCGGAAGCGGCAGATCGATGGTGTAACGCCAGTTGAAGGTGTCGCCGCGCTCTTCACCGGTCGCCTCGCCAACCACGCCGGGGGCGGTGCCGCGCCACGTGTCGGGGCCGGTCTTGATCAAGGTCCAGACCCGCTGTTCGGTCGATCCGTCCTCGTAGACGAAATCTTCGACAAGGGTCAGGCGTTCGCCGTCCCAAGTGCCTGTGATCGCCACGTCGAAGCGGCGGCGCACGGTGCCCAGCACATCTTGAAACTGGCCATGGGCCACCAGATCACCCGCGAAAAATTCCTCAAGGTTCAGCTGGCGATCCGACAGCTGCGGATCATCCAGGGCCGGACGTCCCGCGCAAGCGGCCAGACACAACACACTGGCAAGGGCAAGTCGGCGCATCGCACATCCTTTCGCACCGGTCAGAGGTAAGCCGCGGGGCCGGCGCGGCAAGCCTGCTTGACCTCACGGCGGGGCAAGCCCTATGGCGGGGTAAGCCCCGCACCGCGGGCAAACCCCATGGGGCCGCCATGCTAGACGATGCCGACGACATCCACCCGCTGTTTCACGGCGCCCCCACGAGCACCGAATTCAAGAAGCTGCGCAAACGCATCATTCGTGAAACCCGTGAAGCGATCGACCGCTATGGCATGGTGGATCGCGACCCCGCCGCGCCGCGCCAGAAATGGCTGGTCTGCCTGTCGGGGGGCAAGGACAGCTACACGCTTTTGGCCGCGCTGATCGAACTGCAGTGGCGCGGGCTTTTGCCGGTCGAGCTGCTGGCCTGCAACCTCGACCAGGGCCAGCCCGGTTTTCCGGCCACGGTCTTGCCGGAATTCCTGACACGCATGGGCGTGGCGCATCGCATCGAATATGCGGACACCTATTCCATCGTCATGGACAAGGTGCCCCAGGGCCGAACCTATTGCGCGCTGTGTTCGCGGCTTCGGCGGGGCAATCTGTACCGCATCGCGCGCGAAGAAGGCTGCCACGCCGTGGTGCTGGGCCATCACCGCGACGATATTCTGGCGACATTTTTCCTGAATCTGTTCCACGGCGGCAAGCTGGCGACGATGCCGCCCAAGCTTTTGAACGACGACGGCGACCTGTTCGTCTATCGCCCGCTGGCCCATGTGGCCGAAGCCGATTGCGACGCGTTTTCGCGTGCCATGAAATACCCGATCATTCCCTGCGATCTGTGCGGCAGCCAAGACGGGCTGCAACGCCAAGCCATCGCGCGCATGCTCGATGACTGGGAACACAAGGCACCGGGCCGCAAGGGCAAGATCTTTTCGGCGCTGATGAACGCGCGCCCGTCACATTTGCTGGATCCAGATCTGTTCGATTTCGCGGCACTTGCGCGCAGCGTCGACAGCCCCGGGGGTGTATCCCGCGGCCCCGATGCGGGCCCCGGGCCGGCCGAGCCGGGCACGCATTAAGCCATCGCGCGCACGCGCGCGCGGGCGGCATCGGCCCGCGCCCCTGCAGCGCGTCGCTTGCGCGGAAAAGGCCCCTTGACCTTTCGGTCCCCGATCTGTTGAACCCGGCGGGACACCAACCGCGGGATACCCAAGATATGCAAGATCAGAACAAGAACCTGATCCTGGCCACGGCGCTCAGCTTTCTGGTCATTCTTGTCTGGTTCATCTTGTTTCCGCCGCCCGATCCCAGCATCGACCCCAACGCGCCCGCGAGCGCCGAAAGCCAGCCCGCCGCGGGAGGTGTCGATATGGCGCTGGCCCCGCCGGCCGCGGGCAGCGCGGATGTGACCCCGACCGAAACGGGCAGCGCAGCCGCGACACAAGCCAGCGCCCCGCGCCTGCCCATCGCCACCGCCGAGGTCGAAGGTTCGATCTCGCTGATCGGGGGGCGGATCGACGACCTGTCGCTGCGCGGCTATTTCGAAACGCTCGACGCCGGCAGCCCCAATGTGCGCCTGCTGGCGCCTGTGGGCAGCGCCGATCCCTACTATGCGCTGTATGGCTGGGCACCGGGCGGCGAATTGGGTTTTGACCAGGTTCCCGGCGCCAACACGGAATGGCGCGTCGCACAGGGCGAAACCCTGACGCCGGAAACCCCGGTGACACTGGTGTGGGACAATGGCAATGGCCTGACGTTCCGCCGCGTGGTGGCGATCGATCAGAACTTCATGTTCACCGTCACCCAATCGGTCGAAAACACCGGCAGCGCGGCGGTGCGCCTTGCGCCTTACGGCATCGTCGCGCGCCACGGCCTGCCCGATGATCTGCAGAATTTCTTCATCCTGCACGAGGGCGTGGTGCGCAAGGTCGATGGCCAGCTTGACGAGCTGGCCTATGATGACGTGACGGGGCTTGATGTGGTGGCCCGCGAAGCGGCCGCAGCCGAGGTGATCGAGGTCGCGGAAAACGGCTGGATCGGCTTTACCGACAAATACTGGATGACCACGCTGATCCCCGGCGCGGCACAGCCCTTTACCTCGGTCACCAAATACGTCGCCGCTGCCGACATCTACCAGACCGAAGCACGGCTGCCCGCCATGACGGTGGAACCCGGCCAGACCGCGCAGGTCACGACCCAGCTTTTCGCCGGCGCGAAGGAATGGGAAACGATCCGCGCCTATCAGGCCGGCGGCATCGATCGTTTCATCGATTCCATCGATTGGGGCTGGTTCTATTTCCTGACCAAGCCGATGTTCTGGCTGCTGCACAGCCTCAACATTGCGATCGGCAACATGGGGCTTGCGATCATCGCGCTGACCGTGATCGTCAAGGCCGCCCTGTTCCCATTGGCCTACAAATCTTATGCCTCGATGGCGCGGATGCGCGAATTGCAGCCGCAGATGGAAAAGATCAAGGAACGCGTGGGCGACGACCGCCAGAAAATGCAGCAAGAGATGATGGATCTCTACAAGCGCGAAAAGGTGAACCCGGCTTCGGGCTGCTTGCCGATCCTGTTGCAGATCCCGATCTTCTTCTCGCTCTACAAGGTGATCTTTGTCACGCTGGAATTGCGCCATGCGCCGTTTTTCGGCTGGCTCAACGACCTGTCGTCGCCAGACAGTTCGTCGACCTTCAACCTGTTTGGCCTGTTGCCTTGGGATGCGCCCGAACCGACCAGCATCTTGGCGCTGATCTTCATCGGGGTGCTGCCGATCTTGCTGGGCATTTCCATGTGGTTGCAGCAAAAGCTGAACCCGCAGCCCACCGATCCGACACAGGCCGCGATCTTTGCGTGGTTGCCCTGGATCTTCATGTTCATGTTGGGCGGTTTTGCCAGCGGCCTTCTGGTTTACTGGATCGCCAACAACATGATCACCTTCACCCAGCAATACATCATCATGAAGCGGCACGGCTATACGCCGGACCTGTTCGGAAACATCCGCGCCAGCTTCCAGCGGAAAAAGCCCGAAAGCAAATGACCGGGCACCTGGCCCAGATCTGGCGCCATCCGATCAAGGGCATCGGGGCGGAACGGCTGGATCAGGTGCAGCTGCACCCCGATCAACCGCTGCCGCTGGACCGGGCGTGGGCCGTTCTGGAGGCGGGGGGGGAAACCAGCGATGGTTGGCGCGCCTGCCGCAATTTCATCCGCGGGGCCAAGGGGCCGTCCCTGATGGCTGTGACCGCGCGGGTGGCGGGTGCCAGCATCCAGCTGTCGCATCCCGACCGGCCCGATCTGGTCATCACACCGGGCACCGCCAGCGCCGCGCAGGCGCTGATCGCGTGGCTTTCGCCCATCTACCCCGCCGACCGCCCACCACCCACCGCCTTGGTCCCGGCGCCGGCCATGGGCATGTCCGACGTGCCCTATGCATCGGTTGCGGTGCTTAACCTTGCCTCGCTCCGCGCGCTGTCCGAAAAGCTGGGCCAGACCCTCGATCCAAGGCGCTTTCGTGGCAATCTCTGGCTGGATGGTGGCGCCGCATGGGCGGAATTCGACCTGGTCGGCAAAAGCTTTCGGATCGGGGCCGCGCTGCTGGAAGGGATTGAACCCATCACCCGCTGCCGGGCCACAGAAGCCAACCCCGACACCGGCCAGCGCGATGCCGCCACGCTCAGCGCGCTCGAGGCCGGCTGGGGCCACACCGATTTCGGCATCTACGCCATGGTCCGCGAACCGGGCCACGTGGCCACCGGCGACAGGGTCGTGCTGCCATGACCGCCCTGCCCTTTCCCTTGGCCCCCGAACCGGATGCGGTCACCGCCGAACGGGGCCGCAAACTTTTCGCCGGCGGCGCCGAGTTTCTCAAGGGTGTGGTCGCGATGGACGGCCTGCCGCCGGCCGACCGGGTCGAGGTCTGCTTTGCCGGACGCTCGAATGTTGGAAAATCGACCCTGATCAATGCGCTGACCGGGCGCCGGGCGCTTGCGCGGGCCTCCAACACGCCTGGCCGGACACAGGAAATCAATTTTTTCACCCTTGCCGATGCCCACTATCTCGTCGATCTGCCCGGCTATGGCTATGCCGAGGCCCCGGTGGCCGTGGTGGAAAAATGGCAACGCCTGCTCAAGGCTTATCTTTCGGGCCGGGCCACGCTGCGCCGGGCCTTCGTGCTGATCGACACGCGCCATGGCGCCAAGCAGGTCGATGAAGACATCATGAAACTGCTCGACAGCGCGGCCGTGCCCTTTCAGGTGATCATGACCAAGGCCGACAAGGTTCGCGAAAAAGACCGCGACGCAGCCCTTGATCGCACCCGCGCGGCGCTGGCCAAACACCCGGCCGCCTTCCCCGAGATCATCCTGACCGCATCGGAAACCGGCATTGGCATCGCCACGCTGCGGGCCACCATCGCGGGCTTGGCCTAGGCTGTGTCGGCGTCAACTTTGCGCAAATACGCGATGCGACGCTTCACAGGCGGCGCGCGCTCGCCTATGCATCGGCCACGCCATCCTTGGGGCCCATCATGAGACACCGAGACATGACCCGCGATTACCTTGCCGTCGCCCGCACCTTGAGCGAGGCGCTCCCCTACCTTCAGCGCTTCAACGATGCGATCGTGGTCGTCAAATTCGGCGGCAACGCGATGGGCGATGACGAGACCATGACCAGCTTCGCGCGCGACATCGTGTTGTTGCGGCAGGTGGGCGTGAACCCGGTCGTGGTGCATGGCGGCGGGCCGATGATCAACGAGCTTCTCGACAAGCTTGGGATCAAATCGGAATTCATCGACGGCAAACGCGTCACCGATGCCGCCACCGTCGAAGTGGTCGAAATGGTGCTGTCGGGGCTGGTGAACAAGCGCATCGTTCAGGCGATCAACGCACAGGGCGGACGGGCGGTGGGCCTGTCAGGCAAAGATGCCGAATTGATGGTCTGCGAAGCAGCCGATCCGAAATTCGGCTTTGTGGGCGAGCCCGTCGAAGTCAACACCGAGGTGCTGATCAACCTGTTCGGTGACGACATGATCCCGGTGATTGCCCCCTTGGGCATGGGGCGCAACGGGGAAACCTTCAATGTCAACGGCGACACGGCGGCCGGCGCGATTGCCGCCGCCCTGAAGGCCGATCGCCTTTTGCTGCTGACCAACGTGGCGGGCGTGAAAAATGCCGAAGGCGCGCTTGTGACCGAACTCAAGGCCGCCGAGGTCGAGGAAATGACCCGCGCGGGCGTGATCTCGGGTGGCATGATCCCCAAGACCGAAACCGCGTTGCAGGCGGTGCGCGGGGGCGTGCGGGCCTGCACAATCGTCGATGGGCGGGTGCCGAACGCGGTTCTGCTGGAACTGTTCACCGAACATGGTGCGGGTTCGATGATCCGCGCGTGACATTCCGGCGCCGCGGGGGCCGGACCAAGGGGGCGCAAGATGCGACTGGACGACATCGAAGCCCGGCTTCAGCGCGATCACCTGTCGGTTTTCGGCAGCTTTCATCCCGGCCCGAAGGACGATGTGCCGCCCGGCTGCGCGACGCTGTTGCTGCTTGGCCCGCATGAGCCGGGTTTTTGGGCGCATGTGAACGCCGCGCCGGAATTCCACGACGGGCGGGCCGATCCGCTGGATCGCTGGTCGCGCCGGGTGATCGGGCAGATCGCCTGTGATCTTGGGGGCAAGGCGCTGTTTCCCTTCGGCGGGCCACCCCACCGACCCTTCATCGCCTGGGCCAAGGCCAGCGGTCGGGCGTGGTCCAGCCCGGTGGGTCTTTTGGTGCAGGATCAGGCGGGCCTGATGGTGTCATACCGTGGCGCATTGGCCCTGCCCGAAAGGATCGCGTTGCCGCCCGTGCCGCCCGCGCCACCCTGCGCCGAATGCGCGCGCCCGTGCCAAACGGCTTGTCCGGTCGATGCACTGGGCCCGACAGGGTATGATACCGCAGCCTGCCACGCGCATCTGGACACCGACGCCGGGCGCGATTGCCTGGAACACGGGTGCAAGGCGCGCCGCGCCTGCCCGATCAGCGAAACCTACGCGCGGTCCGCCGCGCAATCGGCACATCACATGCGGAATTTTCACCCATGACGCGCCGGCTGATCCTGATGCGCCACGCCAAATCCGACTGGGATGACCCGGCGCTATCCGATCACGACCGCCCGCTGAACCCGCGCGGCCGACGGGATGCGCCCAAGATCGGGGCGTGGCTGCGCGCCAGGGGCTTTGTGCCGGATGTGGCCTTGGTGTCATCGGCCCGGCGCACGCAAGAGACATGGGAACAGCTGGCGCCCATCTTGGGCGGGGCGATCCCGATGCAAAGCCTGCCCGGCCTGTATCATGCCGATGCCGACGCGATCCTTGCCCATCTGCGGGCGCAAACCGCGCCGACCGTTCTGGTCATCGGCCACAACCCCGGCATCGGGGATTGCGCATCTCGGCTGTTGGATCGTCCGCTGCCCCATCCCCGCTTTCTCGACTATCCGACCGGTGCCACGCTGGTGGCGGATGGCCCGGACAAAGACTGGGCCATGCTGGATTGGCGGTCGGCACAAGCCGTCGATTTCACCGTGCCGCGCGAGCTTTAGGCGGGGGGCGAAAACCCCCAGCTTTGCGACCGGGGCCACAGGTGTTTTCCCGCGGTTTGCAGCGCTGAACGCGCCCGATCTCAATGCCCCAGGATCTGGCTCAGGAACAGCTTGGTCCGGTCGTTCTGGGGATTGTTGAAAAACGCCTTGGGTTCGTTTTGTTCGATGATCTGGCCCTGATCCATGAAAATCACCCGGTTGGCGACCGCTTGGGCAAAACCCATCTCGTGGGTGACGCAGATCATGGTCATGCCCTCTTCGGCCAGCTGGATCATGGTGTCGAGCACCTCCTTGATCATCTCGGGGTCGAGCGCGGATGTCGGTTCGTCAAACAGCATGATGCGCGGGCGCATGCACAGCGACCGGGCGATCGCCACGCGCTGCTGCTGCCCGCCCGACAATTGGCCGGGGTATTTCAACGCCTGTTCCGGGATCTTTACCTTTTCGAGGAAATACATGGCCGTTTCCTCGGCCTCGCGCTTGGGCACCTGGCGCACCCAGATCGGCGCCAGCGTGCAATTCTCAAGAATGGTCAGGTGCGGAAACAGGTTAAAGTGCTGAAACACCATGCCCACTTCCGAGCGCACCTTGTCGATGTTCTTCAGATCGGTCGACAAGGTGGTGCCATCGACGGTGATGGTGCCCTTTTGGTGTTCCTCCAGCGCGTTGATGCAACGGATCAACGTCGATTTGCCCGACCCTGACGGGCCGCACACCACGATGCGTTCCCCGCGGTTGACCGTCAGGTTGATGTCGCGCAGCACATGGAAAGTGCCGTACCACTTGTTCATGTCGGTGATTTCGATGGCGATCTCGTCCGAGACCTTCATCTGCGAGCGGTCGATCTGGCGGTCCTCGATGGACGTCTGGAACTCACTCATCGGATGGTCTCCTTACCGGCGGTCGGTCTGAAGCTTGCGCTCCAGATACATGGAATAGCGGGACATGAAGAAGCAGAAGGTAAAGAACAGAAGCGCGACAAAAATATAAAGCTCCCAGTAGATACCGTTCCATTCCGGCGTGGCGCGGATCGCGTTGGTCAGGCCAAGCGGGTCGCGCAGGCCGACAAACACCACCAGCGTGGTATCCTTGAACAGCCCGATAAAGGTGTTCACGATGCCGGGGATCGAGATTTTCAACGCCTGCGGCAACACGATCAGGCGCATGGATTTCCAGTAATCCAGCCCCAGGCTGTCGGCGGCCTCGTACTGGCCCTTGGGCAGCGCCGCAAGCCCGCCGCGCACCACCTCGGCAATGTAAGCCGACGCGAAAAGCGTCACCAGGATGATCACCCTGAGCAGCGCATCAAAGTTCGATCCGGGCGGCAGGAAGTATTTCAACAAGGTCGAGGCCACGAACAGCCACACGATCAGCGGCACGCCGCGGATCACCTCGATAAAGGTCACGCAGACCCAGCGAATGAAGGGCATGGTCGATTGCCGACCCAAGGCCAGCAAGATGCCGATGGGCAGCGACAGCACGATGCCCGAGGTGCCGATGATGATGGCCAGCATGAAACCGCCGAACTGATCGGACGGGATCGCAGGAAGGCCCATGGGCAACAGCCCATCCATCACGCCTTTCACATGCGGCAACAGCGGAAAGAGCCCGCTGTGCCCGATCACCCCCAAGGGATTGAGGAAGATCACCACAAAGGCCCCCAGCGCCGTCAGCGCCCCCGCCAGCAAGCCCGACCGGCCGGCCACCAACCGCCCCAGAAAAAGCGCCGCAACCAGACCCAGCGCCACCAGCGCCGGCCCCCAGACCGAGCCCCCCCAAAACAAGAAGACCCCGATAAAGGGATAGGCCAGCGACAACCACAACAGCCCCCGGGGCAAATTGGCATAAAGGATCGGCGCCACCGCCACGACCAAAAGCGCCACCGCGACAAGCGGGCGCCAATAGCCGAAGAAAAAGATCGTCAGATTGCTCAGGTCGGCTTTCATGGCATTGACGAATTCGATCCGGGTGGTGGCGTTTGACCCGGCACCGAAAATGGCATCCATGCCCCCGGCCGCGGCCAGCGGTTCGGCATAGAACAGGCTGGCCAGCAGCCGGTCGTCGGTTGGGTAGAACCCGAACAACAGCTGCAACCAGCGTTCGTTGATCACCGCCCAGCAGGCTGCCGTTTCCAGCCCGCGCGCGTCACGAATTTCGCGGCATTCATTCAGCGATCCGGCCACCCAGACACCATTCAGTGTCCAGGGCATCACGGCCGACAGGACGCTCCAGATCAGGTAAAGCGACAAAAGGGTCAAAAGCGTGTTGGTGACCGACGAAAACAGGTTTTCCCGCATCCAGCGCAACACGCCGGTCTGACCGGGCGGTGGTGGCGCGGGGGGAATGATGTCGCCGCGCACGAAGGCGATGGAGGATTGGCCGCTCATCTCACCGCTCCTTCAATTTGACGCTGGAATTGTACAGGTTCATCACGGACGAGATGATCAGGCTGACGATCAGGTAGAAGGTGCCGAGCAGCAAGATGCCTTCGATTTCGCGGCCCGTCTGATTGATCGTGATACCGCCCAAGGTCGACCGCACATCCATGTAGCCCACCGCCAGCGCCAAGGATGAGTTCTTGGTCAGGTTCAGGAACTGCGAGATCAACGGCGGAATGATCACGCGCAGCGCCTGTGGCAAGATCACCAGCTGCATGGTGCGGTTGGGCTGGATGCCCAAGGCAAAGGCCGCCTCGGTCTGCCCCTTGGACACCGCCAGAATCCCCGAGCGGACGATCTCGGCGATGAAAGCCGAGGTATAGAGCGACAGCGCCAACCAAAGCGCGATCAGCGAATTGCGGATCTGGATACCCCCGACAAAATTGAACCCGCCAAGTTCCGGCAGTTCCAGCGTGATGGGGCGCCCCATGACGAAAAACGCGATAAGCGCCGGCAAAAAGAACAGCGCCAGCGACACGCGGAACACCGGCAGTTGCTGGCCTGTCTGTTCCTGGCGCTTGCGGGCAACCCGGCGCAAGATGAAGATGCCCAGGATCGACAACAAGAACACGGCCACAACGACCCCTGAGCCATCACCCCAAAGGGGCTTGGGTACAAACACGCCGCGGTTCGAGATGGCGACGCTGTCCCACAAGATCATGGCCGCGCTGCCGCCTTCGCGGAATTCGCGCGGTTGCGGCGTGGCTTCGGTCATCACGGCAAAGACGATCAAGATCCAGATCAGAAGCGGCGTGTTGCGCATCGCCTCGACGTAAAACGTCATGATGCCCGACACGACGAAGTTCTTCGACAAGCGCAAGACGCCGACCAGCACACCGATGATCGTGGCCAGAATGCAGCCCATCACAGCAAGAACGAGCGTGTTCAAAATACCCACCAACGCCGCGCGGGCGTGGGTATCTTGCGAGCTAAAGGGAATGATCTGCTGGTTGATGTCGTAACCAGCCGTCGTCCAGAGAAATGCGAAGCTGAAATCCTTGCCAAGCGCTGCAAGGTTTTGAACCGTGTTGTCCACCAGCCAAGCCAGCGACAGCATCAGCACCATGGCGGCGATCACCTGAATGGTCAGCGATCTATAGCGCGCATCATAGAGCAGTTGGCTCAGGCGAAAGGCTTCGCGCGGCGGGATGGTCACTTCGGCCATGCGCACTCCACGGAAAAAAATTCGGGTGTCTGATCAGCCAAGCGCCGATCAGCACGGTTGACGTGATGTTGGGAAACGCAACGCAAACGGGGTCCGGGCAAAGGCCCGGACCCCGGTCGTTAGCAGATCACCGGAACGGCGGCGAGTAGAGCAGACCGCCCTGGGTCCACTGTGCGTTCAGACCGCGGGCCAGACCGACCGAGGTGTTTTCGCCGATATAGGCTTCGAACACTTCGCCATAGTTGCCAACAGCCGAAATGATCTGAACCGCCCAATCCTTGGACAGGCCCATCATCGCGCCCAGTTCACCTTCGGTGCCAAGCAGACGGTTGATTTCGGGGTTGGCGGTCGGCGCTGCTGCCAGTTCCGCCACGTTGGCCGAGGTCACACCATATTCTTCAGCCGCGATCATGGCGTTCAGCGTCCAGCGGACGATGTCACCCCATGCACTGTCACCATGGCGAACCACGGGGCCGAGCGGCTCTTTCGAAACCACTTCGGGCAGAATGACGTGAACCGACGGATCTTCGAAGGTGGCGCGGGTTGCAGCCAGACCGGAGATGTCGGTGGTGTAGACGTCGCAGGCACCGGCCAGATACTGCTGCTGGCCTTCGGCGTTGGTTGCCACCGGAACCGGCTCGTAGCTGATGTTGTTGACGCGGAAGAAGTCGGCCAGGTTCAGTTCGGTGGTGGTGCCGGTCTGGATGCAGACGGTGGCGCCATCCAGTTCACGCGCCGACGACACGCCCAGATCGGTGCGCACCATGAAGCCCTGACCGTCGTAATAGTTCACGCCGACGAAATCGAGCTTGAGATCGGTATCGCGCGAGAAGGTCCAGGTCGAATTGCGGACCAGCACGTCAACTTCGCCTGCGGCCAGCGCGGTAAAGCGGGTCTGGCTGGTCAGCGGAACGAATTCGACGGCCTGCGCATCGCCCAGAACGGCGACGGCGATGGCCCGGCACAGCGAGACGTCAAAGCCTTCCATGTTGCCGTTGGCGTCGGGCGCGGCAAAGCCAGCCAGGCCTTCGTTCGAGCCGCACTTCAGCGAACCGCGCGCCTGCACCTGCTCCATCGTCGACTGCGCGGACGCAATCCCGGCGGTCAGGCCGGCGACCGCAAGCGTGCCGAGAAAAATGGACTTCTTCATGTTAACCTCTTCCTGATGGACAGCCCTTTGGGCCGTCGTTTTTAGACCCCAAAGGGCTATGGCAAGTGTTCGTGGATCCCAGTCGTTTATCCACCGGCGTTAACTTGGGCAAAAGCAACCGGACAGGTCAAGGCCCACAACGGTGCTTATCGCTAGGTCAAGCCGGATAATTCGGCATTTCGTGCCGCCGTTGCCCTGTTTTTTGGCTATTTACGTTTGAAATCATCGGGTCGGGTTCAATCCGGCGCGGACATGGCCCAAAACGTCTTTGCCCGATGGAAAGCGGCGCGCTTGCCTTCGGCCATGGCCGCGGCCTCATCATCATGGCCCCATTGGGCGATCTGCCAGTCTTCATCGATTCGGGACAGGGACCATGCCCTTTCGGGGCTCAGCGCATCGGCCGCCGTGGCCAGCCCCAGGATCAGCGACCCCGACAAACTGACCAGATCATGCAGCGCCGTCAGATGAAATTCATCCAACCCCGCCACATGCGCGGCCAGTGCGGCCAGGGCCTGGGGCGGCTGTTGCACGGGCAAGATACCCTTGGTCGGCACCAGACATGCGCCATGGGTCCGGGCCGCCCAATCCAAAAGCGGATCCCAGCCTTCGGCTTGAAGGCGTGCCAAGGCATCAGGGGCTTCGGCGCGGTGGCAGATCAGGTCGGTCTCAGCATAGGCCGCAAGCATCGCCGCAACCTCGGCACGTTGGGGCATGACGCGTTCGACGGCGGAATTCGCCGCGCGGGTCACGGGCATGGTCTGCGGATCGATCACACCATCTTGCGCGGCCCATTCGGCCGCCACCGCTTGCGCCATGGCGCGGCTGGGAAGCGTCAGGGCGATCTTGCCCGGCGTCAGGACAACGCGGGCATCCAAGCGCACGCCATAGCCTTGCCCGGTTTCGACCACCGAGACATCGGTCCAGAACCGTCGGGCTGCCCAACCACCTGTCATGCGAGGGGACATAGCCGGTCGAGCATGGCGGGCAATGCGTCAAAGCTGTGCAACACCTCCACTGCGCCGGCCGCGGTCAGGTGTGCGGGCGCATGATAACCCCAAGCGACGCCCAGCGCCCGAATACCCGCCGCCCGCCCCATGTCCATGTCGTAGGTGGTATCGCCCAGAATGACCGACCGCGCCGGGTCCGCGCCGGTATCGGCAAGACAGGTCGCAATCATCGACGGATGCGGCTTGGAGGGATGGTCATCAGCGGTCTGCACCGATTGAAACATCCCCCGCAGGTCGTGCAGATCCAGTATATGGTCCATGCCCCGGCGCGATTTGCCGGTGGCGATGGCCAAAAGCGTGTGATCTTGCCCGGCCAAAGCCTGCAACGCTGCGCGCGCGCCCGGAAACAGCGGGGACAAGCCCGCACCGCCAGGCGCTTGGCGCAGCGCGGCAAAAGCTTGCCGGTAGCTTTCCACAAGCGCCGCCTGAGCCTGGGGGTGGTCGGGCGCCAGCCGTGCCATGGCCACAGGCAACGACAGGCCCACGATCGACAAGATGTCGGCACGCGACGGCACCGGCAGCTCAAGCGCACCAAAGGCTGCTGTCATCGCGGCCACGATATGGGCCTGGCTGTCGATCAGGGTGCCATCCACGTCAAAGATCACCAGCCGCGCCGCACCGATCACGCCGGGTCCTCGAACGGATCGGCCGGCACATCGGCGGCCCGCCATTCCAGCGCATCCCATGTCCGCTGCATGTGATCGGGCAAGGGCGCGGTAAAGGTCAGCCGCTTGCCCGTGATCGGGTGGGTCATGCTGAGCGACCGGGCATGCAGGTGCAACTTGCGGCTGATCTCGCCGCCCAGCTGCGCCCCCCAGCCATCGCCCAGGTTTTCCTGCCCAGAGCCGCCGTATTTGCCGTCGCCCGCGATCGGATGACCAATGGCGGCCATGTGCGCGCGCAGCTGGTGGGTGCGCCCCGTCACGGGCACCAGCGCCACCCATGCCGCCCGGCTGCCCAGCGCCGACAACACGGCATAATCGGTTTGCGCATGCTTGGCGCCTTCGGTGGCGTCGACATCCTTGGGCGGGACGATCTGCATCTTTTCGCCCTCGCCGCCCTTGCCATGACCCGGCGCCTTGACCAGCCCGTAGCGGATGGTACCCATCCGCGGGCTGGGCACCCCGGCGGTGATGGCCCAGTAGATCTTGCGCGTGTCGCGGGCGCGAAACGCCTTGGTCAAGGCATCGGCCGCCGCGCGCGTGCGCGCCAAAAGCAAAACACCCGATGTATCCTTGTCCAGCCGATGAACCAGGCGCGGCTTTTCGGCCAGATCAAAACACAAGGCATCGGCCAAGGCATCGACATGGCGGGTATGCCCCGACCCGCCCTGTGTGGGCAGGCCCGCAGGCTTGTTCAACGCGATGATATGATCGTCGCGCCAGATCACCGCGGCGCGCATCATCTGGGCATCGGCCTCTGATAGCCGGGCGCGCGGCGGCGGCAGGCTGTCGGCGGCGGCGGCGTCGGGCAGCGGTGGAACGCGAATGATCTGCCCTGCGGCCACCCGCGTCGCGGGCTTGGCGCGCGCCCCATCGATGCGGATTTCGCCCTTGCGGCACATCTTTTCGATGCGGCCTTGCGAAATATGCGGGAACTGGCGGCGAAACCAGCGGTCAAGACGCTGATCGCCATCCCCTTGGGCCACCGTCAGGGTTTGAACAGCACCCATCAAAAGCCCCGCCCAACCGCCAGACCCAGCATCAGCGCCGCAAGCGACAGCGCGACATTGGCCAAGACATACACCGCGGCCAGCCCCAGCGCCCCGCGTTCGTAAAGGGCCACCGCCTCCAACGAAAAGGCCGAAAAGGTGGTAAACCCGCCCAAGATGCCCGTCACGACAAGGGGGGCAAGGTGCATCAGCCCGCGCTGGGCCGCAAAACCGATGAAGAGCCCGGCCAATGCCGATCCCAGAACATTGACCGCCAGAACGCCCAAGGGCAGCGGCGTGGATCCGAAAAGGCGCAGAATACCGATACCTGTCAGGTATCGAAGCGCGGCGCCGATGGCACCGCCCAAGGCAACTTGCAAAAGCGCGGTCATGGCCGCCTGCATGGGTTGGCGGCAGGGCCAAGTCAATGGGCCATGCAGGCCACCGTGGAAATCGGACTGCCCAAAACAGGCAAACACCTGTCAGCCCTTGCGCTTGGCCCGCAGCGCGGTGAACCAGTCAAGCCGCTTTTTCAGCTCGCGCTCATGGCCGCGCTCGACGGGAAGATAGAATTGCGGGCGGGCCATGGCGTCGGGAAAGTAATTCTGGCCCGAAAACCCATCCTCGGCATCGTGGTCATAGGCGTAGCCGGCGCCATACCCCTGATCCTTCATCATCTTGGTGGGGGCATTCAGAATATGTTTGGGCGGCGGCACCGAACCGGTGGACCGCGCCGAAGCGCGGGCGGCCTTGTAGGCCACATAGGCGGCGTTGGATTTCGGCGCGAGCGCCAGATAGAGCACAGCCTGCGCCAGGGCCAGTTCGCCCTCGGGGCTGCCCAGACGTTCATAGGTGGCCCAGGCGTCCAGGCATTGACGCTGCGCGCCCGGATCGGCAAGGCCGATATCCTCAACAGCCATGCGGGTGATGCGGCGGGCCAGAAATCGGGGATCTTCCCCGGCTTCCAGCATGCGCGCCAACCAGTACAACGCGGCATCGGGATCCGAGCCGCGCACCGATTTGTGCAGCGCCGAGATCAGATTGTAATGGCCTTCGCCGGTCTTGTCGTATTGGGCGGCACGGCGCTGTAGGCGCTGGCCCAGATCGGCGACCCCCAAGGGCGTGGGCAACTGCCACGCCGCGACCTGTTCCACCAGGTTGAGCAGCGCCCGCCCATCGCCATCGGCCATGCCGATCAGGGCCGCACGCGCATCGGGGTCAAGCGGCAAGGGCCGGGCCAGTTCCGTCTCGGCATGGGCGACCATGCGTTCCAGCGCCGCCGCATCCAGCCGGTTCAGCACCAGGACCTGCGCCCGGCTGAGCAAGGCGGCGTTCAATTCAAAGCTTGGGTTTTCGGTGGTGGCACCCACCAGCAGGATGGTTCCATCCTCCATATGCGGCAAGAACCCATCTTGCTGTGCCTTGTTGAAACGGTGGATCTCATCCACGAACAGCAGCGTGCCTTGGCCGTTGGCGTGACGCATCCGGGCGGCTTCGAACACTTTGCGCAGATCGGGCACACCGGTGAAGATGGCGCTGATCTGCACGAAATGCAGCTGCGTTTCGGCGGCCAGCAGACGCGCGATGGTGGTCTTGCCCACGCCGGGCGGCCCCCACAACACCAGCGACGGCAGCGACGCCGCATCCAGCATGATCCGAAGCGCACCCTGCGGACCCAACAGGTGATCTTGCCCGATCACATCGGACAAACGCTGTGGCCGCAGCCGGTCGGCCAAGGGCCGCGGCCCTGCAGGGCGGGCGGGGTCAGACGCAGATGGCGGGGTGTCGAACAGATCCATGCGGCCAAGGCTATCCGCCTTGGCGCGGCTGCGCCAGATCGTGCGGATCAGTGCATCTTTGACGCCATGGAGACGAAGTAACACCGATGCGCGATGCCGCCGATCTTCAGCAACGGGCCGCCCGGTTCCATGTCGATGCCAAGCCGCCGCCCCAACCGGGGAATGCCGATGGGCAGCAACCCCAAAAGCGTCGTGGCCCCCAGTTCACGGGCGGACCGGACCATGTGACCCATCAGCGACAGTTGCACCGCATGGCGGATGTCGGTCGACACGCCGTCGGCCACAAACAGGCGATTGGCATCCCAGATATGGGACGCAATGGGGGCGGTTTCATCCAGCAGATGCGCCGGGATGGCATCGATCAGCCCGCGCTGGGCATCGCGCACCATGTAGGAATACACCCCGCAGCGCGCGGTTGTGGGGGTCAACCGCACCCCGGCCAGCACCCGGTCGCCCGCATGCACACAGACCCATCGGCTTTGCGCGGTGTCATACTGGTCGAATTCCATCCCATCGGCATTGGGCAGTTCCCAGTTCATGCCCTCGATGAAGGTGCGGTGTCGGGCGCGCAGCATGTTGGAAAACAATGCGCCGTGCTGATGCAGATTGGCAAAAGACAAAGTCGTCATTTCCATCGGAACATTTCCTTCCTGGCCCGGTGCCGCCACGCGACGGGGCGCGCGGGTGCAGATCGCGGCGGCGGGGGGCGTGCTAGATCAACCCATACTCCCTTGCGCGTTGAACGGCCTCGGCGGTGGTGCGGGCCATCAGCTTTTGCCGCGCGGATGTCAGACGCGCCTTGAACGCGCTTTCGGAAATGCCCAGACGCGCGGCGGCGGCGGCGTGACGATCCCCTTCGGCAATGCAGCGCAAGGCATCGGCTTGCGGGCGCGACAGCCGGGCAGGCGGTTCGGACAGATCGTGCATCCGCTGCACGATGCGGTAAATGTGCTCGATTTCGTCGTCGTTGAATTCGCGATCCGACCGGGCAGCACCGGCGATGGTGCGCGACGACATCGGCCCGATCGACGCGATCATCCCGTATTTGAGCCCATACTGCGCCGCCTCGATCAGCAACCCGAAAGGGTCAAGCAGGCCGATCTGCGACCAACGCCGCGTGCCCGAATGGCTTAACCCCCAGGCCAGCGTCGGGTCGCGCAGGCCGTAAACCTTGGCTGTGTACACTTCCTGCCAGGCCTCGGGGTAGGTGTTGACCATGATCAGGGGCGACACGTAGCGGATATGCAGCCCAACGGCATACCCCGCCGGCGCGGCCAACGCCATTTCATGCAGCAAGAGTTCGATAACAGGCACTTTAGACATAGGTTCTACCCAAAAGTTCATGGCCTTTTAGACAGGTTGTCAGAATGACGGTCAACCGCAATCTTGGGGGTGTGTAAGTGTTTTCTGTGTGCTGGTGAGACGAATGGACGAAAAGGTCGATCCGGGTCTTTTTGCGCGTCTCATGCGGCTATCGCCCAGTACGCGCAAAGATCTGCTGGAATATCTCGGTCAAGGGCCGGTATCGGCCGGCGCGATGCTTGGTGCCTTGTCGGGTCGTGACACCGCACAGCAGCCAGGCGCGCCAGACCGCTGAACAAAAAAACGCCCCCGCGATTGGCAGGGGCGTTGGGTATCAGCCGTCCATCTGTGGTCAACAGAGGGGGGCGTTGCCGGTCATGCGTCGGCGGCGTCGGCCTCGGCGTCCAGACGGGCGCGGTCGGCCGCACCCTTTGCCGCGGTGTCACGGTCGACGAATTCGATGATGGCCATGGGGGCCATGTCACCATAGCGGAAGCCCGCTTTCATGATTCGCACATAGCCGCCCTGACGGGTGGCGTAGCGGGGGCCCAGGATGTCGAACAGCTTGGCGACATAGGCATCTTGCTTGAGCTGCGCGGCCGCTTGACGGCGGGCGTGCAGATCACCGCGCTTGCCCAGCGTGATCAGCTTTTCGATGATCGGGCGCAATTCCTTGGCCTTGGGCAGGGTGGTCTTGATCTGTTCGTGTTCGATCAAAGAACCGGCCATGTTGGCAAACATCGCCTTGCGATGTTCATGGGTGCGGTTCAGGCGGCGGTATCCGCTGGCGTGGCGCATGGGTCAGTCTCCATTCACATTTTGCTTTGTCCGGAGGTCCGTGCGTGCAGACCTCTCACCTATTGGGGCGGTATTGCCCAGGGTCGGGTGATGGGGGCCGAAGCCCCCGCCCCCATCAGAAATTGTCTTCGTATTTCTTGGCCAGTTCCTCGATGTTGTCTGGCGGCCAATCGACGATGTCCATCCCAAGATGCAGGCCCATGCCCGAAAGCACTTCCTTGATCTCGTTCAGCGACTTGCGCCCGAAGTTCGGCGTGCGCAGCATCTCGGCTTCGGTTTTCTGGATCAAATCGCCGATGTAGACGATGTTGTCGTTCTTCAGGCAGTTGGCCGAACGCACCGAAAGCTCAAGCTCGTCCACCTTTTTCAGGAGCAACGGGTTGAATTCCAGATCATCCTCGGCTTCGGCGCGACCCGCAGCTTCGGGTTCGTCGAAGTTGACGAAGATCGACAGCTGATCTTGCAAGATGCGGGCGGCATAGGCCACCGCATCATCTGGGGTCAACGAACCATCGGTTTCCAGCTTCAGCGTCAGCTTGTCGTAATCGAGCACCTGGCCCTCGCGGGTCGGCTGCACTTCATAGGATACCTTTTTGATCGGCGAAAAGATCGCGTCGATCGGCATCAGCCCGATGGGGGCATCCTCGGGGCGGTTCTTGTCGGCCGAGACATAGCCCTTGCCGGTGTTGACCGTCAGTTCCATGTAGAGATCCGCCCCATCGTCGAGATGGCAGATCACATGGTCCTTGTTCAGGATCTCGATGCCGGCGCTTTCCGAGATATCGCCGGCCTTGACGACCCGCGGCCCCTTGGCCGACACCGAAACGCGCTTGGGCCCATCAACATCCATGCGGATGGCAACGCCCTTGAGGTTCAGAACGATGTCGGTGACGTCTTCGCGCACACCGGCAACCGATGAAAACTCGTGCAGAACCCCGTCAATCTGAACCGAGGTGATGGCCGCGCCCTGAAGCGAGCTCATCAGCACACGCCGCAGCGCGTTGCCAAGCGTCAGGCCAAAGCCCCGCTCCAGCGGTTCGGCAATCACGGTCGCCTTGCGTGCCGGATCGGTGCCGGGCTGAACAACAAGCTGCGTGGGCTTGATGAGTTCTTGCCAATTCTTGTGGATCATGCGTCGCCTCCATTCTTGTGTCGGGGGGGATCCACCCCAGACACGCTCGAGGATAAAATGACGTCAGCGGGCCGCGCCGAACGCGCAGCCCGCCGGGGAAGTGGTCAGCTCAGACGCGGCGGCGCTTGGGCGGACGGCAGCCGTTGTGGGCGATCGGGGTCACATCGCGGATGGACGTGATCTGGAAGCCGCAGGCCGCCAAGGCGCGCAGGGCGCTTTCGCGGCCCGAACCGGGGCCCTGCACCTCGACCTCAAGCGTCTTGACGCCGTGTTCCTGTGCTTTCTTTCCCGCGTCTTCGGCGGCCATCTGGGCGGCAAAGGGCGTCGACTTGCGGCTGCCCTTGAAGCCCATGGTGCC
>JBEAQJ010000150.1:0-14134 GCA_041163945.1 Pseudomonadota bacterium
CCATGGCGGGGCTGTTGACCGGCCAAGATCAAGACGCGCTGCCCTTGCCGATAACGCGGCTGACCCCGGTGGCTTCGGCGCCGCTGATGCGGCGGGTCTATGCGGTTGGTTTTGCCGCCCAGCAACTTTGGCGCAGCCTGTGAACCCGGCGAATCGCCGGCCTTTGCGCGGTGCTGTGGTGCGAACTTCGGGCCACCGGATGCCGCGTAAATACCCGCGCGCCGGGCAGATCGGCCGTTTTGCGGGCTGGATGGGCAACAATTCGGGCTCCGTTTCCCTGGCTTGGCAGTGTTCAGGCCGCAAGAATGTGCCTATAGTGCGCCAGACGTGCCGTCGCCTGGGAGGGACACCAAGATGATACGCTCCGAGCTGATCCAGAAGCTTTCGGAAGAAAACCCGCATCTTTACCAGCGTGACGTGGAACGCATCGTCAACGCGATCTTCGAAGAAATCATCGAGGCCATGGCCAGCGGCAATCGTGTCGAGCTGCGCGGCTTTGGGGCGTTTTCGGTCAAGCAGCGCGATGCCCGCGTCGGCCGCAATCCGCGCACGGGCGAAAGCGTCGCGGTCGATCAAAAGCATGTGCCTTTCTTCAAGGCGGGCAAGCTGCTACGCGATCGGTTGAACGGCGACGCCTGACCCGAACCGGAGCCTTCCCGCCATGACCCTGCTGCGTTTCGCAAAGTACCTGTTCTTGATCGTCGTGGCGGTGGCGCTGGTGCTGATGGCGATGGCCAATCGCGAAACGGTCGTGGTCGAAATGGTGCCCGAAGCGTTGGCCGGGTGGTTCGGGGTGCAATACGGCATCGAATTGCCGCTGTTTCTCGTGATCCTTGGCGGGGTGACCGTGGGTGTTTTGGTGGGCTTTGTCTGGGAATGGCTGCGCGAGCATCGCCACCGCGTCGATGCCAAGACCCACAAGCGCGCCGCCCAGGCCTTGGAGCGCGAGGTCAAGACCTTGAAGGGCGGCACCGGCCAGGATGCGAAGGACGATATCCTAGCGCTGGTCGATGGAACCGGCGCGGCCCGCTGAGCGCATGAGCATTGCCATCAAATTCTGCGGGCTGACCCGGCCGCAGGACGTGCAAGGCGCCGTTGCTGCCGGTGCGCGCTATGTTGGGTTCGTGTTCTTTCCCAGATCGCCCCGGCACCTGACGCTGGATCACGCGCGCCCGCTGGCGCTGGCGGTGCCGCCCGGCATCGCCAAGGTCGCCCTGACGGTCGATGCCGATGACGCGGCCCTGGCCGCGCTGTTGGACCGGGTGCCGGTCGATATCTTGCAGCTGCATGGCCATGAAAGCCCCGCGCGCGTGGCCCAGGTGCGCGCCCGCTTCGGTCTGCCGGTGATGAAGGCCTTGGGCATCGCAAGTGCCGCTGATCTGACCCAGATCGACGTTTATTCCGGGGTGGCCGATCAGCTCTTGATCGATGCCAAACCACCCCAAGACGCCGCCTTGCCCGGCGGCAACGGCCTGAGCTTCGACTGGCAGTTGTTGGCAGGGCGCAAAAGCTGGGCCTGCCCCTGGATGTTGGCCGGCGGGTTGACGCCACAGAACGTGGCCCAGGCCGTGCAGTTGACAGGCGCGCGGCAGGTCGATGTATCGTCGGGTGTGGAAACCGCGCCCGGGATCAAGGACGCCGGTCACATGACGGCCTTTGCCGAGGCGCTGGTGGGGCTTTGACCCCGCGATTGCAAAATCGCGCAAGCCAAGGCGTTTCGAAACGCCTTGCCCTTGCCCCCTGACCCGGTGCGCGCTACCCCTCGGTCGAACCCAAGGGAGATGCGCATGCCGGACGATATTCTCAACAGCTTCATGACCGGCCCCGACGAGCAGGGACGGTTCGGTGACTTCGGCGGGCGGTTTGTCTCCGAAACGTTGATGCCGCTGATCCTGGAACTTGAGCGCCAGTATGAACATGCCAAGACCGACCAGGGCTTTTGGGACGAGATGGCGTTCTTGTGGAAGCATTACGTGGGCCGACCCAGCCCGCTCTATCATGCCGAACGTCTGACCGAGCGCTTGGGTGGGGCCAAGATCTATTTCAAGCGCGACGAGCTGAACCACACCGGCGCGCACAAGATCAACAATGTCCTGGGCCAGATCATTCTGGCCCGCCGCATGGGAAAAACACGCATCATCGCGGAAACCGGTGCCGGCCAGCACGGCGTGGCCACGGCCACCGTCTGTGCCAAGTTCGGCCTCAAATGCGTGGTCTACATGGGGGCGCATGATGTACAGCGCCAGGCGCCCAACGTGTTCCGCATGAAATTGCTGGGTGCCGAGGTGGTCCCCGTGACCTCTGGGCGCGGCACGTTGAAGGACGCGATGAACGATGCCTTGCGCGATTGGGTCACCAATGTGCGCGATACTTTCTATTGCATCGGAACGGTCGCAGGCCCCCATCCCTATCCGGCGATGGTGCGCGATTTCCAATCGATCATCGGCAAGGAAACCCGGCAACAGATGCACGAGGCCGAAGGCCGTCTGCCCGATACGATCATTGCGGCCATCGGCGGCGGATCGAACGCGATGGGGCTGTTTTATCCCTTTCTCGATGATCCTGAGGTCCGCATCATCGGTGTCGAGGCCGGCGGCCGCGGGGTCGATGACCGGATGGAACATTGCGCCAGTTTGACCGGCGGGCGCCCCGGCGTTCTGCATGGAAACCGGACCTATCTGCTGCAAGACGGCGATGGCCAGATATTGGAGGGGCATTCCATCTCGGCCGGTCTGGATTACCCCGGCATCGGGCCGGAACACGCCTGGCTGCACGACATCGGGCGGGCCGAATATGTCTCGATCACCGACACCGAGGCGCTGGCCGCCTTTCAGTTGTCATGCGAGACCGAAGGGATCATCCCCGCGCTGGAGCCCAGCCACGCCTTGGCCCATGTTGCCAAGATCGCGCCCAAGCTGCCGCGCGATCACATCATCTGCATGAACATGTGCGGTCGGGGCGACAAGGATATCTTTACCGTGGCCCGCGCCCTGGGTTGGGACATGACCGGCGCCTGATCGGGCGGGTGGTGCCAGATCGGGCGGGCCCTGACCGGCCCGATCATGACCGGCCCGATCACAATGCGTGTGCTTCCAACACCGACAGCGGCACGATGTCGAGCGCGCGGGCATGCGTGGCGGCAAGGTTCACGCGCGGCGCCACGCCTTCGTCATGGGCTTGCAGGAAACGGCTGGCGCAAAGGCACCACTGATCGCCGGGCACCAGCCCTGCGAACTGAAATTCCGGGCGCGGCGTCGACAGATCGTTGCCGACATATTTCGAAAACGCCAGGAATTCGGCCGTCATCACCGCACACACCGTGTGACTGCCACGGTCTTCGGGGCAGGTGTCGCATTGGCCGTTTCGAAAAAAACCCGTCATCGGATCGCGCGAACAGCTTTGCAGGGGCTGGCCCAGCACGTTGACCGATTTGTCCATGGAAAACCCCATCGCGTCACTGCCTCCCGCAGATCCGATCGACCTCAGGCTATCAGTTCGGCGTTATTTGGCAATGTTCACAACCCAAAAGCGATCCTGGGCCGTGCCGATCCACCCCAGCGGGCTGGTGCCCCACGCCCCCATCGGGGGCGGCTCACGGCTGCCGGAACTTGTCGATCAGCTTTTGCAGGGCCGAGCGTTCTGGCGTTTCCAGGGGCGTTTCCGGTGGGTGTGCCTGTGCCTGTGCCTGTGCCTGTGCCGGCGCTTCGGCGGGTCGGGGTTCAGGATCGGCGGTTGCGCCTGCCGCGGCACCCGGCGACCGGGCCGACCGCGGCGGGGCCGTTTTCAGCGCCACCGCGTTCAGGAACCGGGCGCTGTCGCCGCGTGCAAGATCGGGGGCCCCGTCCGACAGGCCGCGCAGCAGGTCTTCAAGCCAGCCCTGTTCGGCCTTGGCGAAATCGGACAGCACATAGCCCGCCACGCGGTCCTTGTGGCCGGGGTGTCCGATGCCAAGCCGCACCCGGTGATAGCTTTCACCGATATGCTGGTGGATCGAACGCAACCCGTTGTGGCCGGCATGACCGCCGCCGGTCTTGACGCGGGCCTTGCCCGGGGCAAGGTCCAGCTCATCATGAAAAACGGTGATGTCGCTCGGCGCGATCTTGAAGAACCGCATGGCCTCACCCACCGATTGGCCTGACAGGTTCATGAAGGTTTCGGGCTTGAGCAGCACCACTTTCTGTCCGCCCAGAACGCCGTCGCACAGGCTGCCCTGAAACTTGCTGCGCCACGGGCCGAAACCATGTTCGGACGCGATCCGGTCCAAGGCCATGAAGCCGATGTTGTGCCGGTTGGCTGCGTATTTCGCGCCCGGATTTCCCAATCCGACCCAAAGCTGCATGGCCCTTGCCCCTCTTGGCTGACGGCCCCGGTGATGCCAGCCTTGGGCCGGTTTGCCAAGCGCCAAGCGCCGGCATCAGGCCCCAAGACCGGGCTTCGATCACCCGAATGAAAAACGCCGCCCCGAAGGACGGCGTTCGCGATCTAATGGAAGATGCCCACCGTGGGTGGGATCACTCTTCGTTGGCCTCGGCGCTGATCAGACCCGACGGGGCCGACAGGTTCGCGATCACGAAATCGCGGTCGATGGTGGGCTTGGCGCCTTCGGGCAGCACCACATCCGAGATGTGGATCACATCGCCGATGTTGCGGCCTTCAAGATCCACGGTCAGGTGATCGGGGATATCGCCCGCGGTCACGACCAGCTCAACCTCGGCGCGCACCACGGTCAACACGCCGCCCCGCTTGAGCCCCGGCGATTTCTCGTGGTTGATGAATTCCACCGGAATGAACAACGCCACGCGCGAGGTGCGGCGCAGGCGCATCAGGTCCACATGCGTCGGAAGATCCTTGATCACGTCGCGCTGCACGCCGCGGCAAATGACGCGCACGTCATCATGGCCTTCGACCTTCAGGTTGAAAAGCGTCGACAGGAACCGCCCCTGCTTCAGCCGCTTGAGCAAGACGTTAAAGGGCATCTGGATGGCCAGCGGGTCCTTGCCGCCGCCATAGACGATACCGGGCACCATGCCATCACGGCGTGCTTGACGGGCGGCCCCCTTGCCTGTCCCCGTCCGTGCCTCGGCGATAAGATCTGGAATCTCACCAGCCATTGCTGTTCTCCATCAGATAGAGGGGCCGCCTCCAAGGGTGTCGGGCCCCGGTTGAAGGCGCCGCGATAGGGTGGAATCGTCCAATTGTAAAGCCTCAATCCGGTCGTCGCTGCGGGCCATCGACCTGCCGCGACCCGTGGGCAACCCGGCAGCGCGACCCGGTAACGGTGCGCGCGCGCCGGCCTGTCGCCGGTCGCGCGATCGGATGGCTTGGCGCGGTTGGCCAACCCCGACCCGTCCGGGCGCCGTGACCGCAAAGGGGGGAGTTTACGCCACCCCCGCGCCCGTCTATCACGCGCAGGCAATCGAGCCAGGAGATGTGCGCCATGTCGAGCCATGCTGCCCCCGTTCCGATGATCGCGCGCAGCGGTGCGCCCCTGACCGGCCGGGCCGTGGTGCCGGGCGACAAATCGATCAGCCATCGGGCGCTGATCCTGGGGGCGCTGGCGGTGGGCGAAACCGTGATCACCGGGCTTCTGGAAGGGCAGGATGTGCTGGACACGGCCAAGGCCATGCGCGCCTTCGGGGCGCAGGTTTCGCGCGATGACGACGGCACGTGGCATGTGCATGGCGTGGGTGTGGGCGGCTTTGCCGAACCGTCTGACGTGATCGATTGCGGCAATTCCGGCACCGGCGTGCGGCTGATCATGGGGGCGATGGCCAGCACGCCCATCACCGCCACCTTTACGGGCGATGCATCCTTGCGGTCGCGGCCCATGGCGCGCGTCACCGACCCCTTGGCGCTGTTCGGGGCCAGCGCGGTCGGGCGCGCGGGCGGGCGGCTGCCGATGACGATCACGGGGGCCGCGCAGGCCCAGCCTGTGCGATACAAAACGCCGGTTCCGTCCGCACAGGTGAAATCGGCGGTGCTGCTGGCCGGGCTGAATGCGCCGGGCACGACCGTGGTGATCGAATCCGAGGCCACGCGCGATCACACCGAACGGATGCTGGCGGGATTCGGGGCCGAGATCACCACCGAAATCATGCCCGAGGGCCGTGTGATCACCTTGACCGGCCAGCCGGAATTGAAGCCCCAGACCATCGCCGTGCCCTGTGATCCCAGCTCGGCCGCTTTCCCCGTTTGCGCCGCGCTGATCGTGCCGGGTTCGGATGTTGTGGTGCCCAACATCGGGCTTAACCCCACCCGCGCCGGCCTGTTCGAAACCCTGCGCGAAATGGGCGCGGATCTGACCTACGAGAACCTGCGCGACGAAGGGGGCGAGCCGGTGGCCGATCTGCGCGCGCGCTATTCGCCCGCGATGACGGGGATCGAGGTGCCGCCGGAGCGCGCGGCCAGCATGATCGACGAATACCCGATCCTGTCGGTGGTCGCCGCCAATGCCGAAGGCGCCACCGTGATGCGCGGGGTCAAGGAATTGCGCGTCAAGGAAAGCGACCGGATCGCGGCCATGGCGGCGGGGCTGCGGGCGGCCGGCGTCACGGTCGAGGATGGGCCCGATTGGTGGATCGTGCACGGGCGCGGGCCGGGGGGCGTGGCGGGGGGCGTGACGGTCGCCACCCATCTGGACCACCGGATCGCGATGTCGTTCCTGATTGCGGGCATGGCCGCGGCCCATCCGATCACGGTGGATGATGCGGGGCCGATTGCCACGTCCTTTCCGATTTTCGAGCCCTTGATGCGGGGTCTTGGGGCGCGGCTCGACCGGGCGAACCCGGCGGGTTAGGATCGCAAGAAGAGGGGGCTCTGCCCCCGTCCCTTTCAGGGACTCCCCCGGAGTATTTTCGAAGCAAAGATAGGCATAGGGCGGATCGTGTGTTCTGAAGTCGGGAAAAGCGGGTTTACGGTCGCCATCGACGGGCCTGCGGCGGCAGGCAAGGGCACCATTGGCCGCGCCGTCGCTGCGCATTTCGGCTTTGCCCATCTCGATACCGGGGTGTTGTATCGCGCGGTGGGGGCGATGGGGGGCGATCCTGTCGCGGCGGCCCGGCGGCTTTCGCCCGAGGATCTGGCGCGGCCCGACCTGCGCACGGCCGAGGTCGGTCAGGCGGCAAGCCGGGTGGCCGTGATCCCCGAAGTGCGCGCGGCGCTTGTGGCGTTTCAGCGCGACTTTGCCCGGCGGCCGGGCGGCGCGGTTCTGGATGGGCGCGACATCGGCACCGTGATCTGCCCCGAGGCAGAGGTGAAGCTGTTCGTCACCGCCAGCCCCGAGGTGCGCGCCCGGCGGCGGCTGGCCGAATTGCAGGCCGCGGGTCACACCACCGACTATGAAACGGTGCTTGATGATGTGCGCACCCGTGACGCGCGCGACGCGGGGCGTGCCACGGCGCCCATGCAGATGGCCGCTGATGCGATGCTGCTCGATACCAGCATGATGAGCGTCGATGCCGCCGTGGCTGCGGCCGTGGCCGCGATTGCCGCGCGCATGTAATCGGCCCAAGCCCTTGCGCCACGGGGCATGTGGCGCTATAGGGCGCGGGTCAACATGGCGGGCAACGCCGGCGGCAAAGAGATCGGGCAGGGTCGGGCAACCGGCCCTCTTTGTTTTCCGGGCCGTCTGACCAAGGTTCACCCCAAGACCGGCGGAGACAACCGCACGGCCAGCAAAACGCCGAAAAAGGAAACTAGGAACTCATGTGCGCTAAAACCACGATGGAGGAATTCGAAGCCCTCCTGAACGAAAGCTTCGAAATCGATACCCCCGAAGAGGGCAGTGTCGTCAAAGGCAAGGTCATCGCCATCGAGGCGGGGCAGGCCATCATCGATGTCGGCTACAAGATGGAAGGCCGTATCGATCTGAAAGAATTCGCAAATCCCGGCGAGGCCCCGGAAATCGCGGTTGGCGATGAGGTCGAGGTCTACCTGCGCAACGTCGAGAACGCCCGCGGCGAGGCTGTGATCAGCCGCGAGATGGCGCGCCGCGAAGCGGCTTGGGATCGCCTTGAGAAAGCCTATGCTGCCGAGGACCGCGTCGATGGCGCCATCTTTGGCCGCGTCAAGGGTGGCTTTACCGTGGATCTGGGCGGCGCCGTGGCGTTCTTGCCCGGCAGCCAGGTCGATGTGCGCCCCGTGCGCGATGCCGGCCCGCTGATGGGGCTCAAGCAGCCCTTCCAGATCCTGAAAATGGATCGCCGGCGTGGCAACATCGTGGTGTCGCGCCGCGCCATCTTGGAAGAATCGCGTGCCGAACAGCGCGCCGAGGTGATCGGCAAGCTGAACGAAGGCGATATCGTCGACGGCGTGGTCAAGAACATCACCGAATACGGCGCCTTCGTCGATCTGGGCGGTGTGGATGGCCTGTTGCACGTCACCGACATGGCCTGGCGCCGTGTGAATGACCCGAAAGAGGTTCTGACCATTGGCGAAACCGTCAAGGTTCAGGTCATCAAGGTCAACAAGGACACCCATCGCATCAGCCTGGGCATGAAGCAGCTGCAAGATGACCCCTGGGATACGGTGGAAAAGAAATACCCGCTGGAATCCGTCCACATGGGCCGCGTGACCAACATCACCGACTACGGCGCCTTCGTGGAACTGGAACCGGGCGTCGAGGGTCTGGTTCACGTGTCGGAAATGTCGTGGACCAAGAAGAACGTCCATCCCGGCAAGATCGTTTCGACCAGCCAAGAGGTCGAGGTGATGGTGCTGGAAATCGACAGCTCCAAGCGTCGCGTGTCGCTGGGTCTGAAGCAGACCATGCGCAACCCGTGGGAAGTTTTCGAAGAAACACACCCTGTTGGAACGCAGGTCGAGGGCGAGGTGAAGAACATCACCGAATTCGGCCTGTTCATCGGCCTGCCGGGCGACATCGACGGCATGGTGCACCTGTCGGACCTGACCTGGGAAGGTCGTGGCGAAGACGTGATCAACGACTATCGCAAGGGCGACATGGTCAAGGCCGTCGTCACCGAGGTCGACACCGAGAAAGAGCGGATTTCGCTTTCGATCAAATCCGTGCAGGGCGATCCGCTGGCCGAGGTGATCGGCGGCGTCAAGCGCGGGTCCATCATCACGGTTGCGGTGACCGCAATCGAGGATGGTGGCATCGAGGTGGAATACGAAGGCATGAAATCCTTCATCCGCCGCTCTGACCTGAGCCGGGATCGCTCCGAGCAGCGCCCCGAGCGCTTCCAGGTCGGTGACAAGATCGATGTGCGCGTGACCAATGTCGATGCCAAGACCCGCCGCCTGGGTCTGTCGATCAAGGCGCGCGAAATCGCCGAGGAAAAGGAAGCGGTCGAACAGTACGGATCGTCCGATTCGGGCGCATCGCTGGGCGACATCCTGGGTGCCGCACTCAAGCGCGACGACGACAACTGATCGGCCCTGCGCCATCGGTCAATAGACCCGAAAGGCCCCGCAGATTGCGGGGCCTTTTTCATTTGTGGCGCTTGGGGTTCCGCAAAGCTGTGGATAACCCGGCATGGCCGGGATCGCGACATGTCGTTGTTACATCGCGCCCCCAACGTCGGGCCACGGTTGGTCTGTCCCCGAACTGTTTTCTGCCAACCGCCCCTTCTCTTGGCCCCGTGCCCTGCGTGGCGCGGGGTCTTTTTTGCATCGCTTCGGCCACGCTGGCATTGTGTCGCAGCTTCGTCTGTTGCCCTTTCGGCCGAAAGCGTTATCTGCATTTCAGAAATTTCTGAAATCACTGCGCGAACAGGATTTTGGCCATGACATTGACGCCGCTCCAGCAGGAATTTGTCCTGCATTTCGGGGAAATGGGCAGCCGGTGGGGCATCAACCGCACCGTCGGGCAGATCTATGCGCTTTTGTTCATCTCGTCCCAGCCGCTGAACGCCGAAGCCATCACCGAGGCGCTGGGGATCAGCCGCTCGAACACCTCGATGGGGCTGAAAGAGCTGCAAAGCTGGAATCTTGTGCGGCTCAAGCATCTGCCCGGCGATCGGAGGGATTATTTCACCACGCCCGACGATCTGTGGGACATCGTGCGCACGCTGGTGGCCGAACGCAAGAAGCGCGAGATCGACCCGACGCTCACCAAGCTGCGCGAGCTGGAATTGCAGGGCCCGGCGGGCGACGACTACGCCGAGGCGCGCATCGCCGAATTGCGTGAGATGATCGAGATGATGACCGGCTTTTACGCCGAGATGGAACGGCTTGAAACCGAACGGCTCGTCCAGCTGATGACGCTGGGGGGGCGCGTTGCGGGCTTGATCGACAAGGCCGCGGGCCTGTTTCCCGCGCTGACCAAACGAAGCTGAGGAATGACTGACATGGACATGATCGACACCTTGATCCTCAGCCGCATCCAGTTCGCGGCCAATATCTCGTTTCACATCCTGTTTCCGACCATCACCATCGCGCTGGGCTGGGTGCTGTTCTTCTTTCGGCTGCGCTTTGCGCAGACCGGCGATGCCAAGTGGATGGCGGCCTATCGGTTCTGGGTCAAGGTTTTTGCCCTGTCCTTTGCCATGGGCGTGGTGTCGGGCATCACCATGTCGTTCCAGTTCGGCACCAATTGGCCCGGTTTCATGGAAACCGTGGGCAACATCGCCGGCCCGCTTCTGGCCTATGAGGTGCTGACCGCCTTTTTCCTCGAGGCGGTGTTTATCGGCATCATGCTGTTCGGCTTTTCGCGCGTGCCGGGATGGCTGCACATGTTGGCCACCTTTCTGGTGGCCTTCGGCACCAGCATGTCGGCGTTCTGGATCATTGTGCTGAACAGCTGGATGCACACGCCGCAAGGGTTCGAAATGATCGATGGCGTGGCCTTTGCCACCGATTGGTGGGCCATCATCTTCAACCCGTCGATGCCCTATCGCTTTGCCCACATGATGCTGGCCAGTTTCCTGACCGTGGGGTTCCTGATCGCCGGGGTATCGGCGTTCCGCTGGCTTCTGGGCGACCGCTCGCGCGATGTGCGCGCCATGCTGAAGGTGGGCGTGACGATCGGCGCGCTGTTGATCCCGGTCCAGATCTTCATGGGCGATCTGCATGGGCTGAACACCAAGGAATATCAGCCCGCCAAGGTCGCGGCGATGGAGGGGCTTTGGGAAACCAGGGCCGGGGCGCCGCTGGTCTTGTTCGCCATCCCCGATGAAGCGGCCCGTACCAACCACATGGCGGTGGAAATTCCCGGTCTGGCGTCGCTGATCCTGACACATCACTGGGATGGTGTTTTGAAGGGCTTGAATGACTTCGTGGCGGCGGATGGCACGCCGCTTCATCCCCCCGTTGCCCCGGTCTTTTGGTCGTTTCGGGTGATGGTGGGCACGGGCATGGCCATGCTGCTGATCAGCTGGGCGTCGATCTATTTCATGTGGCGCGGTCGCGCGCGTCACCAGGGGCAGATCGCGGGCCACTGGCTGGCCGTCGAAGCGCTGCCCAAGCCCATTCTGTGGGCGCTGGTGCCCATGGCCTTCGCAGGTTGGGTGGCGACCTTGGCGGGGTGGTATACCACCGAAATCGGCCGTCAGCCTTGGCTGGTTCAGGGCGTCATGACCACGGAAATGGCGGTGGCCGACGTGCCCGCCCCCATGGTTCTGGGCACGCTGATCACCTATCTTGCAATCTATGCCGCGCTTTTGTTCGCCTATATCGGCGTGATCGCCTATCTGGCGCGCAAGGCCGCCCGCGGCGATGACGGCCCGGCCATCGACATGACCCATTCCGGCAAGGCCGGGGTGATGGCGATCAGCCCGGCGGAGTGAGCCCATGCCCGATTTTGCAAATCCCGCCGACTGGCTGCCTTGGGCCTTTGCCTCTTTGATGGGGCTGTCGATCCTGATCTATGTGGTGCTCGATGGGTTCGATCTGGGGGTGGGCATCTTGTTTCCACTGGCCAGCCCCGCCGAACAAGACCGCATGATCGGCGCCATCGGGCCGTTTTGGGATGCCAATGAAACCTGGCTGGTTTTGGCGGTGGGGCTGTTGCTGGTGGCCTTTCCCGTGGCCCACGGGATGATCCTGACCGCGCTTTATCTTCCGGTGTTCATCATGCTGGTGGGGTTGATCTTGCGCGGCGTGGCCTTCGAGTTCCGCGCCAAAGCCCGTGATCATCACAAACGGCTGTGGAACCGGTTGTTTTTCGTGGGTTCGCTCATGACGGCGCTCGCGCAAGGCTACATGCTGGGTCTCTATGTCATGGGGCTGGACCAGACATGGGCCACCACCGGCTTTGCGGTGCTGACGGCCGTGTTCCTTGCGGTGGGCTACAGCTTCATCGGGGCGGCGTGGCTTATCCACAAGACTGATGGCGCGCTGCAACTTAAGGCGGTGCGCTGGGGCCGCGAAAGCCTGTGGGGGGTGATCTTGGGCATCGGGGCGGTGTCACTGGCCACGCCGCTGGTCTCCAGCCGGCTGTTCAACAAGTGGCTGAGCTTCCCCGAGGTCTTGTTCCTTGCACCCTTGCCGATCCTGTCGGGCCTGTTGATCATGTGGCTCTGGCGCATGTTGCGCGCCATGCCCTTTCCCGACGACCGCCGGTCTTGGTTGCCCTTTGCCGTGGCGACCGCGCTTTTCGCCCTGGCCTATCTTGGCATGGCCTACAGCTTTTACCCCTATGTCGTGCCCGAACGGCTGACCATTTACGAAGCCGCCTCTGCACCCGAAAGCCTGTTCATCATCTTTGTGGGTGCTTGCGTCGTCGTGCCTGTCATCGCGGGCTACTCGGTGCTGGCCTACACGCTGTTTCGCGGCAAGGCCACGGAACTGCGCTACGACTGACCGGCGGGCCGCCCCGATGGGCGGGGCGAAACCGCTCAGAAGGTGACATCCACGCCGGGCAGGTTCAGGGCGCGGATCAGGTCGCGCAATTCGTTTCGTGCGGCCAAATTCGAAATATTCAGCCGGTCCACGCCCAATTCACGCAAGTCCAAGAGCGTCATGCCGCTGGGAAACAATTCCCGAAAAATGACGCGTTCGGAAAATCCCGGCACCACGCGAAATCCGATGCGCTGGGACAGGTTTTCCAGCGCCCGCCCCACCTTGCGCTTGTTGTGCATGTCCTGCGTGCCCAAGCGGTTGCGCAAAACGATCCAATCCATCGGCTTTTGCCCGGCGCGGGCGCGCTGCTGGCGGTCCTGCCAGACCATTTCCGAATAGACGCTGGGCCCCTTGATGGTGGCACCATCGGCATCGACGCGTCCCAACATGTCGAAATCGACGAAGCTGTCGTTCAGGGGCGTCAGCAAGGTATCGGCCAGGCTATGGGCCTGCTGGCTTAGCGGCGTGTGGCTGCCGGGGCAATCGATCACGATGAAATCGGAATGCGCCTGAAGCGCGGCAACCGCGGCCGTCAGCCGCGCGTCAGATGCCCCGGCCCCGGCCCCGGCTGGGCTGGCCGCATCGGCGATGGCCACGGGCAGATCCGCCAACACGGGCGCCGCCAGATCCAGCCCGCGGGCCGCGATCGTGCCGCGCCGGTTCTCGATGTAGCGCCCAAAGCTGCGCTGGCGCAGGTCGAGGTCGATCGCGCCCACGACATGGCCCATGCGCGCCAGGGCCGTGGCAAGGTGCATGGCGGTGGTCGATTTCCCCGAACCGCCCTTTTCGTTTCCCAGCACGATCACATGTGTCACGCCCACCCCCTTCGGTCTGTCCATATCTGCCAGGCCGGGCACGCGGGGCGCCACGACATCGCGGGTCTTACGGGACGCTCTGCAAAAGGTTAAGCCCAGATGCCCAAAGAAAAACGCCGCCCGTCGGGGCGGCGTTTCGCAACTATCGGGCGGGCACGAATTAGAAGCCCAAGCCCTCGTATTTCTTCTTGAACTTCGACACGCGGCCGCCGGTGTCCATCAGGCGGGCGCCGCCACCGGTCCAGGCCGGGTGCACGGTCGGGTCGATGTCCAGCGACATGGTATCGCCTTCCTTGCCCCAGGTCGAACGCATCTGAACCGTGTCGCCATTCGTCATCTTGACGGTGATGACGTGATAGTCGGGGTGGATATCCTTTTTCATCACGTCGATCCTTATGCTTCCGTGCCGCCGAGCGGCTTGTAGGTGTTGTCTTCGGCGATGCGGGCCGATTTGCCACGGCGTGCGCGCAGGTAATACAGCTTGGCCCGGCGCACCTTGCCGCGGCGCACCACCTCGATCG
>JBEAQJ010000151.1:0-10004 GCA_041163945.1 Pseudomonadota bacterium
GCGCGGTCGATCTGCGCCAGGCGCGCCATCTGGTTCTGGACGAGGCCGATCAGATGCTGGATCTGGGCTTTATCCATGCGCTGCGCCGGATCGCGCCTGCGCTGGGCACGCCGCGCCAGACCATGCTGTTTTCGGCCACCATGCCCAAGCAGATGGAAGAGCTGTCGCGCGCCTATCTGACCAATCCGCGCAAGGTTCAGGTTGCCCCGCCCGGCAAGGCCGCCGACAAGGTCACGCAATCGGTTCGCTACATGGACAAGGGCGCCAAGCCCGCCGTCCTGCGCGAAATCCTGAACCGCGACCGCGACGCGCTGACGCTGGTGTTTGCGCGCACCAAGCACGGCGCGGAAAAGCTGATGAAGGGGCTGGTCGACGACGGTTTCAATGCCGCCTCGATCCATGGCAACAAAAGCCAAGGCCAGCGTGACCGCGCCATCAAGGCGTTCCGCGAAGGCACCATCAACGTGCTGGTTGCCACCGATGTGGCCGCGCGCGGCATCGACATTCCTGGCGTGGCCTATGTCATCAACTATGAACTGCCCGACACGCCGGACAATTACGTTCACCGCATCGGCCGCACCGCACGCGCCGGCCGCGAGGGCGAGGCCATCGCCTTTTGCTGCGCCGAAGAGGTCGATCTGTTGGTGCAGATCGAAAAGCTGATGAAGGTTGAAATCCCCGTGGCCAGCGGCACCCGCCCCAAGGCGGTCAAGATGGAAAAACCCCAGCGCGGCGGCGGTGGGGGTCGAGGGCGCGGCCAAGGTCAGGGCCAAGGCCAAGGCCAAGGTCACGGGCCTGGCCAAGGGCACGGCAAGGCCGGCAAATCCGCGCACAGGCCCTTTGCCGGGGCGCCATCCAAGGGCCGGCGCCCACGTCGGCGCAGCGCGGCCTGAGGGGCATCTAGCCGGTGCTGTCCTGTGCCCAAAGGTACAGGACCAGCCCGGCCAGGATCACCAGGCCGATCATGCCAAACAGCGCGCCATAGGCCTCGGCCGGCGGTCGGGTCTGGGCCAGTGCGGCATAGGTTGGCCCGCTGGCAAATTGCATGACGCCGGCGCCACCCATGCCAAACAGGTTCAGCAAGGTGACCCCCCGCCCGGTCAGATGTGGGGGGCAAAAGCTGCGGCCATGGCTGATGACGATCGGGTAGGATGCGCCAAACAGCCCGATCAGCGCAAAGACCGCCACCGCCGGCCAGAACCCGCCGGGCGGCATGGCCCAGAAGCTTAGGCACAAGATCGCCACCAAGCCGTTGCCGATCAGGATCGGCCGCTTGCGGCTGCCCCACAGCCGGTCGGCCGGACCATAGAGAAAATTGCCGGCCACCATGGCCAGGCCCATCACCAGCGCGGCGATGCCCAGCTGGCCCAGATCGGCCGCGAAGCGATCACCAAGATAGGGGCTGATCCACAGGCCGCGCAGCCCGGCCGCCGGCGCGTAGCAAACGAACATCATCACCAGAATCGGCCAAAGCTGCGGCATGCGCAGCAGGTCCAGCAGCGATCCCTTGGCTTCGCCCAAGGGTTTGGGCGGGTCACGCACCAGCGCCGCGATGAACACCGCAACGACCGCCGTCATGACGGCAAAGCCACCCACCGTGGCCCGCCAGCCAAAGGCGTCGATCAAATAGGCCAGCGGCGCCGCAGACAGGATGTTTCCCAGCGACGACAGCCCCACGGTGACGCCCGCCAATGTGCCGAACATCGCCGCCGAAAAGCTGCGCGCGAAGATGAAATAGGTCGCCATCAGGATCGGGGCACAGCCGATGCCGATCAGGATCATCGCCACGGCGATTGCACCGGGCCCTTGCGCCAGCGCAAACACCGCCGCGCCACCTGCACCGCCGATCAGGAACAGGATCGATGCCGTGCGCCTGGGGCCCAGATGGTCCAGCGCCCAACCCACCGGCAGTTGCATCAGCGCGAAGGCCACGAACCACAACCCGGAGGCACGCGCCAGATCGCCGGTCGTGGCCCCGATTTCAGCGGTCAGAACCGGCGACAACACGGCCAGAAAGGCGCGGTAAAACTGGCTGAGCACATAAGCCAGAACCAGAAATGCAATGCCTGCGCGCATCATGTCCCCTGCGTTGCGTGTCGCGCGCGACCCTGCACCGGGCCGCTGTCCGCGACAAGCGGGCGCGGTATTCCTATTATTTTTGTCAGATATATTGACACCGGCATTGCGATGCGATTGAACGAGTGCACCCCAGCTGAGTATTTCAGTCAGGTATACGGTGACCCTTTACGGAGCTAGTCATGACCCGCCCGCTTGCCGCCCTTTTGGCCACTGCCATCGCGGCCTCGACCCTGACCGCCGCACAGGCGCAAGAACTGAACCTGTATTCGTCGCGCCACTATGACACTGACGAACGGCTCTATTCCGATTTCACCGCCCTGACCGGCATCACGGTCAACCGCATCGAAGGCAACGCCGATGAGCTGATTGCCCGCATGCAGGCCGAAGGCGCAAACAGCCCCGCCGATGTGTTCCTGACCGTCGATACCGTGCGCCTTGCGCGCGCCACCGCCATGGGGCTGTTGCAGCCGGTCGACAGCGACATTCTGGAGACCCGCGTGCCGTCCTATCTGCAAGACGACGGCAATCACTGGTTTTCCTTTTCCCAGCGGGCCCGCATCATCTTTTACGACAAGACCGAGGTCGCAAACCCCCCGCGCAGCTACCAGGATCTGGCCAAGCCGGAATATGCCGGTCAGGTCTGTATCCGCTCGGCCACCAATGTCTACACGCAAAACATCGTGGCGGCATTGATCGCCCATCTGGGTCAAGACGCCGTGCAGGAATGGGCCAACGCCGTGGTGGGCAATTTCGCCCGCGCGCCACAGGGCGGCGACACCGATCAGCTGCGCGGCATCGCTTCGGGGGAATGCGACATCGCGATGTCGAACACCTATTACTTCTCGCGCATCATCCGTGAAGGCGACGACCAGATCACGCCCGAGCAGCTGGCCAATATCGGCTGGGTTTTCCCCAACCAAAACGACATCGGCGCGCATATGAACGTGTCGGGTGGTGGCGTGGCGGCACATGCGCCCAACCGCGAGAATGCGATCAAGTTTCTGGAATACCTGACATCGGATCAGGCGCAGCAATATTTCTCGGCCGGAAATGATGAATACCCGGCCGTTCCGGGTGTGGGCCTGTCGCCCTCGGTCGCGGCCTTGGGCATCTTTCGCCCCGATACCATCGATCTGTCGGACATCGCCGCCAATGTCGATGCTGCCGTCGGCGTGCTGAACGCCGCCAACTGGCCGTAACGGGTTTGGTTTGATCCACGCGGGTCGCGCAAGACACCAAACGGGCGCCCTTGGGGCGCCCGTTTTCGTTTGCGTGCTTGTGACCGGAACGGTCTAGGGGTGGGCGGCCGGTTCGGCGTGCGGGGCCGTGGCCATACGGGCCGGGCGCCCTTCGCGCCCGATGCTCCAGCACAAGAGCGCCACGGGCAATAGCCCCACAGCCCCGATCACCAGGCTTGGCACCGCCGCCTCGGCCAGCCGTTCGTCCGAAGCCAGCCTGTGGGCCTGCACGGCAAGCGTGTCGTAGTTGAACGGCCGCAGGATCAGGGTGGCCGGCAATTCCTTCATCACATCCACGAACACGATCAGCAGCGCCGTCAGGATCGAGGGCTGCAAGATCGGCATGTGGATACGCCGCAGCATCGGCACCGGACCTTGGCCCAAGGTGCGCGCCACCGCATCCATGTTGGGGTTCACCGTGGACAGGCCGGATTCATAGGTGTTCAGCGCGACCGCCATGAACCGCACCATGTAGGCCGCGATCATCAGCCAGATCGATCCGGTGATCAAAAGCCCGGTGTCGATGCCAAAGCGTGCCTCCATCACCGCGTCGAGCGCATTGTCGAAGGCCGCGAAGGGAAACAACAGCCCCACGGCGATCACGCCGCCGGGAACTGCATAGCCGATCCCGGCGATCCGCATCGCGGTGTGCGTGCCCCGCGTGGGCCGCAGCCGGGCATTGAACCCCATCACCATCGCCGCGGTCACCGTCAGGGCCGCGGCGATGCCCGCCAAGGTCACGGAATGTTGCAAAAACCCCAAGTATCGGGGCGAAAACAGGATCTGTCCCGCCCCCGATGCCAAGCTGATCAAGATGCCGCTGGGCAGCAAAAAGCCAAAAAACACTGGCAGGCCACAGACCAGGATCGCGCCCGCCGCTGCCCGCCCGGTCAGGCGCACCGGCTCCATCCGTTCAAAGCGGCGTCCGGCATCATGGTGGCGTTGATGCAGCCGCTGGCGGCGTTCCAGCGTGGCCAGTGTCAGCGCGACGATCAAAAGACAAAGCGCCAATTGCGCCGCCGCCGTTCGGTCGAACAGGCCAAACCAGCTGACATAGATGCCCGTCGCAAAGGTCTGAACCCCGAAATAGGCCACCGTGCCGTAATCGGCCAAGGTTTCCATCATCGCCAGCAGCACGCCGCCCGCGATGGCGGGGCGCGCGATCGGCACCGAAACCCGGAAAAACGCCCCCCATGGTCCCTGACCCAGCGTGCGCGCCGCGATATAGGCGGTCGCCGACTGCCGCAGAAAAGCCGCCCGCGCCAGAAGGTAGACGTAAGGATAGAGCACGAACACCAGCATCGCCGCCGCCCCGCCGAGCGACCGGATTTCCGGAAACCAGTAATCGCGTGGCCCCCAGCCGGTCAGATCGCGCAGGCTCGACTGCACCCAGCCGGGATGATCCAGCAGATCGGTATAGGCATAGGCCAGCACATAGGCCGGGTAGGTCAAGGGCAGCGCCAAGGCAATTTCCAGAACCCGCCGGCCCGGAAACCGCGTTGCGGTGACCAGCCACGCCGTGGCCGTTCCGATGATGGCGGTGCCGATGGCCACGATCACCACAAGGGTCGCCGTGGCGCCCGCGTAGCGCGGCAGCACCGACCCCGCAAGATTTGCCAAGGTCGTGCTGCCCCCGCCCATGGCTGCCATCACCACCGCCGCCATGGGAAGGATGCACAGCCCCGCCACCAGCCATGCCAACAGCGACAGGCGTCTGGGGTATGGGTTGCGGGCGGGTTGGGGCATCAGCATGGCGCGTTCGGGCTGCTTCGGTCAACCTGATCTCTTTTGTCAGGCTTTTGCCGGATTGCAAGGCGGCAGGTCGGTCACGGGCCAAGCTGTCACAAAAGCTTCACTTGCCATCGGCCTCAATTTCTATATTTCGCGAATTATGGAAATTATGCTTTCAGATCGATTCGCCACCTTGGGTCATCCGCAACGCTTGGCGGTGCTGCGCCTGTTGATCCGGCGCCACCCCGATCTTTTGCCCGCCGGCGAAATTGCACAGGTGTTGGCCCTGAAGCCCAATACGCTTAGCGGCTATCTGGCCGATCTTCTGGGCGCGGGGCTGATCACCCGTGCGCGCCGCGGCACGTTTCTGCGCTATGGGCCCGACCTGGCCGGTATCCGCGCGCTGACGGACGCGCTGTGGACCGAATGCTGCCTGGGGCGGCCGGATCTGTGCCCTCCCACCCTTGTTCGCAACCCCTTGGAAGACAGTGCCATGCCATCCGATCGACGCTACCGGGTCTTGTTCATCTGCACGGGGAATTCCGCCCGGTCCATTTTCGCCGAATCGATCCTGCGCAAGATGGCAGGCGACCGGTTCGAGGTGTTTTCAGCCGGCACCCAGCCGCAATCGGCGCTGAACCCGCTGGCCGTCCAAATGCTGCAGGCCAAGGGTTACCCCACCGACGGCTTGCGATCCAAGCATGTGGCGGAATTCCAAGGCCCCGACGCGGCAGCCTTTGATTTCGTCTTCACGGTTTGTGACCGGGCCGCGAACGAAGCCTGCCCCCCTTGGCAAGGCCAGCCCTTGAGCGCGCATTGGAGCACCCCAGACCCGGTCAAGGCCACCGGCACCGATGCGCAGCGGATGCTGGCCTTTCAGCACGCCTACGGCATGCTGCGCAATCGCATCATGGCCTTTGCCGCCCTGCCGCTTGACGCGCTTGATCGGATTTCGCTTCAGCGCGCGCTTGATGACATCGCCCGCACGTCCGAGGCGACGCCATGACAACCTATGCGCTGAACGGGTTGGGCCGGATCGGCAAGCTGGTGTTGCGCCCGCTTCTGGAACGGGGCGCGCGCATTGCATGGCTGAACGATGCGGCCGGGGATCCGGCCATGCATGCGCATCTGATGGAATTCGACAGCGTCCATGGCCGCTGGCACGCCGACATCCAAAGCGACGCGGGCAGCCTGACGATCAATGGCACGCGGATGCCCATCCACCGCGAAAGCAGCCCCGCGCGCCTGCCGCTGGATGGGGTGGATGTGGTGATCGATTGCACCGGCGTTTTCAAGACGGCCGCCAAGATCCAGCCCTATTTCGATGGCGGTGCAAAGCGTGTGGTCGTGTCGGCCCCGGTCAAGGATGGGGATGCCGCCAACATTGTCTACGGGGTGAACCACCTGAGCTATGACCCGGCCCGGCACCGGATCATCACCGCGGCCAGCTGTACCACCAATTGCCTGGCGCCCGTGGTCAAGGTCATTCACGAAGGCTTGGGCATTCGGCATGGTTCGATCACGACGATCCATGACGTGACCAACACCCAGACCATCGTTGACCGGCCGGCCAAGGATCTGCGCCGTGCCCGGTCGGCGCTGAATTCCCTGATCCCGACCACGACGGGCAGCGCCACCGCGATCACCCTGATCTATCCGGAATTGGCGGGCAAGCTGAACGGCCATGCCGTGCGTGTGCCATTGCTGAACGCATCCTTGACCGATTGCGTGTTCGAGGTCGCACGCCCCACCACCCCTGAGGACGTGAACGCCCTGTTCAAGGCTGCCGCCGATGGCCCCTTGGCCGGCATCCTTGGCTACGAGGACCGCCCGCTGGTCAGCGCCGATTACACGAATGATACGCGGTCTGCCATCATCGATGCGCCGTCCACCATGGTGGTCAACGGCACGCAGCTCAAGATTTATGCCTGGTACGACAATGAAATGGGCTATGCCCACCGGCTGGCCGACGTGGCGCTGATGGTCGGCGCCCATCCATGACCGACGCCGCCACGCGCCCGGCGGGCTTGGCCGCCTATGTCGCGGTCACGGCGGCCTATTGGGCCTTCATGCTCAGCGATGGCGCCCTTCGCATGCTGGTGCTGTTGCAGTTCCACATGATGGGCTTTTCGCCGGTGCAGCTGGCCTATCTGTTCGTGCTGTACGAAATCGCCGGTGTCCTGACCAACCTGAGCGCCGGCTGGATCGCGGCGCGCTTTGGGCTGACGGTGACGCTTTACGCCGGTCTGGGGCTGCAGATCGTGGCCTTGCTTGCCCTGGCCGGGCTTGACCCCAGCTGGGGCATCACGGCGTCGGTCGTTTTCGTGATGGGCGTGCAGGGGCTGTCAGGCGTGGCCAAGGATTTGGCCAAGATGTCGTCGAAATCCGCGGTCAAGCTTTTGGCACCCCAAACCGAAGGGGCGTTGTTTCGTTGGGTGGCGCTGCTGACCGGATCGAAGAATGCGGTCAAGGGGTTGGGGTTCTTGCTGGGGGCCGGGCTCTTGGCGTTTGCGGGCTTTGTGCCGGCGGTTCTGGGCATGGCCGGGGTTCTGGCGCTGATCTTGCTGGTCATCGTCTTGCGCATGCCCGCAGGGCTGCCCGGCGGTCGCAAGGGGGCAAAGTTTTCGCAAGTGCTGTCCAGATCGGCGAATGTGAATTGGCTGTCGGCGGCGCGCGTGTTCCTGTTCGGGGCGCGTGATGTTTGGTTCGTGGTTGGTATCCCCGTGTATTTCTACGCCGTCTTGTCCGATGGAACGGTGGCCGGCAACCGGCTGGCATTTTTCATCATCGGAAGCTTCATGGCCGGCTGGATCATTCTTTACGGTTTGGTTCAGGCCAATGCCCCGCGCCTGCTGCGGGCCGAAGCGCGTGGCACGGCGCCGTTGATCTTGGGGGCCTGGCGCTGGGCCTTGGGGCTTGCGGTGTTGCCGGCGGCGCTGGCCGTGATGGTCGGGGCAGCGGACGGGCCGTCGGCCTGGCTGACGACGGTTCTGGTTGCGGGGCTTTTGGTCTTTGGCGCGGTCTTCGCGGTCAATTCGGCGCTACATTCCTACCTGATCCTTGCCTTCAGCCGGGCCGAGCAGGTGACGATGGATGTCGGCTTTTACTACATGGCGAATGCGGCCGGTCGGCTGATCGGCACGCTGTTGTCGGGCCTGAGCTACCAATGGGGCGGCTTGCCGGCCTGTCTGGCGGTGGCGGCAGGGATGCTGGCCATCAGCGGCGGGCTGGCCCGCCAGCTGCGCCCGGGCCTGGCCTGAGCTTGCATTAAGCCCTTGTTCATGGCCGCCGTGCTAGGGGCCCGGCCATGGCCAAGAAAGACAATGACACCCGCCCGCTGGTCGTGAAGCGCAAGAAGGTGATCGCCGGTGGCGGCCACCATGGCGGCGCCTGGAAAGTGGCCATGTCGTCCCCTTCCTAATTTGGGTCGCGGCGCGTTCGGCGCCAACAGTTCAGGGCTGTTGCCAGCCCCAGCGAAGCGTCTTTTCACACCTGCGCCCCGTCGCTTGGGGACGCGCCACCCGGTCGGATGCGGGGCCAACTTGAAAGATCAGGTGTGAACAGCCGCCTAATGTCGGGCCCTGTTTGCGATGGATTTTACCGGTGTCAGCGGCGCGCGATCAGCTGCCCATGATTGGCAGCCGGCCGTTGCCGGCCATGGGCGTCATAGGTGGTCAGCGGCGCAGCCGGGGCCATGTCGCGCCGCACCCGGGCCAGCCCGTCGCGGGCTGACTGCACAAGGCGTGCGTTGCGCGCGGCCGCTTCAGACAGGTTTTGCAACGTTGCCGTGTCCGGCCGTGCCTGCGCCAATTGATCCATCGCGCGCGACAGCGTTTCGGGCAGCCGGTCCAGCGTGGCCAGATCACCGGCCAGCAACGCCTGTTTCTGCGCGTCCAGCAACGCCCAGATGGTGGCAACGGCTGGGTTGGGGCGGGTCATGGGGCGGTCTTTGTGCTGGGGCCAGCCCGTTCGGCCAGCGCTTGGAACAGTGACTGCGACAGACCGATCCCACCCCGTTCGACCAGTGCACGCGCATGTTCGGCGCGCAACAGGGATGCGAACTGCGCTTCGCCCACGCCGCCGCCAAAGGCGCTGCGGGCTTCGCCAAAGCCCGCGTGTTTCAGCATTTCCGCCAAGAAGCTGGCTTCAAGATCTTGCGCGACCTTGCGCAGCGCCCAGGTTTCGGCGGCGGGTTCGGGCGGTCTTTGGGATGGGGCGGTCAGGTTCGGGGGGATCGGGGCCGTCACAAAGATACCTCGGATTGAAGCGATTTTTCCGCACCCTGCCAGACCGGCGTAAAGAATTCGTAAGGAGCTTTGGTGCCATATCGGCCTGCGTTTCAGAATGGGACAGCCAGAATGGATGATCTGCTTTTCGCAAAGGCCGGCCCGGCCATGCCGATGGGGTCGTCGCGGCGCATGCCGGGCGATGAACCGGCCCCCGCCGATGATGATCAATCGGCCTTCATGACGGTTTTTGCGGCCAGCCCCGATGCTGCGGCCGGGGCCGATGGCGCGCGGGCGACCGACTTGGCCGATGCGGCCGTGGCGCTTGCGCAAGACAGTACGGCGATGGTGATCGCCTTGCCACAGGCGCTTTCGACCCTGGCCCTGCAGCGCGCCACATCCGTCATGGCCCAATCCCGACTGGCTGAGCCCACGGGTGCCGGCGGCGACGTGATACCATCCGCCCCGCTTGCCACTGGCATGGGCCCGCCCGCCCCAGCGGGCACCGTTGTGCCCCTTATGGCGGCGGGCATGTTGCCGACGGCCGCCGCTGGCGCTGCGGGGCCCATCGGCTTGGCGCCGGGCAGCGATGGGCCCACGGATGCCGCGACGCCGATGGCGGTGGCTGCGGTGCCGGCCACCTTGCCCGCCCCCGCGGCCGCGGGTTTTGGCTCGAAGGGCCCGGCCACAGCGTTGCCGGGCGCTTTGACCCCGCGGGCCGAGGCAGGGC